>NZ_CP095743.1:15000-337673 GCF_022049065.2 Niallia sp. Man26
GAGCAGGGACGAAAGTCGGGCTTAGTGATCCGGTGGTTCCGCATGGAAGGGCCATCGCTCAACGGATAAAAGCTACCCCGGGGATAACAGGCTTATCTCCCCCAAGAGTCCACATCGACGGGGAGGTTTGGCACCTCGATGTCGGCTCATCGCATCCTGGGGCTGTAGTCGGTCCCAAGGGTTGGGCTGTTCGCCCATTAAAGCGGTACGCGAGCTGGGTTCAGAACGTCGTGAGACAGTTCGGTCCCTATCCGTCGTGGGCGTAGGAAATTTGAGAGGAGCTGTCCTTAGTACGAGAGGACCGGGATGGACGCACCGCTGGTGTACCAGTTGTCTTGCCAAAGGCATAGCTGGGTAGCTATGTGCGGAAGGGATAAGTGCTGAAAGCATCTAAGCATGAAGCCCCCCTCAAGATGAGATTTCCCATAGCGTAAGCTAGTAAGATCCCTGAAAGATGATCAGGTTGATAGGTTTGAGGTGGAAGCGTGGTGACACGTGGAGCTGACAAATACTAATAGATCGAGGACTTAACTAAAATAGGAAAGCGGAAGAAGCTTTGGCTTCTGCAGCTGGACATGAATGATTGCTTGGTTCTTGTTTTTCTTCGAAGATGATTTAGTTTTGAGAGAACAACTCATAAAAACATAATAGTCTGGTGGCGATAGCGAGAAGGTCACACCCGTTCCCATACCGAACACGGAAGTTAAGCTTCTCAGCGCCGATGGTAGTTGGGGGCTCTCCCCCTGTGAGAGTAGGACGTCGCCAGGCACTTTAAAAAAAGCATCTAGTTTAACTAGGTGCTTTTTGTTTTATTAGGAAATCTAAGCTACATTTTGTTTGCTAAAAATTGAAAGATAAGCTGCGGCCCCTTTTTGGCAGCTATTGATAAAAAGGATTCAATATATGGATAATCTTGATTAGGCATCGTCTTCATCAGTTCACTCCACCACTCTATTTCATACCTGGCAATCATGCTCAAATTATATAATAATAAATAATGCACAAGAATTTCAGGCAACTGTACACTGCGTTTTTCTACCGGAATATAGTATTGAGCATCCGTTACATGGAAGTAGAACGGGGCAGCCGGCTGCAAGCTATCTGAAAAAGAAATATTAAGACTAGTTTTATTCGTGCTTATCCCCTTAATAGGAATTCCTAACTGGTCTTCTAAGTACTGCTGAAAACGGCCTTGACTCATAAAGTAACTATCTAGCACTTTAGAAGGGATGGTTGCTTCTGTACTGGAAAGGGTAACCGGCAAAAAGGTTGGACTTCCTGTGAATATATGGAATAAGTCATTAAGTTCAGGTATTTGTTTTAATAGTTCACCCATATTAAACTTCTCTCCTTCAATTGAAGGAAGCTGAAACATATTCTCCGACATACATGCAAATAATCCGTTTTTTTGAATTTTTATTTCATCCTTAAAAAATAAGTATTGTTGTTTTTTTCTTTTTCTTGTTGAGACACCATGAGCTAGTACAGAGGTACTGCTTGGATAGGCAGGATCTATTGTAAGGAGACAAGCTTTTATTAGATGAACAAACCCGTAAAAAAGTAAAACTGGCTGGATATTTATTGGTGAGTTTAGGGCTTGTTGATAATAGAGCTTACCATGCTCAAGAAAATAAATAAATGGATAGCAGTTTTGATAGCTCTTCGTATCGACATCACTGGTATGTAGTAATTTATAGCATTTTTTTAGAAAAAGCTGGGAATATTCTGCGGAAAAAAAGCAGCTAAACGAGTCCCAGTCCTTATAAGAACTGTACATATGTTTGCCTCCTGAATTTTTTGAAAAATGAAACTTATTGAACTAACCTTGACAGTATTTTGTCCAATTGATAACCTACTAATAATATTTTTTTACTAAATGGAGGCGTTAAAATGTGGGAAAGTAAATTTGCTAAAGAAGGTTTAACCTTTGATGATGTTTTATTGATACCTGCCAAATCAGAAGTATTGCCAAGAGATGTAAGCTTAAAAGTAGAATTGGCGTCTAATTTAAAATTAAATATCCCATTGATTAGTGCGGGTATGGATACTGTAACAGAGGCTGAAATGGCAATCTCAATCGCTAGACAAGGCGGAATGGGAATCATTCACAAAAATATGTCAATTGAACAGCAAGCTGAGCAAGTAGATAAAGTTAAACGCTCTGAGAGTGGTGTAATTACTGATCCATTTTTTCTAACTCCAGACCATCAAGTATTTGATGCAGAACATCTGATGTCAAAATATCGCATTTCAGGTGTACCTATCGTTAATAACCATGATGAGCAAAAACTTGTAGGTATCATAACAAACAGAGACCTTCGTTTCATTGAAGACTTTTCCATTAAAATTAGTGATGTAATGACTAAGGACAACTTAGTAACGGCTCCAGTAGGTACAACGTTAGAGGAAGCAGAAAAAATTCTGCAAAGACATAAAATTGAAAAGCTGCCTCTTATCAATGAAGAGGGAGTTTTGAAAGGCCTTATTACAATTAAAGATATTGAAAAGGTTATTGAGTTCCCTAACTCTGCTAAAGATGCACAAGGTAGATTGCTTGTAGGTGCTGCTGTAGGCGTAACGAGCGATGCTATTAAAAGGGTTGAGCTTTTAGTTAAGTCCCAAGTAGATGCTATCGTTATTGATACTGCTCATGGACATTCTAAAGGTGTTCTAGACGGTATTAGAGATATAAGGAATGCTTTCCCTGATTTAACTATTATCGCTGGGAATGTAGCTACTGCTGAAGGTACAAGAGCACTTATAGAAGCAGGAGCAGATGTGGTGAAGGTAGGAATCGGACCAGGATCAATCTGTACGACTAGGGTTGTTGCAGGTGTTGGTGTTCCACAAATTACGGCAGTTTATGATTGTGCAACAGAAGCTAGAAAACACGGTAAAGCAATCATTGCTGACGGAGGAATTAAATATTCAGGAGATATCGTAAAAGCACTGGCTGCTGGCGGACATGCTGTTATGTTGGGAAGCCTTCTTGCTGGGGTATCTGAAAGCCCTGGAGAAACGGAAATATTCCAAGGCAGACGCTTTAAAGTATACAGAGGTATGGGTTCTGTATCAGCAATGGAAAAAGGTTCTAAAGACCGCTACTTCCAAGAAGATAACAAAAAGTTTGTTCCAGAAGGTATTGAAGGGCGACTTCCATATAAAGGACCTCTTTCTGATACAATTTATCAGCTAGTAGGCGGTATCCGTTCTGGTATGGGATATTGTGGTGCGAAAGATCTTCTTGATTTGAGAGAAAATACACAATTTGTAAAAATGACAGGAGCTGGTTTAAGAGAAAGCCATCCGCATGATGTCCAAATTACAAAAGAAGCTCCAAACTACTCTATTTCTTAAGTAGTTTTGCAATTGTTACGGAATATTACAATAGATGGTGAACTCTATCACCGTCTATTTTTTTTGTTTTTTTTATGGTAAACTGTACAAGGGAAATTCTTAATTTAAAAAAATAATTTAAAGTTTAATAGATAATAATAATGTGTTGGAGGTTTTATCATTGATGCAATTAAAAAAGTGGACGCTGTATGTACTTATGGCCGTGCTTTTCGTGAGCACCGTTGCTGCAGGTCTACCGCAACAAGCAAAGGCAGCTGAGAATGAGGATACTTTAGGATTGGAAGCTGGTGCAGCTATACTAGTTGATGCTGCCACGGGGGAAATATTATACGAAAAGAACGCAGATAAACTAATGGGTGTAGCATCCATGTCAAAAATGATGACAGAATATATTGTCCTTGAAGCAATAAAAGAAGGAAAAATTAGCTGGGATCAAAAGGTTAAAATAAATAATTATATTCACCGTTTATCTGGTGCTCCTGGTCTTTCTAACATAGGATTGACAGAGGGGGAAGAATACACTGTAAAAGAGCTTTACCAAGCGATGGGTATATTTTCTGGCAATGCTGCGACAGTAGCATTGGCTGAACTAATTGCTGGAACAGAAAAAAACTATATTAATGTTATGAATGAAAAGGCAGAGGAGCTCGGGCTTAAAGATTATAAGTTTGTAAACTCATCTGGATTAAATAACAGCGACTTATTGGGCAATCACCCTGCAGGCAGTGAAACAGATGAAAATGAGATGTCTGCGAAAACTGTTGCATCACTTGCTTATCACTTGCTGAATGATTACCCTGAAGTGCTGGAGACATCTGGCATGCCAAGGCTAAAATTCCGTGATGGTAGAACATATGATAACTTTAACTGGCTGTTGCCTTCTTTGGTGTTTGGATATGAAGGAGCAGATGGTCTTAAAACAGGTTCTACAGATTATGCAGGCTACAATGTAACTGCAACAGCTAAACGCGGAGATCAACGTGTTATTGCAGTAATTATGAAGAGCGAAACGAAAAACAGCCGTTTCACAGACGCAACTAAACTGTTGAATTATGGCTTTAACAATTTCAGCACAGAAGAGATTCTTCCTGCGGGTTACACAGTAAAGGGAAACGAATCTGTTAAAGTAACAAAAGGTAAAGAAGACTCTGTAAAAATTCAAACAAGCGATGCTGTTAATTTAGTGATTAAAAAAGAAGATAAAGAAAACTATGTGGCAAAGCTAGTATTGGATGACAAAAAGTTAAACAGCAAGGGTGAACTGGCAGCTCCAGTCAAAAAAGGTGATAAGGTTGGTTATATTACTTTAGAGACAAAGGATGGAAAAGCAGTTCCGTTCTTAACTAGTGATGGATCAGAAAAGGCAAGCGTTGATGTTGTTGCTGCCGAAACAGTTGAAAAAGCAAACTGGTTCGTATTAGCAATGCGTGGCGTAGGTTCATTCTTTGCAAATATTTGGGATAGTGTTTCATCCACAGTAAAAGGATGGTTTTAATAAGAAAAGAAATGGTTCCTGTCTTGACAGGAACCATTTTTTATTGTTTATTTTCATTAGGGAAATTTATACAATACAACTCATATTCTTTTGGTCAATTAAGCAGGCTCTGCGAATAGAAGGCGGAAATAGGGGGCTTTGAATGATTATAGCTACGGAGAAACTGGCAGATAACCATAAGTACATTGTAGTTCGGGATGTTATTAACACAGAATATATAAAAATTCGCTAAAGCCTTAGAACATTACCAAGATGAAGATCTGAAAAAAACTGATTACAGCTATTTGGCGATGAGATTGTAAGTTTGGGGACCAGAAGCGTACATGAAGGAGCATAGCTGGTAATAAGGAGATAAAACTATGACAGATATAAAAGTAGGTGTTCTTGGCCTTCAGGGAGCTGTTAGAGAACATATGAATGCAATAGAAGCTAATGGAGCAACGGCAGTTCTTGTGAAAAATAAAGAAGAACTGAACGAGGTTGACGGTTTGATTATTCCAGGCGGCGAAAGCACAACAATGCGTCGACTTATTGATAAGTATGATTTTATGAAGCCTTTAAAGAAGTTTGCTGAATCAGGAAAACCGATGTTTGGGACATGTGCAGGCTTAATCCTTTTAGCAAAATCAATTGAAGGTTATAAAGAGCCCCATATCGGCGTTATGGATGTTCATGTGGAAAGAAATTCTTTCGGCCGTCAAGTGGACAGTTTTGAAGCAAATTTGGATATAGCTAATGTAGCTGAGGATTTCACTGCTGTATTTATAAGAGCACCGCATATTGTAAGTGCAGGTGAGAATGTGGAAGTACTTGCTAAGCATAACGGCAGGATTGTAGCAGCGAGAGAAGGACAATTTCTTGGTTGTTCCTTCCATCCAGAGCTGACACAAGATCACCGGTTGACAGGGTATTTCATTTCTATGGTAGATGAATCAAAAAAGAACTAATTTGCATATAGTGGTTGAACTTTGTTCATAATTATAGTACGATGAAAAAAACTTTTATATGACATCTACACTGATAGGAATCAGTAGCAGGAATACATTATTCTAAAGAGAGCCGATGGCTGGTGTGAATCGGTGAATAAAGCCTGTGAATCCATCCTAGAGTAAAAACAAGGAAAGCCATGTAAGATGGCAAGTAATTGTTTTCGGCTAAAAACCGTTATGTATTTAAGGTGGAAAGCATATTTGCTTTCAACTAGGGTGGCAACGCGGGTAACTCTCGTCCCTTTTTTGGGGACGGGAGTTTTTTGTGTTCTGCTAAAGGGTTTATCGTTTAGAGCATATAGCTAAAAAAGCAAGGAGGAAGAATACATGCTTGATATTAAGTTTGTACGTGCTAATTTTGAATTTGTAAAAGAACAGCTTCAGCATCGAGGCGAAGATCTGTCTGAATTGGATCATTTTGAGGAGCTTGACACAAGAAGAAGAGAGCTGATTGTAGAAACAGAACAACTAAAAAGCAGAAGAAATGAGGTATCCCAACAAGTTGCTGCACTTAAGCGTGAAAAGAAGGATGCTGAATCTTTAATTTTGGAAATGCGTGAAGTTGGTGACAAAATTAAAGGATTTGATGATGAGCTTCGCCAGGTTGAAGAGAGACTGCAGGCAATTATGCTCGGAATACCAAACCTTCCCCATGAAAGTGTACCTGTTGGTGAAACAGAGGATGATAATGTAGAGATCAGAAAATGGGGAGAGGTAAGAAATTTTGATTTTGAACCGAAACCACATTGGGATGTAGCGACAGAGCTGGATTTACTTGATTTCGAAAGAGCAGCAAAAGTTACTGGAAGCCGTTTTGTGTTTTATAAAGGGCTTGGTGCCAGACTAGAAAGAGCACTATTTAACTTTATGCTCGACCTTCATACAGAAGAGCATGGCTACAAGGAAGTTATTCCTCCATTTTTAGTCAATAGAGCAAGCTTAACAGGAACAGGGCAGCTTCCTAAATTTGAAGAAGATGCGTTCTTGATTGAAAAAGAGGATTACTTCCTAATCCCTACATCTGAGGTGCCTGTAACTAACCTGCATCGTGATGAAATATTAGATGGTGATCAGCTGCCAATCAAATATGCTGCTTTCAGTGCAAACTTCCGCTCTGAAGCTGGGTCTGCAGGAAGAGATACAAGAGGGCTAATCAGACAGCATCAATTTAATAAAGTAGAATTGGTTAAGTTTGTTAAACCGGAAGATTCTTACGAAGAGCTGGAAAAACTGACAGCAAACGCAGAGCGAGTATTACAGCTATTAGGCCTGCCATATCGTGTTTTAAGCATGTGCACAGGTGATTTAGGCTTTACAGCAGCGAAAAAATATGATGTTGAAGTATGGATACCAAGCTATGGTTCATATCGAGAAATTTCTTCTTGCAGTAACTTTGAAGCATTCCAAGCAAGAAGAGCAAACATCCGTTTCCGCAGGGAAGCAAAAGGCAAGCCAGAGCATGTTCATACACTTAATGGTTCAGGCCTTGCAATAGGGCGTACAGTGGCAGCAATATTAGAGAATTATCAGCAAGAGGACGGCAGTGTAGTGATTCCAGAAGTACTGCGTCCATATATGGGAAATAGAGAGGTTATAGGCTGATTAATTGGGCATTATAAAATATATAGAAGAAGCGAATGCTTCTTCTATATATTTATTGAATAAATATTGAATAAATGTTGACAGTAAAAACTACATATGATATATTGTTATCTGTCTGATGGAGGAATACCCAAGTCCGGCTGAAGGGATCGGTCTTGAAAACCGACAGGCGGGTCAAACCGCGCAGGGGTTCGAATCCCCTTTCCTCCTCCATAGTTATTTTACTAATATCGCGCATAAATATTGGAGATATAAAAGTCTGCTGTTTACAGCAGGCTTTTTTTGTTTTCCTATATAAAAAAAGAAGAGGAATAATCCTCTTCTTTATCTTTTTACAAGATTCTTTTGCTGAAGAATAACAGATATCTTCTCAATTATCGGTTCGATAGCAGAACTTCCTTCTGTTGCATCATAGTCGTTTATGTTCAATCGCAAGACTGGACATGAACTAAAGGAATCAATCCACTTCTCATAGCGAGTATGCATTTCTTGCCAATACTCTACAGGAGTTTCTTTTTCCATAGTCCGTCCTCGTTTGTCAATTCTCGTAAGTATGTCATCTAATGAACCTTCTAAATAGATCAGCAAGTCTGGATGTGGGAAATATGGTGTCATTACCATTGCATCGAACAAGCTTGTATATGTTTCGTAATCTGTTTCAGACATTGTGCCTTTTTCATAATGCATTCTTGCGAAAATACCTGTATCTTCGTAAATAGAACGGTCCTGAATAAAACCTCCGCCATATTCAAAGATTTTCTTTTGTTCTTTAAACCTTTCTGCCAAGAAGTACACCTGCAAATGGAAACTCCATCTACTGAAATCTTGATAAAATTTATCTAAATATGGGTTCGTATCTACCTTTTCAAAAGATGTGCGGAATTGAAGTGCATCAGCAAGAGCATTAGTCAATGTGGACTTGCCGACACCGACTGTTCCGGCAATTGTAATTACAGAATTGCTTGGAATATTATATTTCGTGCGTAGGTTCATGTGTATAGGCTCCTAATTTTAATGTTTGCTTCACTTTATCTATAATAGTTTCAAGATCAGCTTTATTTTTCACAAAGTCTAATGTATCGCCATTGAATGACAGCACCGGGATATGAGGATGCTGTTCTTGGTACTGCTCCATCACTTCATGATAATCGGTTGATAATTGCTCTAAATAAAGAGGGCTAATATTTTTTTCAATATCTCTATCCCTTTGTTGGATACGGTCCATCAGAGTATCTAAACTAGCATGTAGATAGATGATAATGTTTGGCGCAGGTAAATCCTCTGTTAAAACATCATATATACGTATATATTTTGTTAGTTCTTTCTCTTGTAGTGTTCTCTTTGCGAAAATTAAATTCTTTAATATATGATAATCAGCTACCACGGGAATATTCTTGTCCAAGTAATGGGATTGAATATCATTAAGCTGTTTGTATCGATTACATAAAAAGAACATTTCCGTTTGGAAGCTCCATTCATCAATGTTCTCGTAAAATTTACCTAAAAAAGGGTTTTCCTCGACTATTTCCTTTAATAGATGATATTGAAAATGTTCAGAAAGCAGCTTCGCTAAGGAAGTTTTTCCAACACCAATAGGACCTTCTACTGTAATAAAAGGGATATTGTTCAATGCTTGTCCCTCCTGATTTATAAAATATGATAAAAAAAGACATATGAAGTCATTTTAACACATGAAAAGCGGTTATGGACATTAACTAGTGTTAAATAAAAGTGCATATTATTTCCTGGAAAAAGGCTGCCTAACAAGAGGCAGCCTTTGAAGTGTAGTGGTTATCTTTTTGTGACGTTAAAGTTATCTGATATGAGCAGCCAGTTTTGCGGAAACGATAGTCCGAGCTTCCAATAACTTACACCTCTGATATTCAATTCCTTTACTAGATCAAATTTTGCCTGTATAGACCTAGCATCTTCAAACCATACTTCATGCTGCCTTCCTTGTGCATCTGTATAGTTGAAGTGAGGCGCCTGTGCATTTGTATCGTAAAGGATAGCAACATTATTGTCAGCTGCCAGTTGAATGGCGCTCTGAGGACTTAAAGCTTTTGCGACTGAACCCTGTACAAATGGAAGTGTCCAATCATACCCGTAAAGGTTTTGACCCATCATTATTTTGTTGGAGGGCATCTCGGTAATGGCATATTCAAGGACATTGCGCACTGGGCCAATGGGAGATACTGCCATAGCTGGTCCGCCGCTGTAGCCCCACTCATATGTCATTATTACAACAAAGTCGACAATTTGCCCGTGAGCACGGTAATCATGAGCTTCATACCATTTTCCTTTCTGCCCAGCGCTGGTTTTAGGGGCTAGAGCAGTGGAAAGCAGCCAGCCTTCCTGTGAGAAACGGGCTTTGGCTTTACGTAAAAACGAATTATAAGCTTCCCGATCAGCAGGACGCAAAAACTCAAAATCAAAATGAATGTCTCTAAAGCCATATTTTTTAGCTGTTGACACAATATTATTTAAAAAGGTATTCTGGATGGCTTGATCATTTAATAATATTCGGCCAAGCTCATCACTGAACTGGTCATTCTCTTGATTTGTGATAACCATCATCAGTACATTATTATTATTTGCTGCAATAGTAGGGAAATTATTAAGTAAAGGTTCCTTCAGCTTGCCATCTCTTAACGCTTGGAAGCTGAAAGGTGCGAGATAGGTGAGATAAGGTGCTGCTTCCCTTGCGGAAGACTCAAGAACAGGAGCTACAGTTGTTCCTCTAGGTTCAACATATGCATTAAACTCTCCTGCGCGTTTAGTTTGCTGTGGTATATATAAACGGTAACCTACTGTTAAAGGACTGTTTGGCGAGATTCTGTTGACGCTGGCAAGCTGTTGATAGGAAATGCCAAATCTCCTTGAGATAGACCATAAGCTGTCCCCTGGCTGCACCCAATAAAACCGCCCGACAATTGGAATAACTAATGCTTGACCTATGACGAGCTTATTAGGGTTAGGCAACTCATTTGCCTCTGCTATATTAGCTGCAGTAGTTCCATAAGCTTGAGCAATGCCTGTCAATGACTGGTTTGCCTGCACAACATGTATTTGCATGGGAAATCCCCTCCTGCTGTTAAAATTACTTATTGCAGTTTATGTTTGAAGTGGGGACGACATGATATTATTTTTTTCATACTTAAATATTTTTGCTTTCATTACGTTCTTCATCATTGTTAAAGCATAAACATTGTCTTTTTCATCGACAGAGGCGATGGCATTGTCAGGAACAATAATAGAGTATTCTCGCATATAAGCATCATTAGCTGTAAATAGGACACAAATATTGCCGGCAATGCCTGTCAGGATAAGCTCATCCACCTTAAGCTGATGGAGAAGTGTGTTTAATGCAGTGCCGTAAAAGGCGGAATGCTTCGGTTTTATTAAAAAGTAATCTGCCTTTTGTGGTGCTATCTTCTCAAGGATGTTGTGGCTGTATTCATTAGAACAATAATCAATGATACTGTTTATATCTGCTTTCCATAAGCTATAATGGTCATTGATATAGATTACAGGAATATTGGACTTATAACAGTATTTCTTTAAAGCAAAAATGTTTTCTGCGATTGCAGCAGCTTTTTCAGCCAAAACTTTTCCATGCTGAAATTGGAAGTCATTAATCATATCAATTATTAAAAGTGCCTTAGATGAAGTGCTCATAGTAACCTCTCTTTATTGAGTTATTAGGAATGATGACATTAGTTTAAGTAACTTTGTGAAAATAAATTACAGTTGGCAAGAAAAATGACAGTATGCACAGGGTGATGAAAAGTGGAAATAGAAAAAAATGATAGGTATTTCATGCAGATAGCTATAGAGGAGGCAAAGAAAGCAGGAGCTATTGGGGAAGTGCCAATAGGAGCTGTTATTGTACTCGATGGAGAGGTTATTGCAAAAGCGCATAACTTGCGCGAGGCAGAGCAAACTGCAATTGCTCATGCTGAGCTTCTGGCAATAGATATAGCTTGCAAAGAGACAGGAAGCTGGAGGCTGGATAATGCAGTGCTCTATGTTACTTTAGAACCGTGTGCTATGTGCTCAGGTGCTATCATACTCTCAAGAGTTAAAAAGGTAGTATATGGTGCAAGTGACCCTAAGGGAGGCTGTGCTGGTACTTTTATGAATCTTCTTCAGGATGATCGGTTTAATCACCAATCTGAAGTAGTATCAGGAGTGCTCAAGGAGGAAACAGGAGAGCTTTTGACTAACTTCTTCCGTGAACTTCGTACAAAAAAGAAAGCTGAAAAGAAGAAGAAGAAGGCTGAAATAGAAATTACAAAAATTAACAGCTTATAATTATTGCTTTTTTGTTTGAATATAAGTATACTTAGTTTGTGTCCAAGATGACACATTAAAATTTGGTATCAAGTTTGTCGTGCTAAGCGGGGAGGTAGCGGTGCCCTGTACTCGCAATCCGCTCTAGCGAGGCTGAATTCCTTTCTGAGGCTAGTGTCCTGTAGGGTCTGCCTTAAGCAAGTGGTGTTGACGTCCGGGTCCTGCGCAATGGGAATCCATGAACTATGTCAGGTCCGGAAGGAAGCAGCATTAAGTGGACACCCCCATGTGCCGCAGGGTTGCCTGGACTGAGCTAACTGCTTAAGTAACGCTTATGGGAGCTAGTCGACGAAAGGTGCACGGCAGTTTAATATTATAATTAAAAGACTCATTCTTCTAAAAGAGTGAGTCTTTTTGATTATATAGTTTTGGATACATAACAATAACAATGTCCATTGTTTTAATGTAAAAATATATTTAGATAAGATATAATAATGAGAGCAGATAGAAAGGAGGGCGGACGATGAATTATCAAGCATTATACCGAGTATGGAGACCACAGCAGTTTATTGATGTAGTAGGTCAGGAACATATAACGAAAACACTCCAAAATGCCCTTCTTCAGCAAAAAACAACTCATGCATATTTGTTCTCTGGACCAAGGGGTACTGGTAAAACTAGTGCGGCAAAAATTTTAGCAAAAGCAGTCAACTGTGAAAGAGCACCAATCAGTGAGCCTTGTAATGAATGTGCCGCCTGTAAAGGAATTACGGATGGTTCCATACCGGATGTAATAGAGATAGATGCTGCTTCGAATAATGGAGTAGAAGAGATAAGAGATATAAGAGATAAAGTAAAATACGCTCCAAGCTCTGTTCCGTATAAAGTTTATATAATAGATGAAGTTCATATGCTCTCTATTGGGGCATTTAATGCTTTGTTGAAAACACTTGAGGAACCTCCTAAGCACGTTATTTTTATATTAGCTACTACAGAGCCACATAAAATTCCATTAACAATCATCTCTAGATGTCAGCGCTTTGACTTTAGACGAATTACTGCCCACTCTATTGTAAAGAGAATGAAGCTAATTATAGATGAATCCGGCATTTCATGTGACGATAAGGCGTTGCAGATGATAGCAAGAGCGGCTGATGGCGGTATGCGGGATGCATTAAGCCTGCTTGATCAAGCCATTTCCTACAGCCAGGAAAGTGTCACTGTGGAAGATGCGCTTACTGTGACTGGGGCTGTTTCCCAAGGGTTTCTTAACGACTTAGCGAAAGCAGTCTATGAAAAAGATACGGTTAAAGGATTACAATCATTAGATGAACTCCTATTTTCAGGGAAAGACCCCTCAAGGTTTATTGAAGACTTTATCTTCTTTTACAGGGATATGCTTCTATATAAGACAGCACCAAACTTAGAAGAGTCATTAGAGCGGGTTATGCTTGATGATGAGTT
Source organism: Niallia sp. Man26 (assembly GCF_022049065.2). Taxonomy (NCBI): domain Bacteria; kingdom Bacillati; phylum Bacillota; class Bacilli; order Caryophanales; family Bacillaceae; genus Niallia; species Niallia sp. Man26. Next base: position 28,201 of record NZ_CP095743.1, read on the forward strand.
CAGAAACTTGGCTGACTCGTATGGACAAGAACAAATTTATGAATTGATTGGTTTGCTGAATAAGACGCAGCAGGATATGCGCTGGACTAATCATCCTAGAATTTTCCTAGAGGTAGCAATTGTTAAATTGTGTCAAATGGCTATCTCTTCTCCAACACAAGACACAGGAGCCTTTTCGAACACGGAAATACAAGGGCTTATTTCAAAAATAAACAGTCTCGAAGAGGAACTTGCAAGAATTAGGCAATCGGGAGTAACAAGTTCAGCCGAGGAAGCTGCACCACAGAAAAAGGTGAGAGCAACTCGGAAAGGATTTCAAGCGCCTACTGGTAAAATTAATGAGATACTTAAGCAGGCAACGAAGCAAGAACTCCAAAACATTAAGAGTAATTGGGGTAATATGCTTGGACAGCTTGTTAAAAACCAGATGAGATCTCAAGCTGCTCTTTTAAATGAAGCCGAACCTGTTGCTGCATCTACGGACTCAATCGTTATCAAATTTAAATATGAAATCCACTGTCAAATGGCTTTGGATAATGTTAAATTTATAGAGACAATCACGTTATCTCTTCAGCAGCTGCTAGGCAGAAGGTATAAATTAGTAGGTGTCCCTGAAGAACAATGGCTAAAAATAAGAGAAGATTTTTTAAGCAGTTCCCATCATGCAAGATCCGATGAGGAAAATGAGGGAAATCACGTAAATCAGGCAGATGACCCAGTAGTTGCAGAGGCAAGAAAACTATTTGGTGAAGAATTGCTTGAAGTGAAGGACTGATTGTTGAACGACAGGAGAAATTTGCATATTATATTAAATATGCAAAAGGAATAAATAACTTTAAATGAAAATGGAGGAATTCTTATGCGCGGAATGGGTAATATGCAAAATATGATGAAGCAAATGCAAAAAATGCAAAAGAAAATGGCGGAAGCTCAAGAGGAACTTGGAGAAAAAAGAATTGAAGGTTCTGCTGGCGGCGGAATGGTAACAGTAATCGTTACAGGACATAAAGAAATAGTGGATGTAGTAATCAAGGAAGAGGTTGTAGATCCAGAAGACGTAGAAATGCTCCAAGATCTTGTGCTTGCAGCTACAAATGACGCATTGAAAAAAGCGGATGAGCTAACAAACTCAACAATGGGGCAATTTACAAAAGGACTTAATCTTCCTGGAATGTTCTAAGGAGGAGTTTCATGCATTATCCTGAACCAATATCAAAGCTGATAGACAGCTTTATGAAATTGCCAGGAATCGGCCCCAAAACGGCTGCTCGACTGGCGTTTTTTGTATTAAATATGAAAGAAGATACTGTTCTAGATTTCGCAAAAGCACTAGTCAATGCAAAACGAAATTTAACTTATTGTTCCGTATGCGGTCATATAACGGATCAGGACCCATGTTATATATGTGAGGATACTAGAAGAAATCGTAAGATAATCTGTGTAGTTCAAGATCCGAAAGATGTCATCGCCATGGAAAAGATGAAGGAATTTGACGGATTGTATCACGTTTTGCATGGTGCTATCTCACCAATGGATGGTATTGGTCCAGAGGACATTAATGTTCCATCTCTCATCAAGCGTTTGCAGGAAAGTGATGTAGAAGAGGTAATTATGGCTACTAACCCAAATATAGAGGGAGAAGCAACCGCTATGTATATCTCCCGTCTGTTAAAACCATCGGGGATTAAGATAACAAGGATAGCGCATGGCTTACCTGTAGGCGGAGATCTGGAATATGCAGATGAGGTTACTTTATCTAAAGCGCTTGAGGGCAGAAGAGAAGTATAATCAGAGGGAGGATAAAGTATGCTTTTTCGCCGAAAAGGAAAGTTGAGAAAAGAATTCGATGAGAAGTTATTAGTTCAGTTTCATGAAACAAAAAAACACTGGCTAAAAGAAAAGTCGATACTCGAAAAAAGCTTTGACCCTTCTGATGAGGTCATTTGTGCTGCAAAACTGACTGAAGCAAAGTATTTCTTTCTTTTTAAAGAGGCTAAAGAGAGAAATGTTAATTTAATGAAATAATAGAAGCACTCCCTAGTTCTTTTTTGTGGTAGTTGGACATACCTTTTAATACAAAAAGAACTAGGGAGGTTTTGTTTGTGAGCCCAGTTGTCATTATTTCTATTGTCAGTGGTTTGATTGTCCTTCTTCTGATAATAGGTACTCCCATTAAACCATTGCGTTTTGTAGGACAAGGGTTGATTAAAATTGTAATAGGTGCTCTTTTCCTTTTCTTCCTCAATGCTATTGGGACTAAGTATGGCATACACGTGCCGATCAATATTGCGACATCTACTGTTTCTGGAATTTTAGGTATTCCAGGTGTCGTTGCACTTGTAGCAATTCAACAATATATATTATAAGGGCAAGTTAGTATAAAGAGCAGACTGCTAAGTTTTAGCTGTCTGTTTTTTATTTAACGTCTATTATAGATAAATGTTTAAAAAGTTTAAAAAAGATGTTGACTAGGAAATAACATGCTGGTAATATTATAAAAGTCGCAGCAAGCAATTAATAACTAGTTAAAAATTATTAATTTATCTGTTGACATTTATAATATGTAAATGATAATATATAAAAGTTGCTTCTGATAGCAACGAAAAAATTGCTCTTTGAAAACTGAACAAACAAAACGTCAACAATAATCGTTTTTATAACTTGCGTTATAAAGATGAAAACAAAGCAACAAAAAGCTAGAGTTTAGCAAATGAGCTAATCTTACTCTTTATCGGAGAGTTTGATCCTGGCTCAGGACGAACGCTGGCGGCGTGCCTAATACATGCAAGTCGAGCGGACTTAAAAAGCTTGCTTTTTAAGTTAGCGGCGGACGGGTGAGTAACACGTGGGCAACCTGCCTGTAAGACTGGGATAACTTCGGGAAACCGGAGCTAATACCGGATAATCCTTTTCTACTCATGTAGAAAAGCTGAAAGACGGTTTACGCTGTCACTTACAGATGGGCCCGCGGCGCATTAGCTAGTTGGTGAGGTAACGGCTCACCAAGGCGACGATGCGTAGCCGACCTGAGAGGGTGATCGGCCACACTGGGACTGAGACACGGCCCAGACTCCTACGGGAGGCAGCAGTAGGGAATCTTCCGCAATGGACGAAAGTCTGACGGAGCAACGCCGCGTGAGTGATGAAGGTTTTCGGATCGTAAAACTCTGTTGTTAGGGAAGAACAAGTACGAGAGTAACTGCTCGTACCTTGACGGTACCTAACCAGAAAGCCACGGCTAACTACGTGCCAGCAGCCGCGGTAATACGTAGGTGGCAAGCGTTGTCCGGAATTATTGGGCGTAAAGCGCGCGCAGGCGGTCCTTTAAGTCTGATGTGAAAGCCCACGGCTCAACCGTGGAGGGTCATTGGAAACTGGGGGACTTGAGTGCAGAAGAGAAGAGTGGAATTCCACGTGTAGCGGTGAAATGCGTAGAGATGTGGAGGAACACCAGTGGCGAAGGCGACTCTTTGGTCTGTAACTGACGCTGAGGCGCGAAAGCGTGGGGAGCAAACAGGATTAGATACCCTGGTAGTCCACGCCGTAAACGATGAGTGCTAAGTGTTAGAGGGTTTCCGCCCTTTAGTGCTGCAGCAAACGCATTAAGCACTCCGCCTGGGGAGTACGGCCGCAAGGCTGAAACTCAAAGGAATTGACGGGGGCCCGCACAAGCGGTGGAGCATGTGGTTTAATTCGAAGCAACGCGAAGAACCTTACCAGGTCTTGACATCTCCTGACAATCCTAGAGATAGGACGTTCCCCTTCGGGGGACAGGATGACAGGTGGTGCATGGTTGTCGTCAGCTCGTGTCGTGAGATGTTGGGTTAAGTCCCGCAACGAGCGCAACCCTTGATCTTAGTTGCCAGCATTTAGTTGGGCACTCTAAGGTGACTGCCGGTGACAAACCGGAGGAAGGTGGGGATGACGTCAAATCATCATGCCCCTTATGACCTGGGCTACACACGTGCTACAATGGATGGTACAAAGGGCAGCAAAACCGCGAGGTCGAGCCAATCCCATAAAACCATTCTCAGTTCGGATTGTAGGCTGCAACTCGCCTACATGAAGCTGGAATCGCTAGTAATCGCGGATCAGCATGCCGCGGTGAATACGTTCCCGGGCCTTGTACACACCGCCCGTCACACCACGAGAGTTTGTAACACCCGAAGTCGGTGGGGTAACCTTTTAGGAGCCAGCCGCCTAAGGTGGGATAGATGATTGGGGTGAAGTCGTAACAAGGTAGCCGTATCGGAAGGTGCGGCTGGATCACCTCCTTTCTAAGGAAAAATGGAATTCGTTCCATTCACAGATTGTTGATGATTTTGTTGTTCAGTTTTGAGAGAGCAATGCTTTCTTATATGGGCCTATAGCTCAGCTGGTTAGAGCGCACGCCTGATAAGCGTGAGGTCGATGGTTCGAGTCCATTTAGGCCCACCATATAACATAAAGTAAAGATGAAGGGGCCTTAGCTCAGCTGGGAGAGCGCCTGCCTTGCACGCAGGAGGTCAGCGGTTCGATCCCGCTAGGCTCCACCAATTTTTTTTGTTCTTTGAAAACTAAATCATATAGAAGAAAAACCAAGATAAAACCGAGTAATCGCCATCTTAGATTCTCTATTTAATAGAAGAATTTCAGGGTAAAGAGTAACATCTTTAGCCGAAACAAGTTAAGTTAGAAAGGGCGCACGGTGGATGCCTTGGCACTAGGAGCCGATGAAGGACGGTACTAACACCGATATGCTTCGGGGAGCTGTAAGTAAGCTTTGATCCGGAGATTTCCGAATGGGGGAACCCACTATCCGTAATGGGATAGTATCGTTACTTGAATACATAGAGTAACAGAAGGCAGACCCGGGGAACTGAAACATCTAAGTACCCGGAGGAAGAGAAAGCAAACGCGATTCCCTGAGTAGCGGCGAGCGAAACGGGATTAGCCCAAACCAAGAGGCTTGCCTCTTGGGGTTGTAGGACACTCTACATGGAGTTACAAAGGAACGGGGTAGATGAATAGGTCTGGAAAGGCCAGTCATAGAAGGTAAAAACCCTGTAGTCGAAACTTCGTTCCCTCCTGAGTGGATCCTGAGTACGGCGGGACACGTGAAATCCCGTCGGAAGCAGGGAGGACCATCTCCCAAGGCTAAATACTCCCTAGTGACCGATAGTGAACCAGTACCGTGAGGGAAAGGTGAAAAGCACCCCGGAAGGGGAGTGAAATAGATCCTGAAACCGTGTGCCTACAAGTAGTTAGAGCCCATTAATGGGTGATAGCGTGCCTTTTGTAGAATGAACCGGCGAGTTACGATTACATGCGAGGTTAAGTTGAAGAGACGGAGCCGCAGCGAAAGCGAGTCTGAATAGGGCGTAATAGTATGTGGTCGTAGACCCGAAACCAGGTGATCTACCCATGTCCAGGGTGAAGTCCAGGTAACACTGGATGGAGGCCCGAACCCACGCACGTTGAAAAGTGCGGGGATGAGGTGTGGGTAGCGGAGAAATTCCAATCGAACTTGGAGATAGCTGGTTCTCTCCGAAATAGCTTTAGGGCTAGCCTCAAGGTAAGAGTATTGGAGGTAGAGCACTGTTTGGACTAGGGGCCCCCATCGGGTTACCGAATTCAGACAAACTCCGAATGCCAAATACTTATCCTTGGGAGTCAGACTGCGAGTGATAAGATCCGTAGTCAAGAGGGAAACAGCCCAGACCACCAGCTAAGGTCCCAAAGTATACGTTAAGTGGAAAAGGATGTGGAGTTGCTTAGACAACCAGGATGTTGGCTTAGAAGCAGCCACCATTTAAAGAGTGCGTAATAGCTCACTGGTCGAGTGACTCTGCGCCGAAAATGTACCGGGGCTAAACGTATCACCGAAGCTGTGGATTGACATCTACGATGTCAGTGGTAGGAGAGCGTTCTAAGGGCGTTGAAGCTAGACCGTAAGGACTGGTGGAGCGCTTAGAAGTGAGAATGCCGGTATGAGTAGCGAAAGATGAGTGAGAATCTCATCCACCGAATGCCTAAGGTTTCCTGAGGAAGGCTCGTCCACTCAGGGTTAGTCGGGACCTAAGCCGAGGCTGAAGAGCGTAGGCGATGGACAACAGGTTGATATTCCTGTACCACCTTATGAATCGTTTGAGCGATGGGGGGACGCAGGAGGATAGGGTAAGCGTGCTGTTGGATTAGCACGTCCAAGCAGTTAGGCTGGTAATGAGGCAAATCCCATTACCGTGAAGGCGGAGCTGTGACGGCGAGGGAAATATAGTACCGAAGTTCCTGATTCCACACTGCCAAGAAAAGCCTCTAGCGAGATTCAAGGTGCCCGTACCGCAAACCGACACAGGTAGGCGAGGAGAGAATCCTAAGGTGAGCGAGAGAACTCTCGTTAAGGAACTCGGCAAAATGACCCCGTAACTTCGGGAGAAGGGGTGCTCTTTTGGGTGCAAGCCCGAGAGAGCCGCAGTGAATAGGCCCAGGCGACTGTTTAGCAAAAACACAGGTCTCTGCGAAGCCGTAAGGCGAAGTATAGGGGCTGACACCTGCCCGGTGCTGGAAGGTTAAGAGGAGGGGTTAGCGTTCGCGCGAAGCTCTGAATTGAAGCCCCAGTAAACGGCGGCCGTAACTATAACGGTCCTAAGGTAGCGAAATTCCTTGTCGGGTAAGTTCCGACCCGCACGAAAGGTGTAACGATCTGGGCACTGTCTCAACGAGAGACTCGGTGAAATTATAGTACCTGTGAAGATGCAGGTTACCCGCGACAGGACGGAAAGACCCCGTGGAGCTTTACTGTAGCCTGATATTGAATTTTGGTACAGCTTGTACAGGATAGGTAGGAGCCTTGGAAGCCGGAGCGCCAGCTTCGGTGGAGGCATTGGTGGGATACTACCCTGGCTGTATTGACATTCTAACCCGCACCCCTTATCGGGGTGGGAGACAGTGTCAGGTGGGCAGTTTGACTGGGGCGGTCGCCTCCTAAAAAGTAACGGAGGCGCCCAAAGGTTCCCTCAGAATGGTTGGAAATCATTCGTAGAGTGTAAAGGCACAAGGGAGCTTGACTGCGAGACCTACAAGTCGAGCAGGGACGAAAGTCGGGCTTAGTGATCCGGTGGTTCCGCATGGAAGGGCCATCGCTCAACGGATAAAAGCTACCCCGGGGATAACAGGCTTATCTCCCCCAAGAGTCCACATCGACGGGGAGGTTTGGCACCTCGATGTCGGCTCATCGCATCCTGGGGCTGTAGTCGGTCCCAAGGGTTGGGCTGTTCGCCCATTAAAGCGGTACGCGAGCTGGGTTCAGAACGTCGTGAGACAGTTCGGTCCCTATCCGTCGTGGGCGTAGGAAATTTGAGAGGAGCTGTCCTTAGTACGAGAGGACCGGGATGGACGCACCGCTGGTGTACCAGTTGTCTTGCCAAAGGCATAGCTGGGTAGCTATGTGCGGAAGGGATAAGTGCTGAAAGCATCTAAGCATGAAGCCCCCCTCAAGATGAGATTTCCCATAGCGTAAGCTAGTAAGATCCCTGAAAGATGATCAGGTTGATAGGTTTGAGGTGGAAGCGTGGTGACACGTGGAGCTGACAAATACTAATAGATCGAGGACTTAACTAAAATAGGAAAGCGGAAGAAGCTTTGGCTTCTGCAGCTGGACATGAATGATTGCTTGGTTCTTGTTTTTCTTCGAAGATGATTTAGTTTTGAGAGAACAACTCATAAAAACATAATAGTCTGGTGGCGATAGCGAGAAGGTCACACCCGTTCCCATACCGAACACGGAAGTTAAGCTTCTCAGCGCCGATGGTAGTTGGGGGCTCTCCCCCTGTGAGAGTAGGACGTCGCCAGGCACTTTAAAAAAAGCATCTAGTTTAACTAGGTGCTTTTTGTTTTTTATTAAGCTTGGCGCCTTTGCATGGCATAATGAGCATCTTTTAACTTATGAATAAAAAATTTATATTTTGTATCACTTGTCTTCGTATTCAACATTTCATGTTCACATTCAGTACAAATCAGTGACTGATACAGATGTATACCTGTTATTTTTTGCTGATCGCAAAATAAACATTTCTCCACATAAGGCTGGATGATTTTCTGCGAATTTATACTCACTGGCTCCACCTCCCTAAAAACAGTCTTGCCAATAATAAATACATGCATACAAAATTCAGATAATTTTAAATTTACCTTTACTTTAAAATAGGTGGCTAAAACACGCATTTTATTCATAGTCAGGCAATGGTACAATAAAATAGAGTTAAAAGGAAATGAGGAAGAACAGTGCATGAAATGACGCCTTTATATAATAGATTGGAAGAGTTTATTCAGAATAAACCTATTTCTTTTCATGTCCCAGGGCATAAAAATGGTTCTTTAATGGACAAACATAACTTGTTAAAGAATGCATGGAACTTTGATGTAACAGAGCTTAACGGGCTAGATGACTTGCATTCAGCAAGTGGGGTAATATTGGAGGCAGAGAAACTGCTAGCAGCTTTATATAACACAAAAAAAAGCTTTTTTTTGGTTAATGGCTCAACAGTAGGCAATTTAGCTATGATTATGTCTGCTGTGAATGAAGGAGACCAAATCCTTGTACAAAGGAACAGTCATAAATCTATTATGAATGGCATTAAACTCACAAAGGCAAAACCTATTCTGCTTAATCCGAGCTATGATTTAGAGTGGAAAGTAGAAGGGACTGTTTCATGTGAAACAATTTTAGAAGCAATAAAAAAATATCCGAGTGCAAAGGTCCTTATTCTCACCTCACCCAATTATTATGGAATGATTGGAGAGTTAGGAAGAATAATTGAAATAGCTCACAAGCATGGGGTAACAGTATTAGTAGACGAGGCTCATGGAGCCCATTTTGCTGGCTCAGCTCACTTTCCTCCGTCTGCTGTAGAATTAGGCGCGGACATAGTTGTCCAATCTGCACATAAAACACTACCTGCATTAACGATGGGTTCATATCTCCATTTCAACTCAGAACGGGTTTCTTTAAATAAACTGCAAATGTATTTAAGCATCCTTCAGTCAAGTAGCCCATCTTATTTAATTATGGCATCCCTTGATTTGGCGAGAAGTTATTTGGGTACTTATAAGGAAGAAGACTTTATATACTTATTAGAAAAGCTTCAAAAGTTTAAAGCTGAATTGTCAACATTAAGTCAACTGAAAGTAATGAATTATGGAAACAAAGCTGGTGACCCTCTAAAATTAACTATTCAAAGCAGATGTAAGTTAACAGGTTTTGAACTTCAAGAGAAGTTTGAGAAAGCTGGAGTCTATTGTGAAATGGCTGATTTACATAATGTCTTGCTTGTATTGCCTTTGCTGAAGAACAAGATGTCATATCCTTTTGAAGATGCTTTTGAGAAAATTAAGAAGGCTGTAAGTCCATATAAGGCGTTGAATTTGCCAGTGGAGGAAGATAAAGGTGCAGCTATAAATCTATATACTAATATAGTAGAATTAAAGATAAATGAATTGGAGCAACCTAAGTACTCTAAACACGAAATTTTATTAGAAGATTCAATAGACAAAATTAACGCAGATTCTATTATCCCTTATCCACCAGGTGTACCATTGCTGATGCCGGGAGAAGTAATTACTGGTAAAAATATTGAAACATTAAAGGTGCTTGTAGCTAATGGCTGTAAGTTTCAAGGGAATTCATCTATATATGAAGGCAGAATTGCAGTTTTTATAAAGAAGTAAGGAGAATAACATGACAAGAGGTATTTTTATAACAATGGAAGGGCCAGAGGGCGCCGGAAAAACAACCATTTTAGAGATGCTGTATAAACACTACAAAGACAAAGGCATCAAGATTGTAAAGACAAGAGAGCCTGGAGGAATTAGGATTGCCGAAAAAATCCGCGAGATTATATTAAACCCTGACCATACAGAGATGGATGGAAAGACAGAGGCGTTATTATATGCTGCTGCTAGAAGACAGCATTTAGTTGAAAAGGTTATACCAGCATTAGCAGAAGGCAGTATTGTTCTTTCTGACCGCTTCATAGACAGTTCTCTTGCTTATCAGGGTTATGCCAGGGGGATAGGCATAGAAGAAATATGGAAGATAAATGAGTTTGCCATTGGCGGTGTAATGCCTGATTTAACCCTGTATTTTGACCTTGATCCAGAACTAGGGCTAGCAAGAATAAATAAATCAAATGAACGGGAAATAAATAGGCTTGATCTAGAGCAATTGGATTTCCATAAGCGTGTCCAAGCAGGATATTACAAAGTTATCGAGAAGTTTCCTGAAAGGCTGCATAAACTAGAAGCTTCACAAAGCATAGAGGATGTATTTGAACAAGCTCAACAAGCCATTAATCAGGTATTGAACAGAAACAGGTAAAGTGAGCTTTCATTTTTCCATTTATATATGCCTGTTTAATTATTTATTGTTATAATAGGAAAAAGCAGTAATTCTGGTAAAACTATAATAAAGGGGTTGGATAAAATGAAGTTAATTTTAACAGTAATCCAAGATAAAGACAGTGCTAAGTTATTGAATGCCCTTGTAGAACATAACTTTAGAGCTACTAAATTAGCTAGTACCGGGGGATTTTTGAAATCTGGGAATACAACCTTTATGATAGGGACAGAAGATATACGCGTGGAAAAAGCTTTGCAAATAATAAAAGAAAACTGCCAATCACGTGATCAGTTAGTTGCCCCTGTTTCACCTATGGGAGGAAATGCTGATTCGTATGTACCGTATCCTGTTGAGGTGGAGGTAGGTGGAGCAACTGTATTCGTGCTGCCTGTTGAACAGTTCAAGCAATTCTAAGGCTTAAGAATATGGTTGGAACTTAAATATATTACCTCTATATATAAAGGATTTTTTTAATGATGCTTTTATCGGAGGAAAAAAATGAAAATAAATAAAGACATTCGTGTGAGTACAGATGCTACTAAGCAAGAGATAAAAAGCGGACAAGTGGAAACGAAATTTAGGGAGCTTGTCACAAGGCAGAGTGAAAAGCTTCAATCTGGTCAACTGCAAACATTGATAAAGAGTATAGATGATACTGGCAACAGATTGGGCAGGTCACAAAATCTTAAGGATTTAAACAAGTTCAAATCGCTGGTCAAGCAGTTTGTAAAGGAAGCAGTAGATTACGGCATCGGATTGAAAAAAGATAAATCATGGGATCACTTCGGACAAGGCCGAGATTTGAGTGTTGTTCAGGTTGTGGATGAAAAGCTTGTCGAGCTTACTGAAGAAGTGATGAGTAAAGAAAAAAACAGCCTGAACATTTTAGGGAAAATAGGAGAAATTAAAGGCCTATTAATTAATATATATATGTAAGAGAGTGATCGTGTTGATAAAAACATGGGAACAGCTTGAACAGGAGCAGCCAATTGTTCTAAGAATGGTCCGAAACAGTCTGAAAAAGGACCGACTTGCACATGCTTATCTGTTTGAAGGAATGAGAGGAACTGGCAAAAAGGAAGTCAGCCAAATTCTTACGAAAAGCATACTTTGTACAAGGTTAATAGACGGTTATAAGCCTTGTGAGGAATGCTCTAATTGCAAACGAATAAATAACAGCAACCATCCGGACGTACATATTGTCGAACCGGATGGTTTGTCCATAAAGAAAAACCAGATTCAAAGCCTGCAGGAGGAGTTCTCCAAAACAGGGGTAGAATCAAAACAGAAGATTTATGTAATTGTACATGCTGATAAAATGACTACGAATGCAGCAAACAGTCTGCTGAAATTCCTGGAAGAACCACATGCAGAAACTACAGCAATCCTTTTGACTGAACAAATACATCAGATTCTCCCAACCATTTTATCGAGGTGCCAAGTCTTATCCTTTACTCCTCTTTCCCCAATAAAAATGCAGGAGCAGCTTATAGCAAATGGAATGAAAGCAAGTGGAGCGCCATTAATTGCGCAGATCACTAATGATTATGATGAAGCGTTTCGACTAAGTTCTGATGAATGGTTTGTACAAGCGCAAAAAATAGTGGTAAAATTGTATATGACTCTTAAAGGAAATCCTTTAGAAGCATTAGTTGCCCTTCAAAGAGAGTGGTTTGTTCATTTCAAAGAGAAAGATCAGTATGATAGGGGATTGGATTTACTGTTGCTGCTGTTTAAGGATTTATTATATATTCAACTAGGCAAGCAGGAGCAAATAGTCTATATAAATGATCGGCAACAGTTAGAAGAGCTTGCGCTTAAATCATCATCCCAAATGCTGACAGAGCAAATGACGTCCATCTTTGAAGCTAAACGAAAGCTGCAGGGTAATATGAATCCACAGTTATTGATGGAACAGCTTGTATTGAAGCTGCAGGAGGGATCTTCAGTTGTATAATGTTGTAGGAATCCGCTTTAAAAAAGCTGGAAAAATATATTACTTTGATCCGAATGATATGGATATCCAAAAAGGGGATTTCGTAATCGTAGAGACAGTGCGTGGAGTGGAATATGGAAAAGTTGTCATTGCTCCCAAGCAGGTTGACGAAAATGATGTAGTCTTACCTCTTAAAAAGGTACTCCGAGTCGCGGATCAGAAAGACCAATTAATTGTAGAGGAAAACCGGATTGCGGCAAAAGAAGCATATGAAGTTTGTTGTGAGAAGGTCAATCTGCATGAGTTAGATATGAAGCTTGTAGATGTAGAATATACATTTGATCGCAATAAAGTAATTTTTTATTTTACCGCAGACGGCAGAGTCGATTTTCGTGAACTCGTAAAGGATCTAGCTTCGATTTTTAGGACTAGAATTGAGCTGCGCCAGATTGGTGTTCGCGATGAGGCAAAAATGCTGGGCGGCATCGGTCCATGTGGTAGAATGCTTTGCTGTTCAACATTTTTAGGCGATTTTGAGCCAGTATCAATTAAAATGGCTAAAGACCAAAATCTTTCCCTAAATCCAACCAAAATATCAGGACTTTGCGGCAGACTTATGTGCTGTCTTAAATATGAGAACGATGAATATGAGTCTGCAAAAGAACAGCTTCCAGATTTGGGTGAGTGGATTAATACACCTGATGGAAGAGGTAAAGTAGTAGGTTTAAATATATTAGAACGTGTACTCCAAGTGGAAATTTCTGAACAAGAACGAGTGCTTGAATATACATTAGAAGAAATACTGCAAAAAGATACTGTTTCAGTTCAATCCACGGACTAATGAGGTGGCAGAGTGGATAAAAAAGAAATTTTTGATTCAGTAATTAATATGGAGAGTCAAATCGGCCATTTATATCAGCAATTAGGTGAGCTAAAGCAGCATGTGGCAGAACTGATTGAAGAAAATAATACATTGAAGCTGGAAAACGAAAATTTAAGAAGACATTTGGAGAGCCAGTCACAAAAAGAGAAGGAACAAAAGGAACAGACGAAAAAGAAAAATCGAAAGTCCACCAAGATTTTGGAAGAAAAGAATATGGATATTGGCGAAGGATATGACAATCTAGCGAGGCTTTATCAAGAGGGTTTTCATATTTGTAACCTTCATTTCGGAAGTCCAAGAAAAGATGGAGATTGTTTGTTCTGTCTATCCTTCCTTAATAAAAAATAGGGTGTGTCCTTCTAAATAGGGCACCCTATTTTTTTAGCTGTTAATGATTACAGCAAGATAATTAGAGAATGATTATGATAATATTTGCTTAGGCTAGTATTATGGAATACATATATAAATGGAGGTAACAAATTGGTTCAGCTAGTAGGAGATGAAAGGCTTGATTACTTGTTGGCAGAGAAGCTTAAGATTATTCAAAGTCCAACTGTGTTTTCGTTTTCCTTAGATGCCGTATTATTGGCAAACTTTGCAACTGTTCCTATTGCGAAAGGAAAAATTGTAGATCTTTGCAGTGGAAATGGTGTAATTCCGTTATTTTTAAGTTTGAGAACGAGAGGCTCTATAATAGGAGTGGAAATTCAGGAACGGTTATATGATATGGCTTGCAGAAGTGTTGCCTATAATAACTTAGAAGAAAAAATAAAGATGGTAAATGGTGATATTAAAGAAGCTCCTGCGCAGCTTGGGTTTGAAAAATATGATGCTGTTACTTGCAACCCTCCGTATTTCCAAACAGATTCTGTTGATGAAAGGAATACAAACGAACATTTGGCTATTGCACGACATGAGATTCTTTGCACGCTTGAGGATGCAATTCGAGCTGCAAGTCAGCTTGTTAAGCAGGGAGGAAAGGTTTCATTTGTGCACAGACCAGGAAGACTGCTTGATATTATTACATTAATGAGAGCATATCGACTAGAGCCAAAGCGGATAAGGTTTGTATATCCAAAGGAAGGAAAAGAAGCAAATATCCTGCTAGTCGAGGGAATAAAGGATGGCAAGCCGGACTTGAAAATACTGCCCCCTTTATATGTGTATAAAGGGTTAAATGAGTATACAGAGGAAATGAGCCGAATTTTGTATGGAGACAGCTAATCATTATTTTTATGTCTTACTTTGCAGAGATAATACTTATTATGCTGGATACACAAATAATCTGGAAAAACGCATTAAAACACATAATGAAGGAAAAGGCGCCAAGTATACTAGGGCAAGAAGGCCAGTCCAGTTAATTTATAAGGAAGTTTTTACAGATAAATCTCAGGCTTTGAAGGCAGAATATGCTTTTAAACAATTGAGCAGGAAAGAAAAAGAGTCTTATATGAGGAAGGAAATTGGTGTTGAACATGTGGCAGCAAAAAAGCTATAAGAATGATAATGGTCTTCTTTATTTAGTCCCTACTCCAATAGGCAACTTGGAAGACATGAGTTTTCGGGCTGTAAGAATTTTGAAAGAAGCAGATGTAATTGCAGCAGAGGATACGAGGAATACAAAGAAACTGTGCAATCATTTTGAAATAACGACCCCAATCGTAAGCTATCATGAACATAATAAAGAAACGAGCGGCCGCAAGCTGATTGAATCATTGCAAGCTGGTAAAACAATAGCCTTAGTCAGCGATGCTGGAATGCCAACCATCGCAGACCCTGGGTATGAGCTTGTAGTGGCAGCAGTAGAAAGCAAGCTTCCTGTCGTTCCACTGCCTGGTGCAAATGCAGCCTTAACTGCTTTAATAGCATCAGGTTTGCCGACACACCCTTTTTATTTCTATGGTTTTCTTAACCGACAAAAAAAAGAGAAGAAAAAGGAGCTAGAGGCATTAAAGAAAATTTCTGGAACTGTATTGCTATATGAATCTCCTCACAGGTTAAAGGAAACCTTACAGTTGATTAGAGAAATTCTCGGCAACAGAAATATCTCCCTTTGCAGGGAATTAACAAAAATCTTCGAGGAATTTATCAGAGGAACAGTAGATGAAGTTATCGAATGGGCAAATTCAGATGAGATACGAGGCGAATTTTGCATCGTTATTGAAAAGGGAGCTGCAGAAGAGGATCAGGACGAGCAATGGTGGATGAACTTAACAATTGTTGAGCATGTAAATCATTATATTGAAACAGATGGCCTGCAGGCAAAAGAGGCAATTAAGCGTACAGCTGTCGACAGAAGCATGCCAAAGCGGGAAGTATACCAAGAATATCATATAGATTAAAAAAAGCATGGAGCTCATCCCTTGAGCTGCCATGCTTTTTTATTATTACTTAGAAAGTTCAAACGAACTTTTGATTTCATTTATAAGCTGTTCTGCACCTTCACGGCTTAGGATTAGTTTACCGCCTGCTAATGACAGGTTATCATCAGAAACTTCACCAGTAACTTGGCAAGTCATGTTAGGTTTATATTTTTTCAAGATGATTTTTTCATCATCCACATAAATTTCTAAAGCATCTTTCTCAGCAATTCCTAATGTACGTCTTAATTCGATAGGTATTACAACACGACCTAATTCGTCAACTTTACGAACAATTCCAGTAGATTTCATTTCCTTTTCTCCTCCCGATGAACCTTATATATATTTTTTTCGCTAATATTCGACAAATTTCTTTGTTTGTATATATAATACCAGCCATTCCCATATACGTCAATTATTTTATTTTTAAATTGAGATAATTCCAGGAAAAACCTATATTTATAGGTTAAACAGCATATTATATATACTTTTAATACCAAAATAAGTGTATAAATGTAAAATGAATTAGAGCCAAAATTGAGAAATGTATTAAAGAGAATTCGACAAAACTCAACATTTTAATGTCGAATCAGCCATTCATTATAGTGAACAAAAATGAGGAGCAGAGAAGCATGCGGCCAGTTGCAAAAACTTTGGATTTTGGGTATATTTTGATGGTATGTAAGGGCACAATGGCAATGATTAGCTGCCATTTTTTATGGCATTTCTTCATTATGTAAGGAAGTCTACAAATATACCATAAAATTTCCGATGCAATTATATGTCTTGTAGTTTTAAGATTAGTGTAAGTATTGATACAATAAGAATTATGCATATTACATAGCATTATTGAATTAGGAGGGAAAAAACGTTGAAAGAGCAAGAAACTTTCTATATAACAACCCCAATATATTATCCTAGCGGGAATCTTCATATTGGACATGCATACACAACGGTTGCTGGGGATGCAATGGCTAGATATAAGCGATTAAAGGGCTTTGATGTTCGTTATTTAACTGGGACTGATGAGCATGGCCAAAAAATCCAGCGAAAAGCAGAAGAAGCAGGTATTACGCCTCAACAATATGTAGACGGAATTGTTGCAGGAATAAAAGAACTTTGGGATATGATGGATATCTCATATGATGATTTCATCCGTACGACAGAAAAAAGACATACAGAAGTAGTTAGCAAAATGTTCCAAAAACTTGTCGATCAAGGTGATATTTACTTGGATGAATATCAAGGATGGTACTCTGTTTCTGATGAAACATATTATACAGAACTTCAGCTTGTAGACCCTGTATATGATGAAAATGGTAAAGTCATCGGCGGAAAAAGCCCTGACAGTGGTCATCCTGTGGAGCTTGTAAAAGAAGAATCCTACTTCTTCCGTATGGGCAAGTATGCAGATCGACTTCTGAAGTTTTATGAAGAGAATCCTGGGTTCATTCAGCCAGAATCACGCAAAAATGAAATGATTAATAACTTTATTAAGCCAGGCCTTGAAGATCTAGCTGTTTCCCGTACAACATTTGACTGGGGAATTAAAGTTCCTGGAGATCCAAAACACGTTGTATATGTTTGGATTGATGCGTTGTCCAATTATATTACAGCACTAGGATATGGTTCAGATAACGATTCACTTTATCAGAAATTCTGGCCTGCAAATGTCCATTTAGTTGGGAAGGAAATCGTACGTTTTCATACAATTTACTGGCCAATCATGCTGATGGCATTAGATTTGCCGCTTCCTAATAAAGTGTTTGCTCATGGTTGGATTTTGATGAAAGACGGAAAGATGTCCAAATCAAAAGGCAATGTTGTTAATCCGGTAACATTAATTGAAAGATATGGACTTGACGCATTGCGTTATTATTTACTTCGTGAAGTGCCATTCGGTTCTGACGGTGTATTCACTCCAGAGGGATTTGTTGAAAGAGTGAATTTTGATTTAGCGAATGATTTAGGAAACCTGTTAAACAGAACAGTTGCTATGATCAACAAGTATTTTGACGGAGTTATTCCTGAATACAAAGGTTCTGAAGGTGGCTTTGAAAAGTCACTAGTAGAAGCTCATCAGGAAACGAAAGCACTGTACGAGAGTCATATGGATAATATGGAGTTTTCGGTTGTGTTAACGAATTTATGGCAGCTTGTCAGCAGAAACAATAAATATATTGATGAAACTCAACCATGGGTATTGGCGAAGGAAGGAAAAACGGATGAGCTTGCAACAGTAATGGTTCATCTAGCTGAATCCTTAAGACGTATTGCTGTCCTTTTAAAACCATTCTTAACAAAAACACCGGATAAGATCTTCCAGCAGCTGAATGTTCAGGAAGAACAGTTAAAAACATGGGCAAGCCTTGACCAGTTCGGTGTAATCCCTGCAGGAACAAAGGTAGAAAAAGGAGAACCTATCTTCCCAAGACTTGATATCGCAGAGGAAGTAGAATACATCAAAAAAGAGATGCAAGGACCTGCTGCTGAAGAGAAGAAGGAATCACAGCCGACTGAGAAGCAAGAAGTTCCTGAGTCGGAAGAAATTACTATTGATGATTTTATGAAAGTGGATTTACGAGTAGCGCAAGTTCTTCAGGCAGAACCTGTAAAAAAAGCAGACAAGCTGCTGAAGCTTCAACTGGATTTAGGTTATGAGCAAAGACAAGTAGTCTCAGGTATTGCTCAATATTATAAACCAGAGGAATTAGTCGGCAAAAGAGTAATTTGTGTTACAAATTTGAAGCCTGTTAAGCTGAGAGGAGAATTATCTCAAGGTATGATTCTTGCAGGTAGCCAAGATGGTGTTCTAGCACTTGCTTCTGTTGCTGAATCGCTTCCATTAGGCTCAAAAGTTAAATAAAAACTGGTTGAAAAACATAGGAATTGCACTTAAGATGCATATTTCTATGTTTTTCTTTCAAAATAGAGGATATTTAGTCAGCAAGTTGGGGAATAGAAACTAAACATGAATAATTATGGATAAAGAAAGGGTTTCATTATGTTATTTGACACACATACACATTTAAATGCAGAACAATTTAATGACGATTTAGAAGAAGTAATCGGCAGGGCAATGGAAGCTGGAATGGAAAAAATGATCGTAGTCGGCTTTGATCGTCCAACGATTAAAAGGGCCATGGAATTAATCGAGCGGTATGATTTTATATATGCAAGTGTCGGCTGGCATCCTGTTGATGCAATTGACATGACTGAGGAAGATTTAGAATGGATTGAATCATTGGCTAAACATCCAAAAGTTGTAGCAATTGGGGAAATGGGCTTAGATTATCACTGGGATAAATCACCAAAAGATGTCCAAAAGGAAGTATTCAGAAAGCAAATTCACTTGGCAAAAAAAGTGAAGCTTCCAATTGTTATTCATAACAGGGAAGCAACTGCTGATATTGTTGAGATTCTCAAGGAAGAAGGCGCAGCGGAAGTTGGTGGAATTATGCACTGCTATGGAGGAAGTGTCGAGACTGCAAAGGAATGCATCGACATGAATTTTTATATCTCATTAGGTGGGACTGTCACTTTTAAAAACGCTAGAAAGCCGAAGGAAGCAGCAGCAGCAATTCCGTTGGACAAGCTGCTTATTGAGACAGATTGCCCTTACCTTGCGCCAACACCACATCGCGGCAAAAGAAATGAACCAAGCTATGTGAAGCTTGTAGCAGAAGAAATCGCAGCAATAAAAGGAATTAGTTATGAGGAAGTTGCTGCCAAAACAACAGAAAATGCAAAAAAATTATTCGGCATAAAATGATAAGAGATGGTGTCGAATCATTGAAAAGCTTGTCCTAATATTACTTTGTTCTAAGAAGTTCTACATTGCTTCCTTTTCTCATAGAATGTTCATGTCGAGATTTCTTTCTTTCCTTTCATGGAGTTTTTTTGCATAATAGGAGATACGTTCAAAGAATGTAGAAGGGTTGACAGCAGACACGATACTCTATATAATCACTCCGAGAGAAAAGGAGGCGTTTTTCATCGTAATCCAAAACATGAAAAGCCTGTTTTCCAAGTCTTTGAGCAGAAAGAAATGGCCCATTATTATTGCTAGCTTCATAGTTTTTCTAAGTGGTTTAGGATTTGTTGTTTACGAATCAACGAAAAAAACTGTGGCGCTGTCATTAGATGGGAAAGAGAAGGTCATCGAAACGCACTCATCCACTATTCAAGATATATTTGATGAACTTGATATTGCCATACGCTCAGAAGATGAGGTGTTTCCCACGTTAGACACAAGAGTGGCTGACGAGATGGAGGTTGTTTGGAAGCAAGCAAAACAGGTTGAATTGAGCAAAGACGACGAGAAGAAAACGGTATGGACAACAGCAGAAACGGTTAAGGAGTTTCTCGAGGAACAAAAAATCTCTTTGAATGAACACGATAAGATCAATCAAAAGCAGAATAAGCATATAAAGAACAATATGGAGATTGTTGTACATACTGCATTTCCAGTTACACTAGTAGACGCAGGATCGAAAAAAGAACTATGGTCCACTTCGACTACGGTCGCTGACTTTTTAAAACAACAGGAGATATCACTTACGAAATTAGACCGAGTTGAACCAGATCTAAAGGAAGTAGTGAACAAGAAGGACGTTGTAGAAATTACACGTATAGAAAAGGTCACCGATGTAGTGGAACAACCGATTAATTATGCTGTTGTTACCCAAAAGGATGATAGCCTTGAAAAGGGAACAGAAAAGGTACTAAAGGAAGGTAAAAACGGTCTAAAGTCTAAAACCTTCGAAGTTACTCTAGAAAACGGCAAAGAAGTTTCGAGAGAACTGCTTAGTGAAAAAGAAGTTAAGGAAAAACAGGACAAAGTAGTTGCAGTAGGCACAATTGAAGTTACGCAAATTGCTTCCCGCGGTGAAGATGCCAGCGAAGAAGGCACAGAACTTTACGTTAACTCAACAGCTTATACAGCCAGCTGCAATGGATGCTCGGGACATACTGCTACTGGAATTGACCTCAAATCAAATCCGAATGCAAAAGTAATTGCGGTTGACCCAAGTGTTATTCCGTTAGGAACAAAGGTATATGTTGAAGGCTACGGATACGCGGTAGCCGGTGATACAGGCGGTGCTGTGAAAGGTAAGAAAATCGACGTCTTTTTCCCGACGAAGGCAGAAGCCTATCGATGGGGAAATAAACAGGTAAGAATTAAGATTTTGAAGTAACCTTTTTTAAAGCTTCTTACATGCATGTGTTTGTTAGTGTCTGCAAAAACCTAATACACATTGAACATCTACTATTAGCACATCTTTAACAGAGGAGTTATTCCTCTGTTTTTTTCTTTTGAACGGATTTTGTTGAAAAGAAAAATTTGAGCTATAATAACCTTTAGAATTTCATTTAACTCTTTTCTATAATATATAGACGTTTATTGTTACAAAAATGTTTCATTTTTTTTGCAAAACTTAAATTTTTTTTTGGAGGCTTCATGAAACTTAGAGAAATCATTGTAGTGGAAGGAAGAGATGACACTACCGCTGTCAAAAGAGCAGTCGATGCTGATACAATTGAAACAAATGGTTCTGCCATCAATAAGGCAACAATTGAGGCAATAAAGCTGGCTAATGAAACGAGAGGAGTCATAATACTGACTGATCCAGACTTTCCTGGCCAAAAAATAAGAAATACAATAGAAAAGCACATACCTAATTGTAAACATGCATTCATTGCAAAGGAAAAGGCATTGCATAAGCATGGAAAGGGTGTTGGTGTAGAACATGCCTCAGTGGAAGTGATTAGAGAGGCGCTCAAAGAAGCCCATCACATGGAAGAAAGCATTATAGAGCAAATTACTAAAGAGGACTTACTAGATGCACAGCTGATTGGCGGACCTGGATCGAAGGAGCGAAGAGAAAAGCTGGGCAAGATATTAAAAATAGGGTATACAAATGGCAAACAGCTTCATAAAAGGCTGATGATGTTTAACATCTCCAAGCAGGACTTTGCAGCAGCGGTTAATGCTATTTGGCAGGAGGAAAAAGATGTATAAAGATATAGCAACACCAGTAAGAACAAAAGCTATCTTAGAGAAATATGGATTTTCTTTTAAAAAGAGTCTTGGTCAAAACTTTTTAATTGATACGAATATATTAAGAAATATTGTAGACCATGCAGAGTTGTCGGAGTCTTCAGGTGCAATTGAGGTTGGACCAGGAATTGGTGCATTAACAGAACAGCTGGCAAAGCGTGCAAAAAAAGTTGTTGCCTATGAGATTGACCAGCGTCTGTTGCCTATTTTGAGCGAAACGCTTGAGCCATATCCGAATGCTAAGGTGATCCATTCGGACGTACTGAAGGCAAATGTAAAGGAAATGATTGAGGAAGAATTCGCAGGTATTGATGATATTATGCTTGTGGCTAACTTACCTTATTATGTAACTACTCCAATCATTATGAAAATTTTGGAGGAGAACTTGCCGCTGCGCGGAATTGTCGTGATGCTCCAAAAGGAAGTAGCTGACCGTATATCAGCTCGTCCAAGTACGAAGGAATATGGTTCCCTATCAATAGCGATTCAATATTACACAGTTCCAGAGGTTGTAATGATCGTGCCTAAGACAGTATTTGTACCACAACCGAATGTCGATTCTGCTGTTATCAGGCTGACGATTAGGGAAAAGCCTTTAGTTGCAGTTAAAAGTGAGGAATTCTTCTTCCGAGTGACTAGAGCTAGCTTTGCTCAACGGAGAAAAACCATTTTAAATAATTTAACAAGCCAGCTTGAAAATGGTAAGGAGAAAAAAGAAGCGATTATAGCTGCCCTTGAAACTGCTGGAATTGAGCCTTCCAGACGAGGAGAATCTCTTTCTATTGAAGAATTTGCTGCACTTAGCGATGCGCTGTATGATTCGTTTTAAACCGTTAATAAACATTGAAGGACCGGCCCTTTTAATTGAGGGGCCGGTTTCTTTTTTATAGGTGACAGGTGAGGGGGTAAATTGTTCCTCACATCTTTCTGGACTTTTGCATAGTTTAATGAGAGGTAGATAAGAAACATTAGCCCATTCATTAGGCAGGGCGTACTGGAGTGACGACTAGTGAGCATAAACATCATGGATATCGTCGGCAGAAAATCCTATCATTGTGATTTAGCTTTTCGAATTATTGATATAAAGGAAGAAAATGGACGCAAATATGCTGTTTTGTATGGGGAGGATTTCCGTCTCATTGCAGACGCTCCTTTTGATGACTTAATTTCTATCAATAAGCCGATGCAGAGAAAGATGGCGCAAGAGATTCAATTTTTAGAGGAACAATCATTAGCACTATTTAGGCAGGATGTAAACCTGCTGAAAAGGAAACAGGAGTATTCTTCTACAGATGCTTACAGTAAACCAATTAACTATTTTCAAATGCCTGGGAAGGTATTGCATTTGGATGGAGATCCTAACTACTTGAAGAAATGCCTTGATCTATATGAAAAAATAGGAATTCCTGTAACGGGGGTTCATTCTAATGAGAAGGAAATGCCGGGTAAAATCGGGAAGCTCCTTGAGTATTATCGGCCGGATATACTTGTAGTAACCGGCCATGATGCTTATTCTAAGTCATTAGGAGACAAGAAGGACATAAATGCGTACCGCCATTCTAAATATTTTGTGCAAACAGTTATGGAAGCAAGGCGGAGAGTTCCACATCTGGATCAGCTTGTAATTTTCGCAGGAGCTTGCCAATCGCACTTTGAATCCCTTATACATGCAGGAGCAAACTTTGCAAGCTCTCCTTCAAGGGTCAATATTCATGCTCTAGATCCTGTGTATATTGTAGCGAAAATAAGCTATACACCATTCATGGAAAGGGTAAACGTTTGGGATGTGCTGCGAAATACGCTCACAGGGGAAAAAGGGCTTGGTGGTATTGAAACAAAGGGAGTGCTGCGCACAGGCATGCCGTTTAACACGAATGCATCTGAATAGTCTAAGGACTTAAGAAAAGTGTATAATACAGAAAAATCACGATATAGATAACAGGTTTTCTCGAAAAGAGGGAGCTTGTTTTTTTTATTTAGAAAGGCTCCTTTATAAAAAAAACTTTAATACATAATTATGGTAGAATGGGAAAAAATAAAATTGTTGAAAAATAGAAGAAAAATAAGAATAAAAAATATTGACAACTTCTAAAAGAGACTGTTATAATTTATATTTTTGTTTGACTCTATTGTGTCAGTGTGATATACTTTACACAGTGAGGTGGACCGAAAATGGCAAAAACATTATCAGATATAAAAAAAGCTCTTGATTCGAATTTAGGGAAAAGATTGATGCTGAAGGCTAATGGCGGTCGTCGTAAAACGATTGAACGTTCAGGTGTATTGGCTGAAACATATCCCTCTGTGTTTGTGGTAGAGTTAGATCAGGATGAAAATGCATTTGAACGGGTATCGTACAGTTATGCAGATGTTTTAACAGAAACGGTTCAAATTACCTTCTATGAAGATACATCAGGACAAGTTGCTCTAAGCTAATATATATTGTAGAGACTAGCAGTTACCACGTGGTTGCTGCTTTTTTCATGGGGAAAATCTGTGATAACTGGAAATAGAAACAGTACATGAAAAAAAAACAGGGTTACATACTATAACTACCGTGAATAATGAAAGGAGAGGTTTAAGGTTGAGTAGACGAAGAGGAATTATGTCAGAAGGGCTAAAAGAAGAAATTGCAAAAGAACTAGGTTTTTATGATGTTGTCCAAAAGGATGGATGGGGCGGCATCCGAGCTAAGGATGCTGGGAACATGGTCAAGAGGGCAATTGAAATCGCTGAGCAGAGTCTTCTAAATAATCAAAAGTGAATTTTGATTCCTTTAAATTAAATCCTGTTTACAAAAATTAACTATCAAGGATTTATTCACGGCATCAGGTTTAACTCTGCACCCTTTTCACTATAGGGAAGGGTGTAGGGTTAGGTCTTTTTTTGCACCTTTTTTCTAACAAGTAAAAAAGCTAGGAAACGAGCGGAAAAAACATAAATGATTCTTAGTATTTTGCTTTAAATGACATATTTTATGGTAAAATCACTATAGCCATAAAATGCTGTGAATTTATTCATTAAACATAAAGCAATCAATAGTTTGCTTCTTTGTTTTTTGTTTCATACATAGAAGAATTGGGTTATTATATCAGTCATTCTTTTTATTTCCTATTGTGTGGTACAATAGGACGAAAAAGCGGACTTATGAAAATGTTAAGTAGGTGGAAATATTGAAGCTTTTGGTGAAGGCACCAGCTAAAATTAACTTATCGTTGGATGTATTGAGTAAAAGGCCGGATGGCTATCATGAGGTAGAAATGATCATGACAACCATTGACCTTGCAGACAGAATTGAACTTATTCTGGAAGAGAAGGATTCCATAAAGATAAATTCCCTTAATCGATTTGTACCCGATGACCAAAGGAATCTTGCTTATCAAGCAGCAAATCTATTAAAGAAAAAGTTTAATGTTAAAAAGGGAGTTACGATTAAAATTGAAAAGAACATCCCGGTTGCAGCAGGACTTGCAGGGGGAAGCAGCGATGCTGCAGCAGTATTGAGGGGTCTAAACAAGCTGTGGGACCTTCAATTGACCCTTGATGAGCTTGCTGAGATTGGAGCGGAAATCGGCTCTGATGTGAGCTTTTGTGTATATGGGGGCACGGCCCTCGCAACTGGCAGAGGAGAAATGATTAAGGAAATCCCTGCTCCGCCTATTTGCTGGGTAGTGTTGGCCAAGCCCTTTATAGGCGTGTCTACAGCGGATATTTACAAAAAGTTGAATGTCTCGCAAATTAATCACCCTGATACTGAAGGTATGATTGAGTGCATTCGCACAGGCGATTATGAAGCAATGTGCAATAATGTCGGGAATGTACTAGAAGATGTAACGTTAAATCTGTATCCTGAGGTGGCTCAAATAAAGGACCAGATGAAAAAGTTCGGGGCAGATGCAGTATTGATGAGCGGCAGCGGTCCGACTGTCTTTGGATTAATCCAGCATGATTCAAGAATGAACCGTGTATATAATGGATTAAGAGGTTTTTGCGACCAAGTATTTGCAGTCCGCATGATGGGGAATCGTCATACCCTTGATTAAATCCGTATAATACTGTAATATTAACTGTAAAATATTCGGATTTTTGGAGGTTCGCCTTATGAAATTTCGTCGTAGTGAACGTTTAATAGACATGACGAATTATTTATTAGAGCATCCAAGGCAATTAGTTTCCTTATCTTATTTTTCCGAAAGGTATGGTTCTGCTAAATCTTCCATCAGTGAAGACTTAGCGATAATAAAAGAAACCTTTGAGGAAAGAGGAATAGGGATTCTGCAAACATTGCCAGGTGCTGCAGGTGGCGTGAAATATCACGCTAAAGTTAATGAAGAGGAAGCAAAAGCATTCATAGAGGAGCTCTGTCAATTAATAATGAAACCTGACAGGCTGCTTCCCGGTGGATATCTTTATATGACAGATATTCTAGGAGATACGGCTCTTGTACAAAGGGTAGGGAAAATCTTTGCGTCTGCTTTTGCTGAAACAAATATTGATGTTGTCATGACAGTGGCAACAAAAGGGATCCCGCTTGCCTATGCTGTTGCTTCATTCTTGAATGTTCCAGTTGTGATGGTAAGAAGGGACAGTAAAGTAACGGAAGGATCAACAGTGAGCATTAATTATGTATCAGGCTCATCCAAGCGGATTCAAACGATGGTTCTTTCAAAACGAAGCTTAGAGCAAGGCTCCAACGTACTTATTGTCGATGATTTCATGAAGGCAGGCGGCACAGTGAATGGCATGATCAGCCTATTGGATGAATTTAATGCTAACGTTGCCGGTATTGCCGTCTTGATTGAGGCGGAAGAAGCGGAGGAAAGGCTTGTTGATGATTATTTGTCATTGGTAAAACTTTCTGGTGTGGATGTTAAAGAAAAGAAAATATCTGTTGAAGTTGGAAATTTTTTTGATAAGAACCAATAGGGGGATAATGAAAATGAAAATTGTACAAACAAATGATGCGCCAGCAGCAATTGGTCCATATTCTCAAGGAATTATTGTCAATAACATGTTCTACAGCTCCGGCCAAATCCCTTTGACTGCAGAAGGAGAATTAGTTACTGGTGACGTACAGGAACAAACACACCAAGTATTTAAAAATCTTGCAGCGGTACTGAAAGAAGCAAATGCTTCTTTTGAAACTGTCGTGAAAGCTACTGTTTTCATTAAAAACATGGATGACTTTGCAGCAATTAATGAAGTGTACGGTCAATATTTTAATGTACATAAACCAGCACGTTCTTGTGTAGAAGTAGCAAGATTGCCTAAAGATGTACTAGTTGAAATGGAAGTAATCGCATTAAGTAAGTAACTTTAGGTAGGAATATGTTAGTTTTTGTAACTAAAGTTAGCGTTTTTTAGGATTTTATCTTAAATATTCTAAAAAATTTTGCTGATTAAGAAGGAGTTATGGAAATTCTGTTGAATTACTTAACTAGATTTTATCTTCTAGTAAAGGTGGTGAACAGAATGGAAGTAACTGACGTAAGACTACGCCGAGTCAATACGGATGGACGAATGAGAGCCATTGCCTCTATTACTCTAGATAATGAGTTTGTTGTTCACGATATTAGGGTCATTGACGGAAATAACGGTTTATTTGTCGCAATGCCTAGCAAACGGACACCAGATGGTGAATTTAGGGATATTGCTCATCCGATTAACTCCGGGACAAGAGGTAAAATCCAGGAAGCTGTTTTAACAGAGTACCACCGTTTAGGTGAATTAGAAGTTGAATTTGAAGAAGCTGGTGCTTCCTAAAGAATAATGAGCAGCTAGAGCCTACTTCCGAAGAGTAAGGCTCTTTTTTTTGCGACTACAGATAGTTGAAGCATAATTTTATATAGATATAGAAATAATTTGCACATGTGAATTATTACAGTGGAAAAAAGGTAAGCGGATTCTTAGCATCCGTAAGAAAAGTAAATAAAAAAATCATTGATGAGAAACCCTTATACACCTTATTATTTCAGCTGTTTTTCATATATTTGGATACAAACATTCCTTGAAATCATGCTGTAATTAGGATATATTTTTAATGGATAAAAAGGTTAAATTGGAGGCCCGTTAATGATAAATCGATACGCAGTGATTTTGGCCGCAGGACAAGGAACAAGAATGAAGTCTAAGCTATATAAAGTGCTTCATCCAGTTTGCGGCAAGCCGATGGTGCAGCATGTAGTCGATCAAGTATCAAAGCTTCAAATGGAGCGTATTGTAACTGTTATAGGCCACGGTTCGGATCAAGTTAAAGCACAGCTTGGAGATAAAATCAGTTATGCTTATCAGGCTGAACAGTTAGGAACTGCACACGCAGTTATGCAGGCTAAGGAGTTTCTTCAAGATAAAGAAGGAGTCACAGTCGTTGTTTGCGGCGATACACCTTTGATTACATCGGAGACGTTAGAGGCTCTTTGCAGTTATCATTTAGAAGTTTCCGCTAAAGCAACAGTATTGACTGCAGTTGCAGACGACCCGACAGGTTATGGACGGATTGTACGGAACGATATTGGTGAAGTTGAAAAAATTGTTGAACATAAAGATGCTTCGGATGACGAAAAGAAAATTGTCGAAATAAATACTGGTACGTACTGTTTTGATAATGCAGCTCTGTTTGAGGCATTGAATAATGTCACAAATGAAAATGCTCAAGGGGAGTACTATTTGCCTGATGTCATTGAGATTTTCAAAAAACAAGGTGAAATAGTATCTGCATATAAGACAGAGGACTTTAATGAGACGATTGGCGTGAATGACCGGATTGCATTGGCTGAAGCTGAAAGACTCCTTAAGAAACGTGTCAATGAAGCTCATATGCGCAATGGTGTCACGATTGTAGATCCATCAAATACTTATATCGGCACAGATGTTACGATTGGAAATGATACGGTCATCTTGCCAGGCACAATAATTTCAGGGCAAACAGCTATTGCTTCCGATTGTGTTATTGGACCAAATACGGAAATAAGCAATTGTGTTATTGGAGAAAATACTGAAATCAGGCAATCTGCTGCATTTGACAGCAAAATTGGTTCGAATGTAAATATTGGACCTTTCGCCCATATCCGTCCTGCCTCCGCTATAGGTGATGACGTGAAAATAGGTAATTTTGTTGAAATCAAAAAGGCGGAATTTGGGGACAGAAGCAAAGCTTCCCATTTAAGCTATATCGGTGATGCGACAGTTGGCAGTGATGTCAATATAGGCTGTGGTACGATAACAGTCAATTACGACGGCGAAAATAAGTTTTTGACAACCATAGAAGATGGTGCATTCATTGGCTGTAATTCCAATTTGATAGCACCAGTCAAAGTAGGCAAAGGAGCTTACGTTGCAGCTGGTTCTACTATTACAGATGATGTTCCAGCGGATGCGTTATCCATTGCACGGGCCCGACAAGTTAATAAAGATGAGTACGTGAAAAAGTCAAAGCAAGATTGAAAGAAGTAAAAAGTGGAATAAGAGGGAATTAATCCTGTCTTATTCCTTGCTGAAATTAGGACAAGCTATTAATTAGGAATAAAGCCAGTGGAGGTTCATCATGCTAGTTAAAAATACAGATCCAAACTTAAAGGTATTTACCTTAAATTCCAATCCGGCGTTGGCAGCGGAAATTGCCAAAACAATCGGCGTAGAACTAGGTAAGTGCTCTGTTACACGTTTCAGTGATGGAGAAATTCAAATCAATATTGAAGAGAGCATTCGTGGTTGTGATGTTTATATTATTCAATCAACAAGTTCTCCTGTAAATGAGCACATCATGGAGCTTCTTATCATGATTGATGCTTTAAAACGCGCTTCTGCTAAAACAATTAACTTGGTAATACCTTACTATGGTTATGCACGTCAAGATCGTAAAGCTCGTGCACGTGAACCAATTACAGCTAAGCTGGTAGCGAATCTGTTGGAAACTGCAGGAGCTACTCGTGTTATAACGTTAGACTTGCATGCACCGCAAATTCAAGGATTCTTCGATATTCCTATCGATCACTTGATGGGTGTGCCAATTTTAGGGGAATATTTCAGCAAAAGGGAATTCGACGGCGATATTGTCATCGTATCACCAGACCATGGCGGTGTAACAAGAGCTCGTAAGCTTGCAGAGCGTCTTAAAGCACCAATTGCTATCATTGATAAACGACGTCCTAAACCGAATGTGGCTGAAGTCATGAACATCGTCGGAAATATCGAAGGAAAAATTGCTATTCTTATTGACGACATCATTGATACTGCTGGCACAATTACTCTTGGAGCAAATGCTCTTGCTGAGAATGGAGCGAAGGAAGTGTACGCTTGCTGTACACACCCTGTTCTGTCTGGACCTGCCATGGAAAGAATTAAGAATTCAAAAATAAAAGAGCTTGTAGTTACAAACTCTATTGAGCTTCCAGAAGAAAAGCTTACAGATAACGTAATTCAACTTTCTGTAGCAGAATTGCTTGGAGAAGCAATAATCAGAGTTCATTCCGATCAGTCAGTAAGCTATCTTTTTGATTAAGAAATATGTCGCTCTCTGTTAAGGGGAGCGACTTATTTCTATTGGGATATTGGTCTTCTGTATTCTTTCACTCTTAGGAAAAAATTACCTAGTTACTAACTAGTATGTTTAAAATAGCTAGTTTTAGGGAATTTTTTATATATAGTGATTTGAATATAATGGAGGCGAATTTTATTATGAGTGCAACATTACAAGCAAAAAAGCGTACGGTTTCTAAGCATTCGGTGTTAACGGATTTAAGGACTAAAGGAGACATTCCAGGCGTGGTTTATGGTTCCAAAGTGGACAGCACATCTATTACGCTAAATGAAGCGAACTTTTTAAAAGTATTGAAGGATGTTGGACGCAATGGAGTTATTTCCTTGGATGTCGATGGTGATAAGCACAATGTTGTGCTGAACGAATATCATTCTGATCCGATTAAACGAACAATTCTACATGTTGACTTTTTAGCGGTTGATTTATCAAAAGAAATAACTGCAACAGTCAGAATCAATCTTACTGGCGAATCAAGCGGCGTAAAGGATGGCGGCGTTCTGCAGCAGGCGCTGCATGAAGTCGAAGTAACAGCAAAGCCTAACGATATTCCTGCTGCTATTGATATTGATATCAGCAGCCTGCAGGTTGGCGAAACGCTATCTATCTCTGATATTAAAGGATATGACAATCTGGAAATTAACCATGAGGCAGATGAAACCATTGCTTCCATACTTCCTCCAAGACAAGAGGAAGAAATAAGCACTGGTGAGCAGCAAGATGGTGGAATTCCAGAAAATGTAGAAGGCAGAGAAACGACTGTTGAGGAAACAGATTAATTTTTAGGTAATATGGACCTTTTGTATGTATTTAATGATTAAATGCTTAAAAAAGGAAGGTATGCATTAAATGGATGTAGAATATCAAATAGGATGGCAAGTTGTGCTTGTTCCTATTTGATATATACATACAAGCTGTGATAATCAATAATGGAGGCTTGGCCGATTGAGAAGTTATTGGCAAGCCTTCTTTTTCTGTATATAAACAAGAATAAAAGGGTGAATTTCATGAAATTGGTAGTAGGCTTGGGCAACCCAGGAAAGCAATACGAAAAAACAAGGCATAATATTGGCTTTGAAGTTATAGATTATATATCTAAAGAGTATGGAATCCCTTTGGATAAATCTAAATTCAAGGGACAATATGGCATCGGGATGATTAATGGAGAAAAGGCAGTACTGTTAAAGCCGCTGACGTACATGAACTTGTCTGGGGAATCCATCCGCCCAATCATGGACTATTATGATATTAAAACAGAGGATATCGTTGTAATATACGACGATTTAGATTTGCCAGTCGGCAAAATAAGATTGCGACAAAAAGGAAGCTCTGGCGGACATAATGGGATTAAATCGACGATTGCCCATACAGGCACTGAAAAATTTAATCGTATTCGTGTCGGAATTGACAGGCCCCAGAATGGGATGAAAGTGACAGATTATGTTTTAGGAAGATTTACGAAGGAAGAGCAAGAGGCTTTGGAAATCATTGTGAAGAAATGTTCTGATGCTTGTGAACAGTGGATGAAAGAACCATTCCTGCAAGTGATGAATATATATAATATCCAGTAAGCGTTTTAAGGCCGCTGTGCTTTTAGATTCTTAAGTATAACTTCCCTCCAAAAGGTAAATACTAGCACTAGTATAAAGCTTTAAGGAGGCCTGCTTTATGGCTATACATTATAATTGCCGTCATTGTGGAGTAAAGATAGGAAGTATTGAAGCGAAGTCTGTTGAAACTTCCCGGCTGGGCTTTGATATCTTGACAGAACAAGAAAGAGCAGAGATGATAAATTACAGCGGGTCAGGCGATATTCATATCAAGTCCATTTGTGAGGATTGCCAAGAATCATTAGCTAAAAATCCAGGTTATTATGAAACCGATTATTTGATTCATTAATGTTATGAAAGCATTTCATGGCGAAAGAAGCTTTGGAGCGATTCCAAAGCATTTTTCCGTTTGCTTGTTTACAGAATTTTGGAGACTTAATGTAATATAATATTATTGATCTAAACAAAAAAATTATAAATAGATAAACAGGCTTCAAGGGGCAGATAAAATGTATGATAGGTGTAATTTGTACGAAAAAACAAGATTGTTTTTTCATTTTTTAAGTAGGGAGGGAATCTTCTATTGTTAGGCCTAAAAAAATTATTCAATAAACAGGAAGACATTAAAAATGTCATGTCTGGTGTTGAGGCGGGGTTGAAGGAACAAATAGTTTCTGGTTTATCTAACTCTGCAAGAACACTATTTATGACTTCTATATATGAGCAAACAAAAAGACCAGTGGTTGTAGTAGCACCAAATCTGCTTCAGGCACAAAAACTTTATGATGATATAACTAATGTAGTGGACGAGAAGGAAGTATTCTTGTACCCTGCCAATGAGCTTATAGCTGCTGAAATTAGTATCTCCAGTCCAGAATTAAAGGCACAGCGGATTGAAGTGCTAAACCACTGGACAAATGATAAAACAGCTAAAGGGATACTGATTGTCCCTGTTGCGGGTTTGAGAAAGATGCTTCCACCAAAAAGTCTGTGGCAAGCACAGCAAATTGAACTTGAAGTCGGTAAGGATATTAATCTGGAAGAGCTCATCCAACGCTTTGTTACGACTGGATATGTACGAACAGATATGGTTTCTGCCCCTGGTGACTTCAGTTTAAGAGGGGGTATATTGGATATTTATCCTTTAACTGAGGAGTATCCCCTACGTATGGAATTGTTTGATACAGAAATTGATTCTATTCGAACATTCTCACTAGAAGACCAGCGTTCAAAAGAGAAGCTCTCTTCCATAACAATTGGTCCAGCAACAGAGGTTATTATTAATACAGTTGAGCTGGAGGCTTTTGCAGCAAAGGTCGAGACTGGCTTGGCAAAAAGTCTGAAAAAGATTAAAGATGAAAAGACGAAGACACTGCTTGCACAGAATATAGGACATGAGATTGAGCAGCTGAAAAATGGCCAGAAGCCGGAGCAGCTCTATAAATATTTATCTCTTCTATATCCTGATCATACAAGTTTGATAGACTATTTACCAAAAAATGGTCTGGTTTTTATTGATGAAATTAGTAGAGTTCAAGAGATGAACGATACATTGGAGAAGGAAGAGGCTGATTGGTATACTGGCCTGCTGAATGAAGGGGAAATCATTCATGACATGAAGCTTTCGCAAAATGTCCAAGATTTGCTTCATAAGGCTGTGCAGCCAATTGTTTATATGTCTTTATTCCTGCGCCATGTTCCGAATACGAATCCGCAGAATATCATTAATGTTACGTGTAAACAAATGCAAAGCTTCCACGGGCAAATGAATGTGCTTAAATCTGAGATGGATCGTTGGAAGAAGAATAAGTACTCTGTCCTTGTTTTAGCGAACAATCAGGAAAGGTTAGAGAAGCTAGAACAAGTGCTTCAAGATTATGATATTCAGGCAGATATTCAAACAGACAATGACAGGATTGCGACAGGCAAAATTCAGCTGCTGGAGGGAAGCCTTCAGTCTGGCTTTGAAATGCCATTATTAAAGCTTGCTGTTATTACTGAGGAAGAGCTATTTAAGACTAAAGTGAAAAAATCATCTGCACGGAGGCAAAAGCTTTCTAATGCAGAAAGAATAAAGAGCTATTCTGAGTTGAAAATTGGCGATTATGTTGTGCATGTAAATCACGGGATTGGTAAGTACTTAGGAATTGAAACATTGCAAATCAATGGTATTCATAAAGATTACCTCCATTTACGCTATCAAGGCAGCGACAAGCTGTATGTTCCTGTTGATCAGATAGACTTAGTGCAAAAATATGTAGGGTCAGAGAGCAAAGAGCCAAAAATATATAAATTGGGCGGCAATGATTGGAAGAAGGTTAAGAAGAAGGTTGAATCATCTGTTCAGGACATTGCTGATGATCTTATTAAGCTATATGCAGAGCGGGAAGCAGCCGTCGGCTATGGTTTCTCTCCAGATGGAGAAATGCAGCGGGAATTTGAATCATCCTTTGCATACCAAGAGACAGAAGATCAGCTACGCTCTATCCATGAGATCAAAAGGGATATGGAAAGAGAACGTCCAATGGATAGACTGTTATGTGGAGATGTTGGCTATGGGAAAACGGAAGTTGCCATTCGTGCAGCCTTCAAAGCAATTGCAGATGGAAAGCAAGTCGCTTTTCTTGTGCCTACAACCATCTTAGCACAGCAGCATTATGAGACTTTGAGAGAGCGATTCCAGGATTATCCGATTGAAATAGGATTATTAAGCAGATTTAGGACAAGAAAGCAGCAGACAGACACTATTAAAGGGTTAAAAGCAGGCACCTTTGATATCGTTGTGGGAACACATCGTATTCTTTCAAAGGATATTACTTATCGTGATTTAGGTTTGCTGATCATTGATGAAGAACAGCGTTTTGGTGTTACGCATAAAGAAAAAATCAAGCAGCTAAAAACTAACATAGATGTTCTGACATTAACAGCAACTCCTATTCCGAGAACGCTGCATATGTCAATGCTGGGTGTGCGCGACCTTTCTGTTATTGAGACACCGCCGGAGAACCGCTTCCCAATACAGACATATGTAATGGAATATAACGGAGCACTAGTGCGTGAAGCGATTGAAAGGGAATTGGCACGTAACGGGCAAATCTACTTCCTGTATAACCGGGTTGAAGATATTGAACGGAAAGCAGAGGAAATATCGATGCTTGTCCCAGATGCAAGGGTAACATATGCCCACGGGCAAATGACCGAAAATGAGCTGGAATCGGTTATGCTCAGCTTCCTAGAGGGAGAGTTTGATGTGTTGGTTAGCACAACCATCATTGAGACAGGTGTAGATATCCCGAATGTAAATACACTAATTGTTCAGGATGCTGATCGCATGGGTCTTTCCCAGCTTTACCAGCTGCGCGGACGTGTGGGACGCTCAAACCGGGTTGCCTATGCATACTTTACTTACCGCAAGGATAAAGTTCTCACAGAAGTAGCAGAAAAAAGGCTGCAGGCAATCAAGGAATTTACTGAACTTGGTTCAGGCTTCAAAATTGCCATGAGAGATTTGACGATAAGAGGAGCAGGTAATCTTCTCGGAGCACAGCAGCATGGATTTATTGATTCAGTCGGATTTGATTTGTATTCTCAAATGCTCAAGGATGCTATTGAAGAAAGAAAAGGTACATTTGATGAGCAGCAGAAACAGACAATTGATCTAGATCTGGATATTGATGCTTATATCCCAGACTTTTATATTAGTGATGGTCAGCAGAAGATTGAAATGTATAAGAGGTTCAGAGGGGTTGCGTCCTTTGATGAGCTTTCAGAGCTTCAGGATGAAATGGTCGACAGATTTGGAGATTATCCATCTGAGGTTGCTTATTTGTTCAAATTGACAGAAATGAAGCTGTATGGAAAAGCTGCTGGAGTAGAGCTTATTAAACAATCGAAAGAAGAAGTTCTGATTCTATTGTCTGAGCATGGCAGCAGTTTAATGGACGGACAGAAGATTTTCGAGAAGAGTTCGAAGTTTGGCCGTATGATTGGTTTAGGAATGGATGGCAAAAAATTAAAAATCGTCCTCCATGTAAAAGGAATTGAAACAGATAAGTGGCTAAATGCTTGTTATGAAATGGTAGAGGCATTGAGCACATTTAAAAAAGAGCCTCAAGAGGCAAGCTGAAAATATGATAACTGAAAACTGTTTGGAGAGGGCATCATGCTTGTATCCAAACAGTTTTTTTGTCTTATTATGCCTATGCGCAGGTTTATCTAATATGGACAGGGGTAAAGAAAACCAGAGATATAATTGCTAAAAGGCAGCTTTTTAATGGATTCCGCTTTTTTGTCAAAGCAATGCCAATGTTTATGTTTTGTTTTGGAAAAAATGTCTTTAGCCGCAACTGTAAATTTTGCAGAAAATGTCCCGTGTTACCTAAGATGGTAATATTCACATCGAAGAGAAAATTTTACGTAGTTAATGCATAGAACTTTCCATATGAAAGATACTAAGTTTAAATATGGTAGCATTTCATATTTTACAGAAGAAATACTTACCAATATTAAAAAATCATCTGATGAAAGTGAGGCAACATGAAATGAAAGCAACTGGAATTGTGCGTCGAATCGATGATTTGGGTCGTGTCGTTATCCCAAAAGAAATCAGAAGAACTTTACGTATCCGTGAAGGAGATCCACTGGAAATATTCGTAGATCGCGATGGGGAAGTAATTTTGAAGAAGTATTCTCCTATTAGCGAGCTAAGTGATTTTGCTAAAGAGTATGCAGAAGCTCTTTATGATAGCTTAGGAAACTCTGTATTAATTTGTGACAGGGATACCTATATCGCAGTTGCCGGTGGATCGAAGAAGGAATATTTAAAC
The DNA here is from genome assembly GCF_022049065.2 of Niallia sp. Man26. Classification (NCBI taxonomy): domain Bacteria; kingdom Bacillati; phylum Bacillota; class Bacilli; order Caryophanales; family Bacillaceae; genus Niallia; species Niallia sp. Man26. The sequence goes on from NZ_CP095743.1 coordinate 64,728, forward strand.
AAGAATATCAGTGAAGTTATTGAGAAGGCAATGGAGGACAGAGGATCAGTCCTTATTACACAGCAAGAGCAAATTGCACTCGTAGATAACAATACAGAAACTGTTTCTGCCTATACCATCGGACCAATCATTGCAAATGGTGATCCAATTGGTGCAGTTATCATTTTTTCTAAAGAAGGTACTCTTGGCGAGGTAGAAAAGAAAGCAGTAGAAACTGCTGCTGGCTTTTTAGCTAGACAAATGGAATCCTAATCTTAATATTGTTAAGGGCAGCTATATTGGCTGCCTTTTTTGTTGTTTTTAAAAGAAAATCAGTGTCTTGTTATATGAAGTGTAGAACAAATCTGTTATAATAAAGGTATAACAAGTAAGGAGAATAAAAATGTATATTAAATTAGACCCTCAATCAGACTTCCCTATTTATGCGCAATTAATACATCAATTAATGGAGGGAATTTTAAAAGGGGAATTAAAGGAGGGAGACATGCTTCCTTCTGTAAGGTCCTTAGCAGCTGACCTAGGTATTAACATGCATACAGTTAATAAAAGCTATCATGAGCTCGAAAAGAGAGGAATTATTCAAATTATCCCGAAATCAGGGGCGATTGTAAGACTTCAACATGCGAATCCTGGGTCTGAGCATTATGAGCGGCTTGTTAGAGAAATGAAGCCAGTATTGCTTGAGGCAATGACATTAGGAATGGGGAAAGCAGAGATAAACGGTCTTGTAGAATTGCTGATCAATGAATATAAGGGGGAATAAACATGGAACAAGGAATATTTATAGTGTTAATGGTTTTTCAAACAGTGATGCAAAGTATTATCCCTGTTGTCATGAGAAAAACACATGTATTTGGTGTGTATGTACCGGATGAGTATAAAGATGAAAAGAGGGTGCAGTTTTATAAAAAACTATATGTGATCAGTTACTCAGCCGGTTCACTGGCTATTATTGCTGGTTATGCAATATGGATGAATGAACTGAATCCAAGTGTTAGAGCAGCTTTAGGTATGGTGCTTCTATTATCTTCGATGCTTTGGGGACTAATCTTATATTTTTACTGCCATGGAAAGATGTCGGAGTTGAAGAAGCGTACAGGTTGGTCTGCCGCTTTAAAGGAAGTGAAGATTACAGACTTGAGCGTCAGAAAGCTCGACGAAATGCTGCCATGGTTTATAGTAGCTATGCCGATTCTTTTAACACTAGGTTTAAGTGTGCTTACCCTCACGCAATATACTCAAATACCAGACAGTATTCCAACCCACTGGGGAGCTAATGGTCAACCAGACAGTTTTACGGAAAAAAGCTATCTTTCCGTTCTTTCCCATCTGCTGCTCCTATTGGTTATGCAGTCCATGTTTGTTGCCATCCACGAATTTACTAGAAAATCGGGAATCAAGATTAGCGCTTCTAACAAATCTGGTTCTAAGACAAGGCAGCTGCTTATGAGAAAGTACAACAGCTGGTTTTTAGCGATCATCTCTTTAGTAATAACGGTATTGTTGTCCTTCCTGCAATTATCCATTATTTATCCCGGCATATTTGCCGAGACTCTAATGCTGTTATTCCCGTTAGCATTTCTAGCGGTAGTATTGATTGGGACTCTTGTATATGCAATTAAAGTAGGAAAGCTAAATGTGCAGCTTGAGGCATTGACAAAAGCTGACGTCACGAAGGAAGTTTCTGATTTTGACTCAGACTATCATTGGAAGGGAGGACTTTTCTATTTCAATAAAAATGATCCATCGTTGTTCGTAGAGAAAAGGTTCGGAATAGGCTGGAGCATCAACTTTGCACAACCTTTAGGATATGCCATCATTTTTGGACCTCTCATTCTTATTATAATTGTGACATCTTTTCTGTAACAGAAAAAAGGAAAATGCTTTTTCACATTTTCCTTTTTTTAGCATTTTTTATGGGGTGTGCAAAGGCAACTAGGGTGGAATTGTGCTATAATACAAGCGAAACAGAAGATGGAAGGGGCCTTGCTTGTGCCTAAACAATCAAATAATTGGTTCACAGGTGCTATCATCCTGACAGTTGGAGCGCTTGTCGTAAAAATATTGAGCGCTGTATACAGAATACCCTTTCAAAATATAGTCGGAGATACAGGTTTTTATATATATCAACAGGTTTATCCAATCTATGGTGTGGCAATAGCTTTAAGTACATATGGATTTCCCGTTGTTATATCTAAGCTATATACAGAAATGAAATCAAAGGGCGATGTAATTGGACTGGAAGGACTTATTCGTTCCTCTTTTTTGCTTTTATACTCCTTGGGAATAGGCTCATTCTTGTTCTTATTCTTTGGAGCAGAGTATTTGTCAGCTGCTATGGGTGATGAAGAGTTAGCTATTCTGATTAAAGTGATATCATTTGCCTTTTTATTCACACCTTTTGTTGCTACATCTAGGGGATTGCTCCAAGGAGAAGGCAACATGGTTCCAACTGCTTTTTCTCAAGTTGCTGAACAGTTGATGAGGGTAGGCACCATTCTTTTTTGCTCCGTTTATTTCATAAGCAAAGGCTATTCGTTATATGCGGTTGGAGCAGGTGCGATGCTTGGCTCTGTAACAGGAGGTTTGCTTTCCTTTTTAGTGTTGTTTTACTTTTATAAAAAGCATCACTCTCTGCGTAGTATCTCGTCTGTTCGCAAATTATGGAACAGTGATAATAGAAAAATTATAAAAAGAATCATATATGAAGGAATTACTATTTCAATAAGCAGTATGCTGCTCATCTTATTACAGCTTGCTGACTCTTTAACAATTTATACTCAGCTTCTTTCTGCTGGAATTAATGAAGAAGAGGCAAAGGTGCTTAAAGGAATATATGACAGAGGACAGCCGTTAATACAGCTTGGGACAGTCATTTCTACTTCAATGGCTTTAACATTAGTACCATTTATTTCAGGTGAAAGAATGAAAAAGGAAAAGAGCATTTTAGCTGAAAAGGTAAGATTTTCACTAGTGGTCAGCCTTTTCTTTGGGTTTGGTGCCTCCGTTGGTCTGCTAAGCATGATTAGTGAAGTAAACAGCATGCTGTTCCAAAATGAACAAGGGTCCCAGGTACTAGCGGTTTTATGCTTTGTCATTCTGCTTAATGCAATGATTGTTACATGTACTGCAGTACTTCAAGGATTGGGTTCTACTCTTTTCCCAGCTGTTATTGTTTTATTTGGGTTTGTCATTAAGTATGTGTTAAACGGCCCGTTTGTTTCTGCGTTTGGAACGAGCGGAGCAGCCTATGCGACTAACTTAACACTGCTTATCATTCTTGTATTAATGGCTGTTAAATTATATATGCTATTGAAAGTGCCGCTTGTAAATAGCAAGCATATAGTCATTATTTTGTTTGCGGCTATATGTATGTACTTATCTGTTGAAGGGTATATTCTTCTGACAGATATATTTATGCAAAGAGAAGACAGCCGTTTGCTGTCCGCATTTCAATCTCTGACGGGAGTAGTGCTTGGAGGATTTGTTTATGTCTTCCTCGTTCTTAGAGGCAATGTGTTTAAAGAGCAAGATTTGCTGGTATTGCCGTTCGGAAGGAAGTTAAGCTGGTTTTTACCTAAGAAAGGAAGAAAATAGCATGAGAAACATTGAAGTAATAGGACTAGGTGCAGGTGATATTGACCAGCTTCCGCTTGGTGTTTATAGAAGCTTAATGAATAATAAGCAAAAGGTTTATGTGCGTACGAAGGATCATCCTGTTCTTGCTGTACTTGAAGAAGAGGGCGGCGAATTTATTTATATGGATTATATATATGAGAAGCATGATCAATTTGACGCTGTTTATAGTGAAATCGTGGATGTTTTAATGGTAGAGGCAGAGAAAGAAGCTATCGTGTATGCAGTGCCAGGTCATCCTCTTGTAGCAGAAAAAACAGTTCAGCTCCTTATTGAAAAAAGTGAAAAGGGTGAGGTTAACTTAAAGATTGGCGGAGGTCAAAGCTTTTTAGATAATATCTTTCAAGCGTTGAAAATTGACCCTATCGATGGTTTTCAGCTACTGGATGGTACAGACTTGCGAAAAGATGAGTTGCAGTTCACGCAGCATCTTATCATTGGACAAGTATATGATGCTTTTTCAGCATCTGAAGTTAAGCTTACCTTAATGGAAAAGCTTCCTTATGACTATCCTGTAGTGATTGTAACAGCTGCAGGCAGTGCGCAGGAGCGCATCAAGGAAATTGAGCTTCATGAATTGGATAGAGAGGTAGAGTTGAATAACTTAACATCGTTATATATTCCACCAGTGCAAGAGGAGCGAATGCTTTATAAACAGTTTGCAAAGTTGCGGCAGATTATTGCAACATTAAGAGGTCCCGAAGGATGTCCCTGGGATAAGGAACAGACCCACGAGTCGCTTAGAAAATATTTAATTGAAGAATCATTTGAACTTATTGAGGCAATCAATGAGGGTGATATCGATAATATAATAGAAGAACTCGGAGATGTATTGCTGCAGGTTATGCTTCATAGCCAAATAGGTGAAGATGAAGGCTATTTCTCCATTGATGATGTGATAGAAGGAATATCAGAAAAAATGGTGCGGAGACATCCTCATGTTTTTGGAAAAGAGAAGTTAGAAACAGTGGAAGATGTCTTGGATACATGGCAGCAAGCAAAAACTGCGGAAAAGCCAGAAAAGCAAGCTTCCTTGCTTGATGGGGTTTTAAGTAGCTCGCCTAATCTTTCCAGAGCTTATGATCTTCAAAGTAAAGCGGCAAAAGCTGGATTCGATTGGCCGGAAGTTGCAGAAGCTTGGGATAAAGTGAAAGAAGAAATGATAGAGTTCAGAGAAGAAGTAGAGAATGGGGCAAGTAAAGAAGAAATGGAAAAAGAATTTGGCGACATTCTGTTCTCGTTTGTAAATGTAGCTAGATATTACAAGATAGATCCAGAATTAGCTGTTTTCCGCACAAATCAAAAGTTCATCAGCCGTTTTCATTTTATTGAAGCAAAGGTTAAGGAATTGGGTAAGGAAGTGCAGGAGCTGCCATTAGAAATTTTAGATAGTTATTGGGAAGAAGCTAAACAGATGGAGAAAGAAAACAGATAAGGAGTGAATAGACATGCGATTAGATAAATTTTTAAAAATTTCCAGATTAATTAAAAGAAGAACATTGGCTAAAGAGGTTGCAGATCAAGGACGTATTCTTATAAACGGAATTCAGGCAAAAGCCAGCAGTAATGTTAAAGTGGGCGATGAACTGCAAGTCCGTTTTGGCCAAAAGCTAGTGACGGTCCAAATAGAAATACTGCAAGAATCTACAAAAAAAGAAGATGCGGCTAATATGTATAAAATCATTAAAGAAGAGACAGTATCCTAGTTTAACTAAAGGAATTACCGGGGAATAAAAGACAGAGTAACCAAGCGATCAATTTTTGGGAAAAGAGCTTGTTCTTTTTTCGACTCCCTCCTCATACACTTGTACAAATGATTGTACTTTTGTGATTGTGAGGGATAAGGATATGAACCAAAATTATGATTCCAATACTGCGAAAACGAGCAACATAGAGCATGATGTTATCATGAGAGGAAGAAGATTGCTTGACATTACAGGAGTTAAGCAAGTGGAAAGCTTTGATAATGAAGAGTTTTTGCTGGAGACAGTGATGGGTTTCTTATCTATTCGAGGACAAAACCTGCAAATGAAAAACCTGGATGTGGAAAAAGGGATTGTTTCTATTAAGGGCAAAGTGTTTGAATTGATTTATGTTGATGAACAAAGCGGAGAAAAAGCTAAGGGTTTCTTTAGCAAGATATTCCGATGACACTATCTACACAATTCATGACCATGCTGGCTATGGTTGGCATGGGTTTGTTTTTTGGGATAAGCTTAGATACGTATCAGTTCTTTTTGAAAAGAGCTGAAAGGAAAAGAACCATTGTCTTTTTCCATGACCTCCTTTTTTGGGTTTTGCAGGCTTTGTTAATATTTTATGTGCTATTTTTAGTGAACCAAGGTGAAATTAGAATCTATTTGGTACTAGCAGTGTTATTAGGTTTTGCAGCATACCAAGCCTTATTGAAATCAATTTATCTTTCGTTTTTGAAGCTTATTATTTCTGTTAGTGTCCGATTCTACCAGCTTACTGTCAAGTTAGTGGTAAATCTTATCTATAAACCTATAAAAACACTTCTCTTATTTATGGTTTCTGTGGTAATTTTCTTGTTAAAGGGACTTATGGCACTTGTCAACTTTATTATCAGGGTATTAAGATTTATTCTGAAGATAGTTTTGTTGCCGTTTAAATGGCTATTGTCCTTAATATGGCTGATTTTGCCGAAAAGGATTAAATTATTCGTCGAGAAATATTCTGGGAAATTGGCAGGATATTATACCATGATAAAGAAATATGTTAAGGAATGGATAAAAAATAGAAAAAAACAGTAAGGAAGGGAGGAGCAGAGTATGAGTGTATTAAAAAAAACAGATGTGACAAAATTACAAACAGAATATACAGTACAGCAAGAAGAACTGAGTATCAGTGCAGCAAGAAAAAAGAAGCTGTTGTTCCGAAGGTTAACTGCTTTCTCTATCTGTGCACTGGCTATCGGCTTTTTCATGATTTCAACACTCATATCCCAAAGCTCCACTTTGGAAGAAAAGGCTGCTGAAAAGGAAAAGCTTGATGGAAAGATCGCTATGTTGGAGAAGGAAGAAAAGCAGTTAAAGGAACAAATTGTGAAATTGAATGATGAAGATTATTTGGCCAAGCTTGCAAGGAAAGATTTGCTTCTTTCTGAAAAAGGGGAAATTATCTTCAGTATCCCAGATAAGAACGATTAAACAGGCGCTGATGGAAAATAATAAGGTCAACAGTTATATTGACACCCTTTTTTTTCATTTTGTATAATATAGTATAAGTATGATTTTTTATATCCTTAAGGAGGCAAAACTTTTTTATGTCAATCGAAGTAGGCAGCAAGTTACAAGGAAAGGTAACAGGAATTACTAATTTTGGTGCGTTTGTAGAACTCCCAGAAGGTGCAACTGGTCTTGTTCACATTAGTGAAGTCGCAGATAATTATGTAAAAGACATTAATGATCACTTAAAGGTCGGAGACGTAGTGGAAGTGAAAGTCATTAATGTGGAGAAAGATGGCAAGATTGGCCTGTCTATTAAAAAGGCAAAAGATAGACCGGAAAGACCAGAAAGACCAGAAAGATCCCATGATCGTGGGGAGCGCAGAGAGTCTAGAGGCGGCTACTCCAATAACGCATCAAGACCTCGCAATGCGAAATCGCATGATAACCGTGCTCCAAAGGAAAACTTTGAATCAAAGATGGCTCGTTTCCTAAAAGACAGTGAAGATCGGTTAGCTTCTCTTAAACGAAATACTGAGTCTAAACGCGGGGGAAGAGGCGCTAGACGAGGGTAACTTGCTGCTGAATTTTTTATAAAAAAGCAGGGTTTATCGTTCGTATATTCCCATAGCTTAAAGCAAGCCATAACGGCTTGCTTTTTTTGTTTTTATTGTTAAAGAACAAAAAAAGGACGATAGATTAATCTATCGTCCTTTTTAAAGGATAGCGGCGGAGGGGATCGAACCCCCGACCTCACGGGTATGAACCGTACGCTCTAGCCAGCTGAGCTACACCGCCATGTATGAAAGGCGCCTTAGGCACAAGATATATAATACAAACTTTTTCGATAAAAGTCAACTGCTTTTTTTTATGACAAAGTAAACATGGTGATTAATATAAAAAGTCGAAACTGACACTCATTTTTTGACAAATAAAACAAGCCCTAGAAGATTACAGGAAAAGATAGGAGCAAGGTTATTCATGCAGTTAATGGTAAGCAAACACAGGCGCTGATTAGTTAATTATAATCTTTAGTCGAAAAGAGAAACAGGAATATGTCAGCTATAGCTTTAGCGAATTTTGTTTAAATGCAAGAAATTGCTTGAAAGAAGTCGAGCGAAATATATAGGCTTGTCCGCTCTTTTGACAAACTTTTACTATTACAACTCTTATAATTGTGTGCAACGATACCTGATAGGGAGTTGAGTTAAATGGAAAAAGTGGAAAGGGATATTATGGACGGTATTGCAGATGTAGACTTTGGCAAATCAAAAGAGGGATTTGGCGTTATATATCATAAATTCCATACGAAAGTAGAAAGCTTTTTTTTGGCCAAAGGCTATATACTTTTGGTTATTGGTTTTCTTTTGGGGAGAGCGCTAATTCTGGCTAAATTGACCCCGTTTGTCCTCCCTTTCTTTGCGGCGGTGTACTTAACGCGAAAGGATAAGGCGCCTTTAGCGCTAGTAGGCTTAATTGGAGGAGCTGCTACTCTTTCCTTAAGGGAGGCTTTTATTAGTTTTATACTCGCATTTTTATTCCTCATTATTTATAAACCTCTCAGTAAGTGGAGAAAAAATGAGAATAATAATAATTTTGTCCCTGTTCTTGTACTTTCAACTGTTTTGTTAGTTAGCTTAGGCGAGTCTTATATTATTTCGGGCGCAATTACAATGTATGGAGCGATGATGGCGCTTGTTGAAGCGAGTCTAGGATATATTCTTACTTTAATTTTTATGCAGAGTCTGCCATTATTGACTATCGGCAAAAGGAGACAAGCATTAAAAACAGAAGAAATCGTATGTCTCATTATTATGCTGGCTTCTGTTATGACGGGAACAATCGGGTGGAGTCTGTATGACTTGTCAATCGAACATATTATGTCACGCTACTTAGTGCTTTTATTTGCATTTATGGCAGGTGCAACAATTGGCTCGACAGTAGGGGTTGTAACTGGTCTTATATTTAGTCTGGCAAGCATTTCGAGTTTCTATCATATGAGCTTGCTTGCGTTCTCTGGTTTACTTGGCGGATTATTGAAGGAAGGCAGAAAGGTAGGTGTTGCATTAGGACTTTATATTGCAACACTATTAATCGGCATGTATGGAGAAGGTGGCGGTGTGCTGTCAGTTTCCCTTATGGAAACAACTGTCTCTGTTTTTCTATTTATGCTTACGCCATCTTTACTTACGTCACGGATAGCCAAGCATATTCCAGGTACTGCCGAATATTCGCAGGAGCAGCAACAATATATGAGGAAAATGCGTGACGTCACAGCTCAAAGAGTCTCCCAATTTTCCACAGTGTTTGAAGCACTTTCAAATAGTTTTTCTGCGAATAATATACAAAAAGATATAGACGATTCAGATAGAGAGCTTGATTATTTCTTAAGCAATGTGACAGAAAAAACATGTCAAACTTGCTTTAGAAAAGAAGCTTGCTGGGCAAGGAACTTTAATACAACTTATGACTATATGAAAGATATTATGACAGAAATGTCAGAGACGGATGGTAGTATTTCATTAGGGTTATCACGAGAATGGGAGAAGCATTGTACAAGATCGAAAAAAGTAGTAGATGCGATTCATCAGGAATTAACACTGTATCAAGCAAACCAGAAACTTAAAAAGCAAGTTCAAGAAAGCAGAAAGCTAGTTGCAGACCAATTATTAGGTGTTTCAGAGGTGATGGGGGATTTTGCGAAAGAAATACAAAGAGAAAGAGAAAACCACCATAAACAGGAGGAATTAATACTTGAAGCTATCCAAGAATTTGGCATTCATATTGAGAATGTGGAAATTTACAGTCTAGAACAAGGAAATGTTGATATTGACATAACCATTCCATATAACACAGGATTCGGAGAGTGTGAAAAGCTTATAGCGCCAATGCTGTCAGATATTTTAAATGAAACAATCATTGTCAATAAAGAAGAGACTGGAGCTTATGGGAATGATTACAGCCATGCAACATTCCGTTCTGCAAAAGCATTTGTCGTTGAAACAGGTGTTGCTCATGCTGCAAAGGATGGTGGGTTTATCTCGGGAGACAGTTATTCAACGATCGAACTTGGATTAGGCAAATATGCTGTAGCAATAAGTGACGGGATGGGTAATGGAGAGCGGGCGCATATCGAAAGTGAGGAAACATTGCAGCTTCTCCAGAAAATACTTCAATCTGGAATTGAAGAACAGGTTGCGATCAAATCTATCAACTCTGTGCTGTCATTAAGAACAACTGATGAGGTATTTGCAACTCTAGATTTGGCGATGATTGATTTGCAAAATGCAAATGCTAAGTTTCTTAAAATTGGGTCCACACCAAGTTTTATAAAAAGGGGATCGAAAGTAATTAAAATACAAGCTAGCAACTTGCCGATGGGGATTGTTCAGGAATTTGATGTTGATGTGGTAAGTGAGCAATTAAAAGCAGGAGATTTATTGATCATGATGAGTGATGGGGTATTTGAGGGACCAAAGCATGTCGAAAACTTTGACTTGTGGATGAAGAGGAAAATCAAAGAGCTTAAAACAGAAAGTCCACAGGAGGTTGCTGACCTTATTATGGAAGAGGTTATCAGGTCTCGGTCTGGTCTAATTGAGGATGATATGACTGTGCTTGTAGCACAGATTAACCATAATATACCGAAATGGGCTTCTATCCCAATGAGAGGATTTCATCAAAAAGCAAACTAGTTCACTAAAATAGAGGTATAAATGCTCTCTTTTCCGTCGAAAATGGGACTAACTCATTAATAGATGGAGGGGAGAAATATGAAAACAGGTACAATAAAACAAATATTGCTTATAACAGACGGGTGTTCTAATCAGGGAAATGATCCAATTGCAATGGCTGCATTAGCGAACGAACAAGGAATTACTGTAAACGTAATCGGGGTAATGGAAAAGGATATTATTGATGATCGTGGTTTGAAAGAAATAGAGGAAATTGCCCTTTCAGGCGGAGGGGTGAGTCAGGTTGTATACGCTCAAGCTTTAGCGCAAACAGTTCAAATGGTAACAAAAAAAGCAATGACTCAAACATTGCAGGGCGTTGTCAACAAAGAGCTGCAGCAGATATTAGGAAAATCAAGCAGTGTGGAAGATTTACCACCGGAAAAACGGGGAGAAGTGATGGAGGTTGTCGATGAGCTCGGTGAAACAGTTGAGCTGGAGGTGCTTGTTTTAGTTGATACTAGTGCGAGTATGAAGCATAAGCTTCCTACAGTGAAAGAAGCTTTGATTGACTTGTCTTTGAGTTTGAATGCAAGATCAGGTGAAAACAGATATTCAGTATTTGTATTTCCCGGGAAAAAGAAAGATGTCGAAAAGCTGCTTGACTGGACTCCGCGGCTAGAATCATTAACAAGTATTTTTTCTAGGCTTACAACTGGGGGTATTACACCTACTGGTCCGGCTTTAAAAGAAGCAATCCAATACTTTAAGCAAAAACGTTCATTAAGGAGTCTGATTAGACGTGACGATGATGAATTCTATGAAGAGTCCATTTAAGATTAATCGCGGAACAATAATCAAAGGGAAATGGCATCGGAAGGATTATACCATAATTAAAGAGCTTGGCTTTGGGGCAAATGGGACTGTGTTTCTCGCAGACTCTGCCCTTGGAAAGGTTGCTTTAAAGCTAAGTGATAATGGCATGTCAATTATTTCAGAGGTAAATGTATTAAAATCCTTTGCTAAGGTCCAAGGTTACAGCCTTGGACCTTCTTTAATAGATGTTGATGATTGGGTCACGACGAGTGGAACAGTATCTTTTTATGTTATGGAGTATATAAATGGACCTGATTTATTAACTTATATTGAAAATAAGGATAGTTCTTGGGTCAATGTATTAATGATACAGCTATTAAAGGATCTTCAAGTTCTACATGATAACAATTGGGTGTTCGGAGATTTAAAGCCGGAAAACTTAATTATAAATGGGCCTCCTACTAGAATAAGATGTATTGATGTAGGTGGTACTACTATTATAGGCAGAGCAATAAAAGAGTTCACAGAATTTTATGACCGCGGCTACTGGGGACTCGGATCAAGAAAGGCAGAGCCTTCTTATGATCTGTTTGCTGTCGCTATGATTATGATAAATATTTTTTATCCGAAGAGATTTAATAAGCTAGAAGGAGGACTTAAGCAGCTCCAAATGATGATTCAAAAGAAGCGGGAATTATTACCTTATGAACTGGTGCTAACAAAAGCGCTAACTGGTAGATACGGCAGTGCTAATGAGATGAGAGGCGAGCTGATTAAACTTTCTAGCGGCCAAGAAGCTAGGACAAATACAAGGACAAGCAACTCTGGCAAAACAAAGGCTCCATCTATAAAAAACAGAGGGGCTAGTCCAAAAAGAGCACAGGCACAGCAAAAAAAGATGGCCAAAAAGAAAAAAAGGACAGGTTATCTAGAATCTATTCTATTAATAGTAGTCATATCATTGCTTTATATTGTATATATTTATGGTCAATTGACTTAATATACGATAGGAAACATAAGGGAAAGCATTTGATGTAGCTTTCGCAAAAATGTTATTCTTACATAAGCAGACTGCATGCTTACATAAAAAGGTCATAACAGATTACTATGCAGAATAGTGATAAATTAAGGAAGTATTTTAATGTTGGAAGAAAAGGTAGTAGAGTATCTGAAAAAGAAGGAATTGTCGCTTAGCGGTGCGAGAGTGCTTGTTGGAGTGTCTGGTGGACCAGATTCCTTGGCACTGCTTCACTTCCTTTGGAGCAAAGAGTCAGCCTGGAATATAAAGGTGATAGCGGCACATGTTGATCATATGTTCAGAGGGGAGGAATCATTAGAAGATGCAAAATTTGTAGAAGAATTTTGCAAGGGAAAATCCATTCCATTCATTTGGAAGCAAATCGATATGCCGGCTATTATAAAGCAAACCGGAAAAAATGGCCAGCTGGCTTCACGAGAATGCCGATATGCATTTTACAAAGAAATTATGGAAGAGAGCGGTATATCCCTTCTTGCCCTCGGTCATCATGCAGATGATCAGATTGAGACGATTTTAATGCGCTTGACGAGAGGAAGTAGTGCTAAGTCGAGAGCTGGAATTCCCTTCAGCCGCCCTTTTGGGCCGGGAAGATTATTTAGGCCATTTTTATGTTTAGAAAAGCAGGAAATAGAGGAATACTGTAATAGGCATATGCTTTTCCCTAGAAGAGATCCGAGCAATGATAAAGAAGTATACAGCAGGAACAGATTTCGAAAGCATGTTCTGCCATTCTTAAAGCAGGAAAATCCGAATGCCGCAGCCCATTTTCAGCGTTTTAGCGAGGAAGCGGAGGAGGACGAGGCCTTTTTATTGGCAGCAACGAAATCAGTTTGGAGTAAAGTGGTAAAGAGCCAGAGAGAAAATGAGATAACAGTTGATATTAACGCATTCCTCTCAATAGCTATTTCTTTACAAAGAAGATGTATTCATCTAATATTAAATTATCTCTATAAAGAGAAGATATCTTCCTTATCCGCATTACATACTAACCAAATTATTGCATTGTTTCAGAATCCTCATTCTTCCGGAAACATTGATCTCCCAGAAGGTTTGAAGGTAATTAAATCCTACCATTTGGCACACTTTCAATTAAATATTTCACCAAATGAACCCTTTTATCATGAATTTTTGAAATCGGGAGAGATATTATTACCAAATGGGCATTATATTAGGGTAGAATATACTAGCAGCATTCAAACTCCGATTGCAGATGCTATCCTTGTTGATCCTGAATCAATTACCTTTCCGCTTGTTATAAGGACAAGGAAAAACGGGGATAAGATACAAGTTAGAGGAATGAATGGGATGAAGAAAGTGAAGAAACTGTTCATCGATGCAAAGATTCCTCTGCAAGAGAGAGACGGATGGCCAATCATTACAGATGGGAACGATAACATATTATGGGTTCCTGGGCTAAAAAAATCTGTTTTTTCTTTAAAGCAGGCGAATAGTGGTTATAATCTATTAATAACATATAAAAAGCAATGATCTTCTAGGGGGCACACAAGCAATGAAACATGATATCGAAAAAATATTGATTTCTGAAGATGAACTACAAGGCAAGATTAAGGACCTTGGTTTTCAATTAACAGAGGATTATAAGGATAAATTTCCTTTAGCTGTAGGAGTGCTTAAAGGAGCTATGCCATTTATGGCTGACCTTTTGAAACGCATGGATACATATCTAGAAATGGACTTTATGGATGTTTCTAGCTATGGAAACTCAACAGTATCTTCTGGTGAAGTGAAAATCTTAAAGGATTTGGATACTTCTGTAGAAGGAAGAGATATCCTCATTATTGAAGACATAATTGACAGCGGCTTAACATTAAGCTACCTTGTTGAGCTATTCCGTTACCGCAAAGCAAAATCCATCAAGATTGTGACGCTGCTTGATAAGCCTTCTGGAAGGAAAGTAGATTTACAAGCTGATTACATTGGATTTATCGTTCCAGATGAATTTGTTGTAGGTTATGGACTTGATTATGCTGAAAGATACCGTAATTTGCCTTACATTGGTGTTTTAAAACCAGAAGTTTATACTAACAATAACGAGTAATTGGAGTGACAGGGAAGTTTTGTGTTCAAGAGGGTAATTTCTTGAATTTACACAATTTTCTATGTTACTATACAATATAGTTTGTTTACCGTGGGAGGAGGTAAGGGATGAACCGTATTTTCCGTAATACCATCTTTTATTTATTAATATTTTTAGTAATTATTGGTGTGGTAAGTTTCTTTAATGGTAATAACGAGCCAACCAAGCAATTATCGTATACCGATCTGATTAAGCACCTTGAAGAAGGTGATGTCAGTTCCATTACACAGCAGCCTGAACGAGGCGTTTTAGAATTACGCGGGCAGTTAGATTCTTACAGTGAAGATGAATACTTCGTTTCTTACGTAACGAATAATGAAACTGTTCAAAACCGCATTGATAAAGCGGCTACAGAAGGATCAAAAATTGATGTCCTTCCTGCTCAAGAAACGAGCAGCTGGGTGACATTCTTTACTTCTATTATTCCTTTTGTCATTATATTCATCTTGTTCTTCTTCTTGCTCAACCAAGCGCAAGGCGGCGGCAGTCGAGTAATGAACTTTGGAAAGAGCAAAGCGAAGCTTTATAATGAAGAGAAGAAGAAAGTCCGTTTTAAAGATGTAGCAGGAGCGGATGAAGAGAAGCAAGAGTTAGTAGAAGTTGTAGAATTCCTGAAAGACCCAAGAAAATTTGCTGAGCTAGGAGCAAGAATTCCGAAGGGTGTCCTTCTTAATGGACCTCCAGGAACAGGTAAAACATTATTAGCAAGAGCTGTCGCAGGTGAAGCAGGAGTTCCATTCTTCTCCATCAGCGGATCTGACTTTGTGGAAATGTTTGTTGGGGTCGGTGCATCTCGTGTACGTGACCTATTTGAAACAGCGAAAAAGAATGCACCATGTATTATCTTTATAGATGAGATTGACGCAGTAGGTCGTCAGCGTGGGGCAGGGCTCGGCGGAGGCCATGATGAGCGTGAACAAACTCTGAACCAATTGTTGGTTGAGATGGATGGTTTTGGAGCAAACGAAGGGATCATCATTATCGCTGCGACTAACCGACCGGACATTCTTGACCCAGCGTTATTGCGTCCAGGACGTTTTGACCGTCAAATCACTGTTGACCGACCTGATGTTACTGGCCGTGAAGCAGTATTGCGTGTACATGCCCGCAACAAGCCATTAGATCCATCAGTAGATTTAAAAAGCATTGCGATGCGTACACCTGGTTTCTCAGGCGCAGATTTAGAAAACTTGCTTAACGAAGCAGCACTTGTCGCTGCAAGAGCAGATAAGAAAAAGATTGATATGGAAGATATGGATGAGGCAACAGACCGTGTAATTGCTGGTCCGTCCAAAAAGAGCCGTGTCATTTCTAAAAAAGAAAGAAATATTGTGGCATACCACGAAGCTGGTCATACAATCATAGGTGTTGTCCTTGATGAGGCAGATATGGTGCATAAAGTTACCATCGTACCAAGGGGTCAAGCTGGAGGCTATGCAGTTATGCTTCCAAAAGAAGACCGCTTCTTACTGACAAGGCAAGAGTTGTTAGACAAAATTACTGGATTGCTTGGCGGCCGTGTGGCAGAGGATATTGTCTTCGGTGAAGTCAGCACTGGTGCACATAATGATTTCCAAAGAGCAACAAACATTGCTCGCAAAATGGTTACTGAATATGGAATGAGCGAAAAGCTTGGACCGCTTCAATTCGGTCAAGCGCAAGGAGGTCAAGTCTTCCTTGGCAGAGATTTGAATAATGAACAAAACTATTCAGATGCTATCGCATATGATATTGACCAAGAAATTCAACGCATCATTAAAGAGAGCTATGAAAGAGCGAAAACAATCTTAACTGAAAACAGGGAGAAGCTAAACTTGATTGCCGAAACATTGTTAGAAATCGAAACATTGGATGCGGAACAAATCACTAGCCTGTATAAAGATGGAGTTCTTCCAGACCGTTCTAAAAAATCATTCACAAATGATGATGTGAAAGTCAACATCAATATGAAAAAAGAAGATGAAGAGACTAAAGAAGATTAAAACCTTCACTATAAGGGAATGCACACTTGTGCATTCCCTTTTTTCTTCCGTAAAGTTCATTGGATTTCACTTACATATGCTCGTATGTTATGATATTTTAGTGCTAATAATCCATACATCTATTAAGGGCAACAGCTGCTTAAATAGATGGTGTTTGAAGAATAATAAAAAAGTGGTGACTGACTTTGATTTTTGTTTTTGATATTGGGAATACAAATATAGTGCTAGGTGTATACGAAGGCGATAAGCTGACACAACACTGGAGAATAGAAACGAACCGCTTTAAAACGGAAGATGAATATGGCATGATAATCAAGTCTCTGTTTGACCATGTGGGCTTAAAGTTTTCGGATATTGACGGAATTATTATTTCCTCTGTAGTACCGCCGATTATGTTCTCTCTAGAAAGAATGTGTCATAAATACTTTAATATTAAACCGTTAGTAGTTGGTCCTGGAACGAAAACAGGGCTGAACATTAAATATGATAATCCAAAAGAGGTAGGTGCAGACAGGATTGTTAATGCAGTTGCTGCGATACATGAATACGGGAGCCCATTAATAATTGTAGACTTTGGAACTGCAACAACATTCTGCTATGTTAATGAGCATAAACAATATATGGGTGGAGCTATTGCACCTGGTATTAATATTGCGACAGAAGCTCTATATTCTAAAGCTGCTAAGCTGCCGAGAATAGAAATTGCCCGACCGGATGGAGTGGTAGGCAAAAACACAGTATCTGCTATGCAGTCTGGAATATTATATGGATATGTTGGACAAGTTGAGGGTATTGTAAAGAGAATGAAAGAGCAGAGCTCAGAAAATCCAAAGGTAATTGCAACAGGCGGACTAGCTAATCTCATCAGTCAAGAATCAAATGCAATTGACGTAGTAGATCCATTTTTAACATTAAAAGGTTTACAGCTTATATATAAGAAAAATAAGGAAAAGTAAGTAATAAGAATATAGGAAAAGAGGTATTTTATGAGTGATTATTTAGTAAAGGCTTTAGCCTTTAACGATCAAGTACGTGCATATGCTGTTAGAAGCACAGAGACAGTTGCTGAGGCTCAACGCAGGCACTACACTTGGCCTACTGCATCTGCGGCATTAGGAAGAACTTTATCTGCTACAGCAATGTTGGGAGCAATGCTTAAAGGTGATCAAAAGCTAACGGTGAAAGTAGATGGAGATGGACCTATAGGGCTAATCCTTGTTGATGGAAATGCGAAAGGTGAAGTAAGGGGCTATGTAACGAATCCACAAACTCATTTTGATTTAAACGAACATGGAAAGCTGGATGTTAGAAGAGCGGTAGGAACAGAGGGAACACTGTCTGTTGTTAAAGATATCGGAATGCGTGACTACTTCACAGGGCAAGTGCCGATTGTATCTGGGGAGCTTGGAGAAGATTTTACTTACTACTTGGTGACATCAGAGCAAGTACCTTCATCTGTCGGTGTCGGAGTACTTGTTAATCCAGATAACTCAATCTTAGCGGCTGGCGGATTCATCATTCAGCTTATGCCAGGAACAGATGATGAAACCATCACAAAAATTGAAAAGAGATTACAAGAAATACCGCCGATTTCTAAGCTGATTGAAAAAGGTCTTACTCCGGAAGAAATTCTGGAAGAAATCTTTGGAAAAGATAATATGAAAATTATTGAGAAGATGCCCGTATCGTTCACATGTACATGCTCAAAGGAGCGATTTTCAACGGCAATTATCAGTTTAGGCAAGGCAGAAATAGAAGATATGATCGCAACAGATGAAAAGGCTGAAGCACACTGCCACTTCTGTAATGAAAAATACCTTTTCTCCAAAACTGAATTAGAGGAGCTTCTTGAAGAAGCGCTATAAAAAATAAGCCTGGTGCATGTTTGCACCAGGCTTATTTTTTTATTCTGGTAAGTAGATTTTCAATCAAGGCTTATGTTTGGATTTTTTCGAAAATAAGAACAAATCAATTGACAAAATGGGCATTCATTGATAAATTAATAATTAATAGAATACCAATTAAGATACTCGGATTAAGAGATAAGGGAGAGATTAAGAATGACTCGTATAGCTAATTCAGTTGTAGATTTAATAGGTCAAACTCCTATTGTAAAATTAAACCGTTTAACAGATGAAGCAAGTGCAGATGTATATCTTAAACTAGAATATATGAATCCAGGTAGCAGTGTTAAAGACCGTATTGCTCTAGCGATGATTGAAGCTGCTGAGCAGAGCGGTGATTTGAAGCCTGGCAGCACACTTATTGAGCCTACTAGCGGAAACACAGGGATTGGCTTAGCAATGGTTGCAGCTGCAAAAGGATATAAAGCAATTCTTGTTATGCCTGAAACAATGAGCTTGGAGCGCCGTAACTTGCTAAGAGCATACGGTGCAGAACTAGTATTAACACCAGGACCTGAGGGCATGGGTGGCGCAATTCGCAAAGCGGAAGAATTGTCTAAAGAAAATGGATATTTCCTACCACAGCAGTTTAAAAATGTTTCTAATCCTGAAGTTCATAGAAGCACTACTGGTCCAGAAATCGTGGCAGCTTTTGGTGATGAAGGCTTAGATGCGTTTATCGCAGGAATTGGCACTGGCGGAACAATTACAGGAGCCGGAGAAGTATTAAAAGAAAAATATAATGATATTAAAATATATGCAGTAGAACCAACGGATTCTCCGGTATTATCTGGAGGAAAACCAGGTCCTCACAAAATTCAAGGAATTGGGGCAGGTTTTGTGCCAGAAATCCTGAATAGTGAAGTTTATGATGATATTATTCAAGTAACAACAGATCAAGCATTCGAATATGCTAGAAAAGCAGGTAAAGAAGAAGGTATTCTTGGTGGAATCTCTTCTGGTGCTGCTATCTATGCTGCCATTAAGGTTGCTAAAGAACTAGGAAAAGGCAAAAAAGTCTTGGCTGTAATTCCAAGTAACGGAGAGCGTTATTTGAGCACAGCTTTATACCAATTTGATGAAGAGTAATCATGCAAGAAAAAGACAGCCGGTGGGCTGTCTTTTTTTTGCTTAGCAATATAGACGGCCACCTGAAAAATGCCGGCAAATTTTTTTGTTTTTCCTCTGCTTCATCATGTATGATGATAAAAGAGAAATAGAAGGAGCGAGAGTGAATTGAAAAAATTTAAGGTTTTCAGCAAGAGTTTAAGTATTTCATATGCTCAATTTTATGAGCAGTTCATTCAGTTATCCCAAGAATCACAGTATTATGCCATCTTGGAAAGCGGCAGGGGTGGAAGATACAGCATTGCTGCAATGAACCCTATTGCCACGATGATCGGAAAAGACAATACATTAGAAGTAGTGGGCATAGAGGGAACAACTATACATAAAGGCAATCCGCTCCATACAGTTAAACAGATAATGAAGGAGTATGAAGTAGAAGCTAACCATGAATCTCCAGAGTTTCAAGGGGGAGCGATTGGATTCATAAGCTATGATTATATCCGCTATATTGAAGAAATCCCGAATATTGCAGTTGATGATTTAGAAACACCAGATGTATTTTTTATGCTTTTTGATAATTGGTTTGTTTATGATCTGAAGGAAAACAAATTATGGCTGTCAGCCTTATACACAGAAGCAACTTCCTCCGAAGTGGAAGATAGAATAGATAAAGCAGTGGAAAAGCTACAGGAGAACAGGAAAGTTGAACACCAAATGCTGACTCCTGAAAAAACAATGGGACAAGAGGTTTCTATTAAGGATAATGAATTTCAACAGTCAGTCAGGAAAATACAAGAATATATTTCTCAAGGAGACGTTTTTCAAGTAAACTTGTCTGTTCGCCAAATGAAGTCACTAAACGTTTCAGCTTTGGAAGTGTATAATCAGCTGCGCATCCTCAACCCATCACCGTATATGGGGTATTTTCACACACCTGATTTTCAGCTTGTTTCCGGTTCGCCTGAGCTGTTAGTGAAGAAAAAAGGTGATGAGGTTAGTACTCGCCCGATTGCAGGCACAAGATCGAGAGGTAAAGATAATGATGAGGATCAGAAGCTTGCTGATGAACTCATTAACAGTGAAAAGGAACGGGCAGAGCATGTGATGCTCGTTGATCTCGAACGGAATGACCTAGGAAGGGTTTGTGAGTACGGTTCAGTTGAAGTTGATGAGTTCATGGCAATAGAAAAGTACTCTCATGTGATGCATATTGTTTCTAATGTCCGTGGGAAATTAGCTGCTAAGTATGATGAATATGACCTGATTGACAGTATGTTCCCGGGAGGAACGATAACAGGAGCCCCGAAAATACGAACAATGGAAATTATTGAAGAACTCGAGCCTGTAAGAAGAGGACCTTATACCGGGTCAATGGGCTGGATTGGTTTTAATAAAGATATTGAATTAAATATTATGATTAGAACGATGCTTGTGAAAGATAAGAAATCGTATGTACAAGCTGGGGCTGGGATTGTCATAGATTCTGTCCCAAGTAATGAGTATAAGGAATCAATGAAAAAAGCCAGAGCTCTATGGAATGCGAAAGAACTGGCAGAAGAGAAATAGGTGAAGAAATGATATATATGATCGATAATTATGATTCATTTACGTATAATCTTGTGCAGTATTTAGGTTCATTAGGCAGTGATCTGACTGTCAGCCGCAATAATAAAACTTCTTTAGAAGAAATCAGAAGAGTAAATCCTGAATACTTAATGATATCTCCAGGACCTTGTACGCCAAATGAGGCGGGGATAAGTCTTGAGGCGATAAGTGCATTTGCTGGAAAGTTGCCTATCTTTGGTGTGTGTTTAGGACATCAAGCAATTGCTCAAGCATTCGGTGGAAAGGTAATCCGAGCTGAAAATTTAATGCACGGCAAAACTTCTCCAATCTACCATGATAATAAGACTATATTTGAAGGCTTGCCGAACCCCTTCCCAGCAACAAGATATCATTCTCTTCTTGTCGAAAAAACTTCCTTGCCTGACTGTCTGGAAGTTTCTGCATGGACTAAGGAGGGGGAAATAATGGCGCTGCGCCATAAGGAGCTTCCTATAGAGGCAGTGCAATTTCATCCAGAATCAATCATGACAACAGCTGGTATGGATATTCTAGCCAACTTTGTTGAGTTATATAAAAAAGGGGCTGCTTCCTGATAGTGTATATTTATATAAATGGAGAAATCATCCCTCACGAAAAGGCACAGATTTCTGTTTTCGATCATGGGTTTATGTACGGTGCTGGTCTGTTTGAAACTTTCCGCACATACAGAGGACATCCGTTCCTATTGGACAGTCATCTGGGCCGGCTTAATAAAGGGTTAAGGCAGCTGAATATAGACCGTTCCTTTTACAGAGAAGAAACAAATCAAATCATTCAGCGATTATTGAATGAAAATAAGCTGGAAAATGCATATATTCGCTTTAATGTTTCGGCCGGAATCGGTGGTATAGGACTTCAAACATCCTCTTATACCGAACCAAACGTTATAATGTATATGAAATCATTGCAAACCGGTGAATCACTTGGAGAGAAAAAAGCGGAATGGCTGAGGATACGGCGGAATACTCCTGAGGGTGATGAAAGACTGAAGTCCCATCATTATTTGAATAACCTTTTAGCTAAGAGAGAGATAGGTGAGGATGTTCAGATGGAGGGACTTTTTTTGACAAAAGAAGGTTACGTGGCTGAAGGGATAACATCTAATTTATTTTGGATAAGAAATGGGATTTTATATACTCCAAGTGTGGAAACAGGTATATTGAACGGAATTACTAGACGGTTTATCCTAGCGTTGGCAGCTCAATCAGGGTTAGAGGTGCGGGAAGGACTATATAAGCAGGAAAATTTATTGGAGGCAGATGAGGTATTTATCACAAATTCCATTCAGGAAATTGTCGCAATCAAAAGTATTGGGTCAGAATCGTACAAAGGAGTCAGTGGTCCCATTGTGCAGATGCTCTATACAAGATATAAAGATAATTGTTCATACTTATGGTCAATTGATGAGTTAGGAGGACATAGATAAGGATGCAGAATATAAAATGCGGGAAGTACAAACTGCCGTTTCAAGAAAGAACAATTGTGATGGGCATATTAAATGTTAATCCAGATTCCTTCTCAGATGGGGGCAAGTATAACGAGCGAGACAAAGCACTATTGCATGCTCAGGAAATGGTTGAAAACGGCGCGGATATTTTAGATATTGGCGGAGAATCAACAAGACCAGGGTATACAGAAATCTCTGCAGAAGAGGAAATAGAAAGGGTTGCTCCTATCATTGAGTTGATCTCGAATGAAGTAGACGTTCCTATTTCCATTGACACTTATAAGGCAAAGGTTGCAAGAGCAGCTATGGCATCCGGGGCTCATATTATTAATGATATTTGGGGAGCAAAACGAGAACCAGAAATTGCAGCTGTAGCTGTAGAGTATGATGCACCGATTGTGCTTATGCATAATCGCAATGACAAGGACTATCAATCATTTGTAGAAGATGTTATTGCTGATATGAACGAAAGTATTGATATCTCCGTAAAAGCGGGTGTGAAAAAAGACAAAATCATTCTTGATCCAGGTATTGGTTTTGCGAAGGATTTAACGTATAACCTTGAAATGATGCGTAATTTGGACAAGCTCGTAGCACTAGGTTACCCTGTGCTGCTTGGCACCTCTAAAAAGTCCATGATTGGAAAGATCTTAGACTTGCCAGTAGCGGAAAGACTAGAAGGCACTGGTGCAACTGTATGTTTTGGAATTCAGAAAGGCTGCCAAATTATCCGGGTGCATGATGTCAAGGAGATGACAAGAATGGCTCGTATGATGGATGCTTTAATGGGAAAGGGGCAGTACGGTGGATAAGATAGCATTAAACAAAATGGAGTTCTATGGGTATCATGGAGTTTTCAAAGAAGAAACAAAACTGGGGCAAAGATTTATTATTGACCTAGAAGTTGAGACAGATCTACAACAAGCAGGAACTACTGATAATCTGGAGTATTCCATTAATTATGGAAAGCTTTATTTCGATGTGAAGGAAGTTGTAGAAGGTGACCCTGTTAAACTGATTGAGTCTGTTGCAGAGGCAATAGCACAAAAGTTGCTGGGAAGCTACGAGCGCATTTTTAGTGTGATGGTACGCGTGATTAAGCCGGACCCGCCAATTCCGGGTCATTATCAATCTGTTTCTGTTGAGATAACGAGGAAGCGCGGATGAATAACGCGGCGTTCTTATCATTAGGATCAAATATAGGCAATCGATTGCAGAATTTGGAGGAAGCCGTCCGAAAGCTGAACCAATACGAGGATATAAAAGTGGTAAGTGTTTCCTCCATTTATGAAACAGATCCTGTAGGTTATAGGGATCAGGAAATGTTCTTAAATATAGCTGTTGAAGTATGCACTTCATTATCGCCGTTTGCATTATTAGAAGTTTGCCAAAGTATTGAGCAAAAACTTGGAAGGAAAAGGATAATTAAATGGGGCCCAAGGACAATAGACCTTGACATTTTATTGTATAATCACGAAAATATAGAATCAGAGAAGCTAATTGTTCCACATCCAAGAATAGAGGAAAGGGCTTTTGTTCTAATTCCATTAATAGAGATAGCTCCTTTCGTGAAGATACCGAATAAATCCACACGTTTACAAGAAAGTCTAGAGCTTTTGCAGGATAAAGAAGGAGTAAGAGTATGGAGACATCAGAAAAATGGGGAAGACGTATTCGAGCTTTTCGAAAACTAAAAGGATATACACAAGAGAATCTTGCTAAAGAACTGCTTGTGTCTGTATCTATATTAGGAGAAATAGAAAGAGGTAACCGAGTTCCCTCTGATGAGATAATTGATTCAATCGTTAAAGTGTTAAAGATAAGCAGAGAAGAGCTAGATCCGAATATTAATAGCTGAAAACAAAGGGAGGTAAAAATTTGTTTAAGATAGGCAATGTTGAGATGAATAACCGTGTTGTTTTAGCGCCAATGGCAGGAATATCTAACTCGGCATTTCGCTTAACAGTAAAGGAATTCGGCGCAGGTTTAGTTTGTGCAGAAATGATCAGCGATAAAGGGATTGTTTCAAAAAATCAAAAAACAATGAACATGTTATATATAGATGAAAGAGAAAATCCTCTAAGCTTGCAGATTTTCGGCGGAGAAAAGGAAACGTTGGTTGAGGCTGCTCGATTTGTTGATAAGAATACTAATGCTGATATTATTGATATCAACATGGGTTGCCCTGTTCCTAAAATTACGAAATGCGATGCAGGAGCTAAATGGCTGCTTGATCCCAACAAAATATATGATATGGTATCAGCTGTAGTTGAAGCGGTAGATAAGCCAGTTACAGTAAAGATGCGCATGGGTTGGGATGAAGAGCATATATATGCTGTGCGCAATGCCCAGGCAGTGGAGCGTGCTGGTGGTTCAGCAGTAGCACTGCATGGACGGACACGTGTGCAATTGTATGAGGGCCATGCGAATTGGGATATTATCCGTGAGGTTAAGCAATCCATCAACATCCCGCTGATTGGGAATGGAGATGTTAATACGCCCCAAGATGCAAAAAGAATGCTTGATGAAACTGGTTGTGATGCAGTAATGATCGGCAGAGCTGCTTTAGGAAACCCATGGATGATCTATCGTACTGTAAACTATCTTGAAACAGGGAAGCTTGCAGGTGAACCATCTGTACGTGAAAAGATAGATGTTTGTATCCTTCATTTAGATCGTTTAATAAATTTAAAAGATGAATATATCGCCGTTAGAGAAATGAGAAAGCATGCAGCCTGGTACTTAAAGGGTATTCGAGGAAATGCGAAAGCACGCAATGGAGTGAATGAATGTGAAACTCGCGAGCAGCTCGTTTCGTTATTAAATGGTTTAGTATTGGAAGAAGAAGCGAAAGAAAGGGAAATTCAAGTAGGATAATACCTTATTTCTTATTTCATACACGACCAAAAGGCTGCCGGTGAAAAAAACTGGCGGTTTTTTTTCTTTTTTAGTGTCTGTAGTTGTAACATTGTGTAGAATAATAAAGTATGTAATTAAAGTCACGACTACCTTAAAAGGTGTCATACATAAATAAAGATGGTGGAGTTGATTTAAGCATGAGTCATGAAGAATTGAATTTAAATGACCAATTACAAGTTAGACGAAACAAAATGACTGATCTTCGTGATCAAGGTATAGATCCTTTCGGCAAAAGATTTGAACGTACCCATTTATCGGAGGAGTTAAAAAGCCAATTTGATTCTCTTTCTAAGGAAGAACTTGAAGAGAAGGGGATTATTGTTTCTCTTGCAGGACGAGTAATGACTAAAAGAGGAAAAGGTAAAGCAGGTTTTGCTCATATTCAAGATCTTGCAGGACAAATCCAGCTTTATGTTAGAAAAGATGCTGTTGGAGAGGACCAATACGCAATTTTTAACACAGTAGATCTAGGGGATATTGTCGGAGTGGAAGGAACTCTATTTAAAACGAATGTTGGAGAGCTGTCTATAAAGGTTAAGGATTTCACTTTGCTTACAAAAGCATTGCGCCCGCTTCCTGATAAGTTCCATGGATTAAAAGATATTGAACAGCGCTACCGTCAGCGTTATCTTGATTTAATTTCTAGTGAGGAAAGCAAGCATACATTTATTCTTCGCAGTAAAATTATTCAGGCTATGCGCAGATACTTAGACGACCATGGTTATTTAGAAGTAGAAACACCGATGATGCATTCGATTGCAGGTGGTGCATCTGCACGTCCGTTTATTACACATCATAATGCTTTAGATATGCCGTTATACATGCGTATTGCGATTGAACTACATCTGAAAAGATTAATTGTCGGCGGTATGGAGAAGGTTTATGAAATAGGCCGTGTATTTAGGAACGAAGGGGTTTCTACTAGACATAATCCTGAATTTACAATGATTGAACTTTATGAAGCGTATGCTGATTACCGTGATATCATGAGTCTGACAGAAAATTTAGTTGCACATATTGCTCAAGAAATTCATGGTACGACAACAATACCATACGGAGAATATGAAGTAGATCTTAAACCAGAATGGACAAGACTTCATATGGTTGATGCAATTAAACAATATACAGGTGTTGATTTCTGGCCTGAGATGTCAGTGGAGGAAGCAAGAAAACTAGCTAAAGAAAACAATATTGAAATCAATGAGCACATGACTTATGGACATATAGTTAATGAGTTCTTTGAGCAAAGAGTAGAAGAGAAGCTGATTCAACCAACATTTATTTTCGGGCACCCGCTTGAAATCTCACCATTAGCGAAGAAAAATGATGAGGATCCGCGATTCACTGATCGTTTCGAATTGTTTATCGTAGGTAGAGAGCATGCGAATGCATTTACAGAGTTAAATGATCCAATTGATCAAAGAGAAAGATTTGAAGCACAGCTGAAAGAAAGAGAGCAAGGAAATGATGAAGCTCATCTAATGGATGACGACTTTGTAGAGGCGCTTGAATATGGTATGCCTCCAACAGGTGGACTAGGTATCGGTATCGACAGACTAGTTATGCTATTGACAAATGCACCATCTATCAGAGATGTACTATTATTCCCATTAATGAGACACCGCTCATAATTAAAAAAGACCTGGAATGCAGAGACATTCCAGGTCTTTTAATATAATAAAAACTTTTAGGTTGTCTGCTGGTTTTGTTCATGTACTTATGGGTAAAATGCAGATATAGTTATTAGAATATTTTTTCTTTAAAAAAAGAGTTGCATAGGGTCGAATAGGGTGGTATATTTATATTCGTTGCTGAAACAAGCCAGTAACACAAATGAAAAATAATTTTAAAAACTGTTGACTTGAAAGTAGACTTCTGGTAATATTAAAAAAGTCGTCTGATAGCGACAGAAATTGCTCTTTGAAAACTGAACAAACAAAACGTCAACAATAATCGTTTTTATAACTTGCGTTATAAAGATAAAAACAAAGTAACAAAAAGCTAGAGTTTAGCAAATGAGCTAATCTTACTCTTTATCGGAGAGTTTGATCCTGGCTCAGGACGAACGCTGGCGGCGTGCCTAATACATGCAAGTCGAGCGGACTTAAAAAGCTTGCTTTTTAAGTTAGCGGCGGACGGGTGAGTAACACGTGGGCAACCTGCCTGTAAGACTGGGATAACTTCGGGAAACCGGAGCTAATACCGGATAATCCTTTTCTA
Organism: Niallia sp. Man26; assembly: GCF_022049065.2. NCBI lineage: Bacteria > Bacillati > Bacillota > Bacilli > Caryophanales > Bacillaceae > Niallia > Niallia sp. Man26. The sequence goes on from NZ_CP095743.1 coordinate 92,324, forward strand.
CTCATGTAGAAAAGCTGAAAGACGGTTTACGCTGTCACTTACAGATGGGCCCGCGGCGCATTAGCTAGTTGGTGAGGTAACGGCTCACCAAGGCGACGATGCGTAGCCGACCTGAGAGGGTGATCGGCCACACTGGGACTGAGACACGGCCCAGACTCCTACGGGAGGCAGCAGTAGGGAATCTTCCGCAATGGACGAAAGTCTGACGGAGCAACGCCGCGTGAGTGATGAAGGTTTTCGGATCGTAAAACTCTGTTGTTAGGGAAGAACAAGTACGAGAGTAACTGCTCGTACCTTGACGGTACCTAACCAGAAAGCCACGGCTAACTACGTGCCAGCAGCCGCGGTAATACGTAGGTGGCAAGCGTTGTCCGGAATTATTGGGCGTAAAGCGCGCGCAGGCGGTCCTTTAAGTCTGATGTGAAAGCCCACGGCTCAACCGTGGAGGGTCATTGGAAACTGGGGGACTTGAGTGCAGAAGAGAAGAGTGGAATTCCACGTGTAGCGGTGAAATGCGTAGAGATGTGGAGGAACACCAGTGGCGAAGGCGACTCTTTGGTCTGTAACTGACGCTGAGGCGCGAAAGCGTGGGGAGCAAACAGGATTAGATACCCTGGTAGTCCACGCCGTAAACGATGAGTGCTAAGTGTTAGAGGGTTTCCGCCCTTTAGTGCTGCAGCAAACGCATTAAGCACTCCGCCTGGGGAGTACGGCCGCAAGGCTGAAACTCAAAGGAATTGACGGGGGCCCGCACAAGCGGTGGAGCATGTGGTTTAATTCGAAGCAACGCGAAGAACCTTACCAGGTCTTGACATCTCCTGACAATCCTAGAGATAGGACGTTCCCCTTCGGGGGACAGGATGACAGGTGGTGCATGGTTGTCGTCAGCTCGTGTCGTGAGATGTTGGGTTAAGTCCCGCAACGAGCGCAACCCTTGATCTTAGTTGCCAGCATTTAGTTGGGCACTCTAAGGTGACTGCCGGTGACAAACCGGAGGAAGGTGGGGATGACGTCAAATCATCATGCCCCTTATGACCTGGGCTACACACGTGCTACAATGGATGGTACAAAGGGCAGCAAAACCGCGAGGTCGAGCCAATCCCATAAAACCATTCTCAGTTCGGATTGTAGGCTGCAACTCGCCTACATGAAGCTGGAATCGCTAGTAATCGCGGATCAGCATGCCGCGGTGAATACGTTCCCGGGCCTTGTACACACCGCCCGTCACACCACGAGAGTTTGTAACACCCGAAGTCGGTGGGGTAACCTTTTAGGAGCCAGCCGCCTAAGGTGGGATAGATGATTGGGGTGAAGTCGTAACAAGGTAGCCGTATCGGAAGGTGCGGCTGGATCACCTCCTTTCTAAGGAAAAATGGAATTCGTTCCATTCACAGATTGTTGATGATTTTGTTGTTCAGTTTTGAGGGAGCAATTCCTCAAAACATCAGGGTAGTGAGTAGCGAGCAGATCAAGGAAACGACTGATCGAGCACCGCAGCGTACGACAGTACGTGAGGAGCACAGAGAAGAAGTTGACGCAGAGATGCGAAGTTAATCATTAGCCGAATTTGTTCCTTGAAAACTAGATTATGAATAGTAAGAACCAAGAAAGAAACCGAGTAATCGCCATCTTAGATTCTCTATTTAATAGAAGAATTTCAGGGTAAAGAGTAACATCTTTAGCCGAAACAAGTTAAGTTAGAAAGGGCGCACGGTGGATGCCTTGGCACTAGGAGCCGATGAAGGACGGTACTAACACCGATATGCTTCGGGGAGCTGTAAGTAAGCTTTGATCCGGAGATTTCCGAATGGGGGAACCCACTATCCGTAATGGGATAGTATCGTTACTTGAATACATAGAGTAACAGAAGGCAGACCCGGGGAACTGAAACATCTAAGTACCCGGAGGAAGAGAAAGCAAACGCGATTCCCTGAGTAGCGGCGAGCGAAACGGGATTAGCCCAAACCAAGAGGCTTGCCTCTTGGGGTTGTAGGACACTCTACATGGAGTTACAAAGGAACGGGGTAGATGAATAGGTCTGGAAAGGCCAGTCATAGAAGGTAAAAACCCTGTAGTCGAAACTTCGTTCCCTCCTGAGTGGATCCTGAGTACGGCGGGACACGTGAAATCCCGTCGGAAGCAGGGAGGACCATCTCCCAAGGCTAAATACTCCCTAGTGACCGATAGTGAACCAGTACCGTGAGGGAAAGGTGAAAAGCACCCCGGAAGGGGAGTGAAATAGATCCTGAAACCGTGTGCCTACAAGTAGTTAGAGCCCATTAATGGGTGATAGCGTGCCTTTTGTAGAATGAACCGGCGAGTTACGATTACATGCGAGGTTAAGTTGAAGAGACGGAGCCGCAGCGAAAGCGAGTCTGAATAGGGCGTAATAGTATGTGGTCGTAGACCCGAAACCAGGTGATCTACCCATGTCCAGGGTGAAGTCCAGGTAACACTGGATGGAGGCCCGAACCCACGCACGTTGAAAAGTGCGGGGATGAGGTGTGGGTAGCGGAGAAATTCCAATCGAACTTGGAGATAGCTGGTTCTCTCCGAAATAGCTTTAGGGCTAGCCTCAAGGTAAGAGTATTGGAGGTAGAGCACTGTTTGGACTAGGGGCCCCCATCGGGTTACCGAATTCAGACAAACTCCGAATGCCAAATACTTATCCTTGGGAGTCAGACTGCGAGTGATAAGATCCGTAGTCAAGAGGGAAACAGCCCAGACCACCAGCTAAGGTCCCAAAGTATACGTTAAGTGGAAAAGGATGTGGAGTTGCTTAGACAACCAGGATGTTGGCTTAGAAGCAGCCACCATTTAAAGAGTGCGTAATAGCTCACTGGTCGAGTGACTCTGCGCCGAAAATGTACCGGGGCTAAACGTATCACCGAAGCTGTGGATTGACATCTACGATGTCAGTGGTAGGAGAGCGTTCTAAGGGCGTTGAAGCTAGACCGTAAGGACTGGTGGAGCGCTTAGAAGTGAGAATGCCGGTATGAGTAGCGAAAGATGAGTGAGAATCTCATCCACCGAATGCCTAAGGTTTCCTGAGGAAGGCTCGTCCACTCAGGGTTAGTCGGGACCTAAGCCGAGGCTGAAGAGCGTAGGCGATGGACAACAGGTTGATATTCCTGTACCACCTTATGAATCGTTTGAGCGATGGGGGGACGCAGGAGGATAGGGTAAGCGTGCTGTTGGATTAGCACGTCCAAGCAGTTAGGCTGGTAATGAGGCAAATCCCATTACCGTGAAGGCGGAGCTGTGACGGCGAGGGAAATATAGTACCGAAGTTCCTGATTCCACACTGCCAAGAAAAGCCTCTAGCGAGATTCAAGGTGCCCGTACCGCAAACCGACACAGGTAGGCGAGGAGAGAATCCTAAGGTGAGCGAGAGAACTCTCGTTAAGGAACTCGGCAAAATGACCCCGTAACTTCGGGAGAAGGGGTGCTCTTTTGGGTGCAAGCCCGAGAGAGCCGCAGTGAATAGGCCCAGGCGACTGTTTAGCAAAAACACAGGTCTCTGCGAAGCCGTAAGGCGAAGTATAGGGGCTGACACCTGCCCGGTGCTGGAAGGTTAAGAGGAGGGGTTAGCGTTCGCGCGAAGCTCTGAATTGAAGCCCCAGTAAACGGCGGCCGTAACTATAACGGTCCTAAGGTAGCGAAATTCCTTGTCGGGTAAGTTCCGACCCGCACGAAAGGTGTAACGATCTGGGCACTGTCTCAACGAGAGACTCGGTGAAATTATAGTACCTGTGAAGATGCAGGTTACCCGCGACAGGACGGAAAGACCCCGTGGAGCTTTACTGTAGCCTGATATTGAATTTTGGTACAGCTTGTACAGGATAGGTAGGAGCCTTGGAAGCCGGAGCGCCAGCTTCGGTGGAGGCATTGGTGGGATACTACCCTGGCTGTATTGACATTCTAACCCGCACCCCTTATCGGGGTGGGAGACAGTGTCAGGTGGGCAGTTTGACTGGGGCGGTCGCCTCCTAAAAAGTAACGGAGGCGCCCAAAGGTTCCCTCAGAATGGTTGGAAATCATTCGTAGAGTGTAAAGGCACAAGGGAGCTTGACTGCGAGACCTACAAGTCGAGCAGGGACGAAAGTCGGGCTTAGTGATCCGGTGGTTCCGCATGGAAGGGCCATCGCTCAACGGATAAAAGCTACCCCGGGGATAACAGGCTTATCTCCCCCAAGAGTCCACATCGACGGGGAGGTTTGGCACCTCGATGTCGGCTCATCGCATCCTGGGGCTGTAGTCGGTCCCAAGGGTTGGGCTGTTCGCCCATTAAAGCGGTACGCGAGCTGGGTTCAGAACGTCGTGAGACAGTTCGGTCCCTATCCGTCGTGGGCGTAGGAAATTTGAGAGGAGCTGTCCTTAGTACGAGAGGACCGGGATGGACGCACCGCTGGTGTACCAGTTGTCTTGCCAAAGGCATAGCTGGGTAGCTATGTGCGGAAGGGATAAGTGCTGAAAGCATCTAAGCATGAAGCCCCCCTCAAGATGAGATTTCCCATAGCGTAAGCTAGTAAGATCCCTGAAAGATGATCAGGTTGATAGGTTTGAGGTGGAAGCGTGGTGACACGTGGAGCTGACAAATACTAATAGATCGAGGACTTAACTAATAAATGATTACTCATTCTTTCTTCTTACAACATAATCTAGTTTTGAGGGAATAACTCTCAAAATTACATAGTCTGGTGGCGATAGCGAGAAGGTCACACCCGTTCCCATACCGAACACGGAAGTTAAGCTTCTCAGCGCCGATGGTAGTTGGGGGCTCTCCCCCTGTGAGAGTAGGACGTCGCCAGGCGTATAATGGAGGATTAGCTCAGCTGGGAGAGCATCTGCCTTACAAGCAGAGGGTCGGCGGTTCGATCCCGTCATCCTCCACCATACAAACGCCGATGTAGCTCAATTGGTAGAGCAACTGACTTGTAATCAGTAGGTTGGGGGTTCAAGTCCTCTCGTCGGCACCATCTTTTATTAATAGAGATGAGTCATTAGCTCAGTTGGTAGAGCATCTGACTTTTAATCAGAGGGTCGCAGGTTCGAATCCTGCATGACTCACCATTTATGCGGGTGTGGCGGAATTGGCAGACGCACTAGACTTAGGATCTAGCGCCGCAAGGCGTGGGGGTTCGACTCCCTTCACCCGCACCATTTAATTTAATACTCGAGCGGAAGTAGTTCAGTGGTAGAACACCACCTTGCCAAGGTGGGGGTCGCGAGTTCGAACCTCGTCTTCCGCTCCATTTTTAAAAAACAATGCCGGGGTGGCGGAACTGGCAGACGCACAGGACTTAAAATCCTGCGGTAGGTGACTACCGTACCGGTTCGATTCCGGTCCTCGGCACCATTGTTTTTCAAATATTTAGCGCCCGTAGCTCAATTGGATAGAGCGTCTGACTACGGATCAGAAGGTTATGGGTTCGACTCCTTTCGGGCGCGCCAAATATACGGGAAGTAGCTCAGCTTGGTAGAGCACTTGGTTTGGGACCAAGGGGTCGCAGGTTCGAATCCTGTCTTCCCGACCATTATTTCTCATTAAAAGATGGGGCCTTAGCTCAGCTGGGAGAGCGCCTGCCTTGCACGCAGGAGGTCAGCGGTTCGATCCCGCTAGGCTCCACCAATATTTTTTTGGGTATTGACAATGTATCCAATTTTTATTATAGTTGAAAAGCTGCATTAAGCAGTTTACTAATTGCTCTTTGAAAACTGAACAAACAAAACGTCAACAATAATCGTTTTTATAACTTGCGTTATAAAGATGAAAACAAAGTAACAAAAAGCTAGAGTTTAGCAAATGAGCTAATCTTACTCTTTATCGGAGAGTTTGATCCTGGCTCAGGACGAACGCTGGCGGCGTGCCTAATACATGCAAGTCGAGCGGACTTAAAAAGCTTGCTTTTTAAGTTAGCGGCGGACGGGTGAGTAACACGTGGGCAACCTGCCTGTAAGACTGGGATAACTTCGGGAAACCGGAGCTAATACCGGATAATCCTTTTCTACTCATGTAGAAAAGCTGAAAGACGGTTTACGCTGTCACTTACAGATGGGCCCGCGGCGCATTAGCTAGTTGGTGAGGTAACGGCTCACCAAGGCGACGATGCGTAGCCGACCTGAGAGGGTGATCGGCCACACTGGGACTGAGACACGGCCCAGACTCCTACGGGAGGCAGCAGTAGGGAATCTTCCGCAATGGACGAAAGTCTGACGGAGCAACGCCGCGTGAGTGATGAAGGTTTTCGGATCGTAAAACTCTGTTGTTAGGGAAGAACAAGTACGAGAGTAACTGCTCGTACCTTGACGGTACCTAACCAGAAAGCCACGGCTAACTACGTGCCAGCAGCCGCGGTAATACGTAGGTGGCAAGCGTTGTCCGGAATTATTGGGCGTAAAGCGCGCGCAGGCGGTCCTTTAAGTCTGATGTGAAAGCCCACGGCTCAACCGTGGAGGGTCATTGGAAACTGGGGGACTTGAGTGCAGAAGAGAAGAGTGGAATTCCACGTGTAGCGGTGAAATGCGTAGAGATGTGGAGGAACACCAGTGGCGAAGGCGACTCTTTGGTCTGTAACTGACGCTGAGGCGCGAAAGCGTGGGGAGCAAACAGGATTAGATACCCTGGTAGTCCACGCCGTAAACGATGAGTGCTAAGTGTTAGAGGGTTTCCGCCCTTTAGTGCTGCAGCAAACGCATTAAGCACTCCGCCTGGGGAGTACGGCCGCAAGGCTGAAACTCAAAGGAATTGACGGGGGCCCGCACAAGCGGTGGAGCATGTGGTTTAATTCGAAGCAACGCGAAGAACCTTACCAGGTCTTGACATCTCCTGACAATCCTAGAGATAGGACGTTCCCCTTCGGGGGACAGGATGACAGGTGGTGCATGGTTGTCGTCAGCTCGTGTCGTGAGATGTTGGGTTAAGTCCCGCAACGAGCGCAACCCTTGATCTTAGTTGCCAGCATTTAGTTGGGCACTCTAAGGTGACTGCCGGTGACAAACCGGAGGAAGGTGGGGATGACGTCAAATCATCATGCCCCTTATGACCTGGGCTACACACGTGCTACAATGGATGGTACAAAGGGCAGCAAAACCGCGAGGTCGAGCCAATCCCATAAAACCATTCTCAGTTCGGATTGTAGGCTGCAACTCGCCTACATGAAGCTGGAATCGCTAGTAATCGCGGATCAGCATGCCGCGGTGAATACGTTCCCGGGCCTTGTACACACCGCCCGTCACACCACGAGAGTTTGTAACACCCGAAGTCGGTGGGGTAACCTTTTAGGAGCCAGCCGCCTAAGGTGGGATAGATGATTGGGGTGAAGTCGTAACAAGGTAGCCGTATCGGAAGGTGCGGCTGGATCACCTCCTTTCTAAGGAAAAATGGAATTCGTTCCATTCACAGATTGTTGATGATTTTGTTGTTCAGTTTTGAGGGAGCAATTCCTCAAAACATCAGGGTAGTGAGTAGCGAGCAGATCAAGGAAACGACTGATCGAGCACCGCAGCGTACGACAGTACGTGAGGAGCACAGAGAAGAAGTTGACGCAGAGATGCGAAGTTAATCATTAGCCGAATTTGTTCCTTGAAAACTAGATTATGAATAGTAAGAACCAAGAAAGAAACCGAGTAATCGCCATCTTAGATTCTCTATTTAATAGAAGAATTTCAGGGTAAAGAGTAACATCTTTAGCCGAAACAAGTTAAGTTAGAAAGGGCGCACGGTGGATGCCTTGGCACTAGGAGCCGATGAAGGACGGTACTAACACCGATATGCTTCGGGGAGCTGTAAGTAAGCTTTGATCCGGAGATTTCCGAATGGGGGAACCCACTATCCGTAATGGGATAGTATCGTTACTTGAATACATAGAGTAACAGAAGGCAGACCCGGGGAACTGAAACATCTAAGTACCCGGAGGAAGAGAAAGCAAACGCGATTCCCTGAGTAGCGGCGAGCGAAACGGGATTAGCCCAAACCAAGAGGCTTGCCTCTTGGGGTTGTAGGACACTCTACATGGAGTTACAAAGGAACGGGGTAGATGAATAGGTCTGGAAAGGCCAGTCATAGAAGGTAAAAACCCTGTAGTCGAAACTTCGTTCCCTCCTGAGTGGATCCTGAGTACGGCGGGACACGTGAAATCCCGTCGGAAGCAGGGAGGACCATCTCCCAAGGCTAAATACTCCCTAGTGACCGATAGTGAACCAGTACCGTGAGGGAAAGGTGAAAAGCACCCCGGAAGGGGAGTGAAATAGATCCTGAAACCGTGTGCCTACAAGTAGTTAGAGCCCATTAATGGGTGATAGCGTGCCTTTTGTAGAATGAACCGGCGAGTTACGATTACATGCGAGGTTAAGTTGAAGAGACGGAGCCGCAGCGAAAGCGAGTCTGAATAGGGCGTAATAGTATGTGGTCGTAGACCCGAAACCAGGTGATCTACCCATGTCCAGGGTGAAGTCCAGGTAACACTGGATGGAGGCCCGAACCCACGCACGTTGAAAAGTGCGGGGATGAGGTGTGGGTAGCGGAGAAATTCCAATCGAACTTGGAGATAGCTGGTTCTCTCCGAAATAGCTTTAGGGCTAGCCTCAAGGTAAGAGTATTGGAGGTAGAGCACTGTTTGGACTAGGGGCCCCCATCGGGTTACCGAATTCAGACAAACTCCGAATGCCAAATACTTATCCTTGGGAGTCAGACTGCGAGTGATAAGATCCGTAGTCAAGAGGGAAACAGCCCAGACCACCAGCTAAGGTCCCAAAGTATACGTTAAGTGGAAAAGGATGTGGAGTTGCTTAGACAACCAGGATGTTGGCTTAGAAGCAGCCACCATTTAAAGAGTGCGTAATAGCTCACTGGTCGAGTGACTCTGCGCCGAAAATGTACCGGGGCTAAACGTATCACCGAAGCTGTGGATTGACATCTACGATGTCAGTGGTAGGAGAGCGTTCTAAGGGCGTTGAAGCTAGACCGTAAGGACTGGTGGAGCGCTTAGAAGTGAGAATGCCGGTATGAGTAGCGAAAGATGAGTGAGAATCTCATCCACCGAATGCCTAAGGTTTCCTGAGGAAGGCTCGTCCACTCAGGGTTAGTCGGGACCTAAGCCGAGGCTGAAGAGCGTAGGCGATGGACAACAGGTTGATATTCCTGTACCACCTTATGAATCGTTTGAGCGATGGGGGGACGCAGGAGGATAGGGTAAGCGTGCTGTTGGATTAGCACGTCCAAGCAGTTAGGCTGGTAATGAGGCAAATCCCATTACCGTGAAGGCGGAGCTGTGACGGCGAGGGAAATATAGTACCGAAGTTCCTGATTCCACACTGCCAAGAAAAGCCTCTAGCGAGATTCAAGGTGCCCGTACCGCAAACCGACACAGGTAGGCGAGGAGAGAATCCTAAGGTGAGCGAGAGAACTCTCGTTAAGGAACTCGGCAAAATGACCCCGTAACTTCGGGAGAAGGGGTGCTCTTTTGGGTGCAAGCCCGAGAGAGCCGCAGTGAATAGGCCCAGGCGACTGTTTAGCAAAAACACAGGTCTCTGCGAAGCCGTAAGGCGAAGTATAGGGGCTGACACCTGCCCGGTGCTGGAAGGTTAAGAGGAGGGGTTAGCGTTCGCGCGAAGCTCTGAATTGAAGCCCCAGTAAACGGCGGCCGTAACTATAACGGTCCTAAGGTAGCGAAATTCCTTGTCGGGTAAGTTCCGACCCGCACGAAAGGTGTAACGATCTGGGCACTGTCTCAACGAGAGACTCGGTGAAATTATAGTACCTGTGAAGATGCAGGTTACCCGCGACAGGACGGAAAGACCCCGTGGAGCTTTACTGTAGCCTGATATTGAATTTTGGTACAGCTTGTACAGGATAGGTAGGAGCCTTGGAAGCCGGAGCGCCAGCTTCGGTGGAGGCATTGGTGGGATACTACCCTGGCTGTATTGACATTCTAACCCGCACCCCTTATCGGGGTGGGAGACAGTGTCAGGTGGGCAGTTTGACTGGGGCGGTCGCCTCCTAAAAAGTAACGGAGGCGCCCAAAGGTTCCCTCAGAATGGTTGGAAATCATTCGTAGAGTGTAAAGGCACAAGGGAGCTTGACTGCGAGACCTACAAGTCGAGCAGGGACGAAAGTCGGGCTTAGTGATCCGGTGGTTCCGCATGGAAGGGCCATCGCTCAACGGATAAAAGCTACCCCGGGGATAACAGGCTTATCTCCCCCAAGAGTCCACATCGACGGGGAGGTTTGGCACCTCGATGTCGGCTCATCGCATCCTGGGGCTGTAGTCGGTCCCAAGGGTTGGGCTGTTCGCCCATTAAAGCGGTACGCGAGCTGGGTTCAGAACGTCGTGAGACAGTTCGGTCCCTATCCGTCGTGGGCGTAGGAAATTTGAGAGGAGCTGTCCTTAGTACGAGAGGACCGGGATGGACGCACCGCTGGTGTACCAGTTGTCTTGCCAAAGGCATAGCTGGGTAGCTATGTGCGGAAGGGATAAGTGCTGAAAGCATCTAAGCATGAAGCCCCCCTCAAGATGAGATTTCCCATAGCGTAAGCTAGTAAGATCCCTGAAAGATGATCAGGTTGATAGGTTTGAGGTGGAAGCGTGGTGACACGTGGAGCTGACAAATACTAATAGATCGAGGACTTAACTAATAAATGATTACTCATTCTTTCTTCTTACAACATAATCTAGTTTTGAGGGAATAACTCTCAAAATTACATAGTCTGGTGGCGATAGCGAGAAGGTCACACCCGTTCCCATACCGAACACGGAAGTTAAGCTTCTCAGCGCCGATGGTAGTTGGGGGCTCTCCCCCTGTGAGAGTAGGACGTCGCCAGGCACCTGAAAAGTCTTAAAGGCATTTTGCTTTTAAGACTTTTTTTATTTATAACTCCCAAAAATCATGCTTCTTAAAATCCACTTACCATTACCTCAAAAAATGCTCATGCTATTACTTGAAAATCTACACAAATCCGACTATAGTTAAATATAATTTATCAATCCCCCCTCTAATACCTATAAAAATTTTTTCTCTAGGTTTGAAATTAAGCGATAATGGGAAAATTAATAAAACATCAATCTTGCTAAACGACTTTTTTATCATGTATAATTATAGTCAAATATAGTCAAAGTCAGAAGGGGGAGGCTTGGTGAGAAATATTTCGGATATAATTGAGCATTATTTAAAAGAAGTATTAGAGATGAGCGGAAAATCACTTGTTGAAATAAAACGAAGCGAAGTTGCCGACAAATTCGATTGTGTACCATCACAAATAAATTACGTCATCAATACCCGATTCACAATTGAAAAAGGGTATTTAGTTGAAAGCAAACGTGGCGGAGGCGGCTTCATTCGAATAATGAAGGTTCAATCACATGATTACGCTCATCTGATCGACCAATTACTTTCCCTTATTCAAAGTCGAATACCTCAAAGCAGTGCAGAAGACGTCATTTACCGTCTTGTTGAAGAAGAGGTCATAAATGAAAGAGAAGCGAAAATAATGCTAAGTGTTATTGATCGCTCTGTACTGTATCTTGACCTTCCATATAGAGATGAACTAAGAGCAAGACTGTTAAAAGCGATGTTAACTACCCTAAAATATAAATAATAATGTTAGTTGTGAGGTGAAAGCATGAATTGTTCAGAATGTAATCAAAGGCCTGCAACACTTCATTACTCCAAAATCATTAATGGGAATAAAACGGAATTTCATCTATGTGAACATTGTGCCAGAGAAAAGGGAGATTTGTTTACGGCAAATGAAACTCCGGGATTTTCATTCAATAGCCTGTTAGCCGGTTTACTAAACATGGAACCGAGCATTCAACATATTAAACATGACCCGTATCAAAAGGAAGCAGAGCTTCAATGTAAGGAATGCTCAATGACTTTCCCTCAATTCACGAAAATTGGGAGGTTTGGCTGTCCTAATTGCTATGAAACTTTCAAAGACAGACTTCAGCCAATTTTAAAGAGATTGCATGGAGGAAATGTCGAACATAAAGGAAAGGTTCCAGAAAGAGTAGGCGGACATATCTTAATCAAAAAGGAAATTGGCAAACTTAGAGAAACACTTAAAGATCTTATCATACAAGAGGAGTTTGAAAAGGCTGCTGAGGTAAGAGACGAGATTAGAAAAAAGGAAAAACAATTGGTTACTTTTAATGAGGGGAGCGAGTAAGAGTTGTCTTTTGAAAAATTCATTAATAAAGCAAAAACATCTTGGATGTGCTCAGATGGACCAGACTCTGACATCGTTCTGACCTCTCGAATAAGATTAGCTAGAAACATAAATTCCATCAAGTTTCCGATACTTTTCTCTAATGAAGAAGCAGAAACAGTGATTCAAAAAGTCGGTGAAAAGGTATCAGCACAGTCAAACGAAAGTTTTGACAACTTAGAACTACTTAAAATGGAAGATCTTCAGCAACTTGAAAAAAGGGTTCTTGTTGAAAAACATTTAATCAGTCCTCTTCTTGCCAATGATGCTGCATATGGAGCGTGCGTTCTTTCTGAGGATGAGGAAGTAAGCATCATGCTCAATGAAGAAGACCACATTAGAATCCAATGTATAAAGCCTGGTTTGCAGGTTATGGAAGCGTTAGAGAAAGCAAATAAAATAGACAATTGGCTGGAAGAGTCCATTGATTATGCTTATCACCTTGAGCTTGGGTATATAACAAGCTGTCCGACAAATATAGGCACTGGCTTAAGAGCATCTGTTATGATGCATCTCCCTGGGATGGTTCTAACCCAACAAATGAATAGAATTATTCCTGCCATCAATCAATTAGGTTTAGTTGTTAGAGGAATTTACGGTGAGGGCAGCGAAGCTTTAGGTAATATATTTCAAATATCCAACCAGATAACATTAGGGAAATCAGAAAGCGATATAGTAGAAGAATTAAAAAGCGTCGTGCATCAGCTTATTGAACAAGAAAGAGCTGCAAGAGAGGTATTAGTAAGAACTTCAAACATACAATTAGAAGATAGGGTTTTCCGATCATATGGAATCCTCTGTAACAGCAGAATAATAGAAACAAAAGAAGCAGCTAAATGCTTATCGGACCTTCAATTAGGTATCGATATGGGCTTTATTAAAAATGTATCAAAAGGGATACTAAATGAACTGCTTATCTTGACTCAGCCTGGTTTTCTGCAACTTTATTCAGGCGGGCAAATGAATCCAAATGATCGCGACATACGCCGCGCATCCTTAATAAGAGAAAGATTATTGTTGGAAACAGAGTAATTATATAATTGGGAGGATGACATTATGATGTTTGGACGTTTTACAGAAAGAGCACAAAAGGTACTGGCACTTTCACAAGAGGAAGCAATCCGCTTAGGACATAACAATATTGGTACAGAACATATTCTTCTTGGTTTAGTCCGAGAAGGAGAAGGCATTGCTGCAAAGGCACTGCAAGCACTTGGCTTAAGTCCTGAAAAAATCCAGGAGGAGGTAGAAAACCTAATTGGCAGAGGTCAGGAAGGTTCTCAAACAATCCACTACACTCCTAGAGCAAAAAAAGTAATTGAACTTTCTATGGATGAAGCAAGAAAGCTTGGTCATTCTTATGTAGGTACAGAGCATATTCTTCTTGGTCTTATCCGAGAAGGAGAAGGTGTAGCAGCACGAGTCCTCAATAATGTTGGTGTTAGTTTAAATAAAGCAAGACAGCAAGTATTACAACTACTTGGAAGCAGTGAATCGGGAAGCCATCAAGGCAGCTCTGCTGCAAGCGCAAATACTCCAACTCTAGACAGTCTTGCACGAGATTTAACTGCTATTGCAAGAGAAGGTAGTCTAGATCCAGTTATTGGTAGAAGTAAGGAAATTCAACGTGTAATTGAAGTATTGAGCAGAAGAACTAAAAACAATCCTGTTCTTATCGGTGAGCCTGGTGTCGGTAAAACGGCAATAGCAGAAGGATTGGCACAGCAAATTGTTCAAAATGAAGTACCTGAAATTTTAAGAGATAAAAGGGTTATGACTTTAGATATGGGTACAGTTGTAGCAGGAACAAAATACCGCGGTGAATTTGAGGACCGTTTGAAAAAGGTTATGGATGAGATTCGCCAAGCAGGTAACATCATTCTCTTTATTGATGAGTTGCATACACTGATTGGGGCAGGCGGTGCTGAAGGTGCAATTGATGCATCTAATATTCTAAAGCCTTCCCTTGCTCGAGGAGAGCTGCAATGTATTGGTGCGACTACATTAGATGAGTACCGCAAATATATTGAGAAAGATGCTGCTCTAGAAAGACGTTTCCAACCAATCACAGTTGATGAGCCTACTATTGATGAATCTATCCAGATTTTAAAAGGTCTGCGTGACAGATATGAGGCGCATCACCGTGTATCAATCATTGATGAAGCAATTGAAGCAGCAGTGAAATTGTCAGATCGTTATATTTCTGATCGCTTCTTGCCAGATAAAGCAATTGATTTAATAGATGAAGCAGGATCGAAGGTAAGATTAAGATCTTACACAACTCCTCCTAACTTAAAGGAACTAGAAGTTAAATTAGAGGAAGTGCGCAAAGAAAAGGATGCATCAGTCCAAAGCCAAGAGTTTGAAAAGGCTGCTTCCTTGCGTGACACAGAGCAAAGACTTCGTGAACAGCTGGAAGAAACGAAGAAGAATTGGAAAGAAAAACAGGGTCAAGAAAATACAGAAGTAACAGTGGAAGATATCGCAACTGTTGTATCAAGCTGGACTGGAATCCCTGTATCAAGATTGGCACAAACTGAAACAGATAAGCTTCTTAATATGGAAAACATTCTTCATAACAGGGTAATTGGCCAAGAGGAAGCAGTAAAAGCTATCTCCAAAGCTGTAAGAAGAGCAAGAGCCGGTTTGAAAGATCCAAAACGCCCTATTGGTTCCTTCATTTTCTTAGGACCAACAGGTGTAGGTAAAACAGAGCTTGCGCGTGCCCTTGCTGAATCAATGTTTGGCGATGAAGATGCAATGATTCGCATTGATATGTCCGAGTACATGGAGAAGCATTCTACGTCAAGACTTGTTGGTTCACCTCCAGGGTATGTAGGTTATGAGGAAGGCGGACAGCTTACTGAGAAAGTAAGAAGAAAACCTTATTCAGTTGTACTTCTAGATGAAATAGAAAAAGCTCACCCGGATGTTTTCAATATTCTGCTGCAGGTGTTAGAAGACGGGCGCTTAACTGACTCTAAAGGAAGAACAGTTGATTTTAGAAATACAGTACTAATCATGACATCGAATGTTGGTGCGTCTGCTTTAAAAACGAATAAATATGTAGGCTTTAATATTCAGGATGGTGAACAGGACTACAAAGATATGAAAGGACGTGTGATGGAAGAGCTGAAAAGAGCATTCCGTCCAGAGTTCTTAAACCGTATCGATGAGATTATTGTGTTCCATTCCTTAGAGAAGAAGCATCTTCAAGAGATTGTATCTCTAATGGCAGATCAGTTAGTAAGCAGATTGAAAGAACAAGAAATATATTTGACTATCACTGATGCTGCTAAGGAGAAGATCGCACAAGAAGGTTATGATCCTGAATATGGAGCTAGACCACTACGCAGGGCCATTCAGAAGCATATCGAAGACCGTCTGTCAGAGGAGCTTTTAAAAGGCACGGTCTTAAACGGACAGCATATTGATCTAGATGTGGAAGATGGGGAATTCACTGTAAGGGTGAAAGATACACAGCAATTGACAAACCTGCAAAAATAACGCTTAATATCATAAATGGCACACGTTTTACTATTGCGTGTGCCATTTATACTTTGTAAGAATAGAAGAGATAGTTAAAGGTAAGGAGATACAAGCATGGCGAAAAGAAAGACAAAGTTCTTATGTCAGGAATGCGGCTATGAGTCTGCAAAATGGATGGGTAAATGTCCAGGCTGTGGAAATTGGAATACAATGGTGGAAGAAGTAGAAAAGGCTCCAGCACAGAGGAAAGGGGCATTTGCTCATTCTCAAGGTGTGACAATAGCTGCCAAGCCTATTCCTGTAACAAGCATTGAGACAGTTAATGAGCCTCGAATTAAAACAGATCTAGAAGAGCTTAACCGCGTGCTCGGAGGTGGGGTGGTACCTGGTTCTCTTGTGCTTATCGGAGGAGATCCGGGGATTGGGAAATCGACACTGCTCTTGCAGGTATCTGCACAATTAGCCCTGAAAAAACAGTCTGTTTTATATGTTTCAGGGGAGGAATCACAAAAACAAACAAAGCTGAGAGCGGACAGGCTTGGAGTTATGTCTGATGATCTCCTTGTATATTCAGAGACAAACTTAGAGGAAATCAGCAGAACGATAGAAAACTCAAAGGTAGATTTTGTGGTAATAGACTCTATCCAAACAATTTTTCATCCAGAAGTCACTTCTGCCCCGGGGAGTGTCTCCCAAGTGCGAGAGTGTACAGCTGAACTGATGAGGATAGGAAAGACAAAGGGAATTGCCATTTTTATAGTTGGTCATGTGACAAAGGAAGGGTCTATTGCAGGCCCAAGACTGCTTGAGCACATGGTGGATACCGTTTTATATTTTGAGGGAGAACGACATCATACCTACAGGATATTGCGGGCTGTTAAAAACCGTTTCGGCTCCACGAATGAAATGGGAATCTTTGAAATGAAGGAATTTGGACTGGAAGAAGTGGAAAATCCATCAGAAATATTTCTGGAGGAACGTTCACAAGGTGCTGCTGGATCAACAGTTGTGGCATCCATGGAAGGAACAAGACCTGTGCTTGTCGAGATACAAGCCCTTATTTCTCCAACAAGCTTTGGAAATCCAAGACGGATGGCAACAGGGATAGATCATAATCGTGTGCCATTATTGATGGCAGTACTTGAAAAAAGAGTTGGAATGCTGTTGCAAAACCAAGATGCTTATTTAAAGGTTGCGGGCGGAGTTAAGCTTGATGAACCGGCGATTGATCTTGCTATAGCTGTTAGTATTGCTTCCAGCTTCAGAGATAAGACCACAAGGGCGACAGACTGCATTATTGGAGAAGTAGGTCTGACTGGGGAAGTGCGAAGAGTATCCAGAATCGAACAACGAGTACAAGAAGCGGCTAAATTAGGATTTGAGCGCGTTATATTGCCTGCTAATAACCTATCAGGTCTTAGTGCTCCCAAGGGGATTGAACTGATTGGTGTCAGTTCTGTTGGAGAGGCGTTAAAAGCTGCCTTAGGAGAGTAACCGGACAAGTTCTATAGAAAAAACAATTGAAGTTGCATTATTGGTATGATAAAATGTAATGTTTAAATAATTTGACATTTAATTACCAAGAATGCTACTCTAAAAATAGCCAAAAAAGAACAAAAAGTTTGCTATTTAACTTTTTCATTACAAATAAAAAAATTCTCTGTAATATTAGGTTTCAAATTCGGGAATTTGTTTATAATGTGAAAGAGGAGGTGTAAGTATTGTTAAGACGGATTGTACAGGCATGTTTTTTAATTATTGGAGGGACTTTGGGAATCGTTTTTATTCCTGATTTATTAAATATGGTTAACTTAAATCATAATTTAATAAATAACCCTTATGTATCGGCAATACTTGGTGCCATTATTTTTTATTTTATTACTTTTTGGGCGATAGATTATATTGTTAATTTTATCAAGCTGGTGGAAGAAACCCTTGTTAAGGCTCCAATCACTGATATTATTACAGGAAGTGTCGGTTTAGCATTTGGACTGATATTAGCCTTCTTGATAGGCTATGCACTAACCGCCATAAAAGTACCGTTAATCAATACGGTCGCGCCTATTCTTTTAACTTTACTTTTTGGCTATTTAGGTTTTCAGGTAGGGTTCAAAAAGAGAGACGAGCTATCCACTCTTTTTGCAGCTAGAAAGAAGAAAGCAAATGAAGAGGAAGTATCAAAACCAGAAAAGAGCAATTTGAAAATTCTAGATACGAGTGTCATTATTGATGGAAGAATCGCTGACATTTGCCAGACAGGTTTCCTTGAGGGAACGATTGTAATTCCGCAGTTTGTACTTGGTGAATTGCAGCATATCGCAGATTCATCTGATGCTTTGAAAAGAAACAGAGGAAGAAGAGGTCTTGATATCCTCAATCGCATTCAGAAAGAGCTTGCAATCAAAGTGGAGATTTATGAAGGCGACTTTGAAGAAATTACAGAAGTGGACAGCAAGCTTGTAAAGCTCGCTAAAATTACAAATGGTGTTGTAGTTACTAATGATTTTAACCTAAATAAGGTTTGTGAATTGCAAAAGGTATCCGTTCTAAATATTAATGACTTGGCGAATGCTGTAAAACCAGTTGTTTTGCCAGGGGAAGAAATGAAGATACTTATTATTAAAGATGGTAAAGAGCATAACCAAGGTGTTGCCTATTTGGATGACGGCACGATGATCGTTGTTGAAGAAGGACGCAACTTTATAGGAAAACATATTGATGTGCTTGTCACTAGTGTTTTGCAGACATCGGCAGGAAGAATGATTTTTGCAAAACCAAAGTTATTAGAAAAAGCATTGTAATGGATGGGAGTTTGTTTTATGGCTTATGAAGTCATTATACCGGCCGCGGGTCAGGGGAAAAGAATGGGAGCAGGGAAGAATAAACTGTTCCTTAAAATAGACGGTCTGCCAGTATTTATCCATACTCTCAAGGTGTTTGAAAAGGATGAAAACTGTAGCAAGATTTGGTTGGTTACCAGCCCCCAGGATAAACAAGAAATGCATGGACTGATAAAAAGGAATAAAATAACGAAAATTGCTGCAATCGTAAACGGTGGAGATGAAAGGCAGTATAGTGTCTACAATGCTGTAAAGGAAATTTCAGATGATGCTATCGTCCTTGTTCATGATGCCGCTAGACCATTCATCGACCTTCATCAGATGAAGGAGTTGACGGAAGCTGCAGCAGCGAGTGGAGCATCTGTCTTAGCGGTCCCAATTAAAGATACCGTCAAAAAGGTAAAAGACGGGGTAGTTGAAGAGACAGTAGAACGTTCTAGCTTGTGGGCTATCCAGACCCCACAAGCTTTTCGTATTTCCTTGTTAAAAGAAGCCCATGAAAGAGCAATTGAAGAGGGGTTTCTAGGCACAGATGATGCTAGTCTTGTAGAGAGATTGGGGCAAGACGTTAGAATTGTCATGGGCAACTATGACAATATAAAATTAACTACACCAGAAGATCTATATTTTGCAGAGGCAATCATACAAAAAATAAAGTATAAATCTTAACAGCAAAAGGAGTACAAGACATGTTGCGAATAGGACAAGGTTTTGATGTGCATCAACTAGTAGAGGGGAGACCGCTTATAATCGGCGGTATTGAGATTCCTTATGAAAAAGGACTGCTTGGACACTCTGACGCAGATGTGCTTTTACATACTATAGCAGATGCTTGCTTGGGTGCTATAGGAGAAGGAGACATTGGCAGGCATTTTCCTGATACAGATCAGGCTTTCAAGGACTTTGATTCAGCAGTTCTGTTAAAAGAAGTTTGGAGTATGGTGAAGTCAAAAGGCTATGAGTTGGTGAATGCTGATTGTACAATTATGGCACAGCAGCCAAAAATGGCGCCGCATATTAAGGAAATGCAATCTAGAATTGCTGAGCTGTTGGAAACACCGCTTGAAAACGTAAATGTAAAGGCGACAACAACAGAGAAATTAGGATTTACAGGAAGAGGAGAAGGAATTGCCTCTTTGGCAGTTGTTCTTTTACAGAGAAAAGTGTAGTAACACTCTTTTAATGGAAAATACTAAGTGATAGAATAAACAAGAAATATTTATGAAACAAATTCGAGGAGGCAGAACCATGAGTAACGAAATACGTGTTCGTTATGCCCCAAGTCCAACGGGACATTTACACATAGGGAATGCGCGTACTGCATTATTCAATTATTTATATGCACGCAATTTGGGTGGGAAGTTTATTATCCGAATTGAGGATACAGATAAAAAACGTAATATCGAAGGTGGAGAGCAAAGCCAATTAAAATACTTAAAGTGGCTTGGCATAGATTGGGACGAAAGCGTAGATGTCGGTGGAGATTTTGGTCCTTACCGTCAATCAGAGCGAAATGACATCTATAAAAAATATTATAATGAATTGCTTGATCGCGGATTAGCGTATAAGTGCTACTGTACGGAAGAAGAAATTGAAGCAGAGCGGGAAGAGCAAGTAAAGAATAATGAAACACCGAAATACTCCGGCAAATGCCGTCATTTGACTAAGGAAGAACAGGCGAAACTAGAAGCGGAAGGCAGACAGCCTAGCATCCGAATTAAGGTTCCAGAGAATGTTGTGTATGAATTTGAGGACATGGTCAAAGGATCTGTTTCTTTTGAATCAGAAACAATTGGGGATTATGTTATAGTTAAAAAAGACGGCACCCCTACATATAACTTTGCGGTTGCTATAGATGATCATCTAATGGAAATTTCCCACGTTCTTAGGGGAGATGACCATATTACAAACACACCTAAGCAGCTGATGATTTATGATGCGCTTAATTGGGAGAGACCAGTGTTTGGCCATATGACTTTAATCGTCAATGAAAGCAGAAAGAAACTGAGCAAACGAGATGAATCTATTATTCAATTTATCGAGCAATATGAAGAGCTTGGCTATCTGCCAGAAGCACTTTTCAACTTTATTACCCTGCTAGGTTGGTCTCCAGAAGGAGAGGAAGAGCTCTTTACGAAGGATGAATTCATCAAAATCTTTGACGCAGCAAGACTTTCGAAGTCACCTGCTCTCTTTGACCAGAATAAACTGGCATGGATGAACAACCAGTACATTAAAAAGGCTGACCTAAGCAAGGTCATTGAGCTGGCGTTACCTCATCTTATTAAAGCAGGACTTGTTGAGGAGAACCGTTCAAGTGAAGAGGACAAGTGGGTTCATAATCTAATCGGCTTGTACCAGGAGCAAATGAGCTGTGGTGCTGATATTGTCGGTCTATCTACATTGTTCTTCAGTGAAGATATAGAGTATGATGAAGAAGCAAAAGAGGTATTATCTGGTGAACAAGTGAAGGAAGTGCTGTCTTCCTTTAAGGAAGAGCTGGATGCTTTGAGTGAATGGACTGCAGATAATATTAAAGCTGCCATTAAAAAAGTCCAGAAGGCTACAGGCCAAAAAGGCAAAAATTTATTTATGCCGATTCGTGTAGCTGCAACTGGTCAAACACATGGACCAGATCTTCCTAAAGCAATTGAATTGCTTGGATCTTCTAAAATTGAAAAAAGATTATTATCTCTAATTGGTTAACATTCTGATAAAAATGTAATATAGTAAAGGAAAACCAAATAAATAATAAATCGTAGAAGAGGAAAAGTAAAAAAAGGATGCTTTTTAGAGAGAACCATCAGCGGCTGAAAGTGGTTCAAGCCTCTCCTTTTTTGAAGTGCCCCTCTGAGTCCTATATTGAAAAACGAAAAGCAGTTTCTAGGTCTTTTGTTTAGTAAATAGAGGCGGTTCCTAACCGTTAACAAGGTTTGAGTGGAGATTATTGCCTAGGGAATAATCTAAACAGAGTGGAACCGCGCATATAAAAGCGTCTCTGTCTTTATGGACAGAGACGCTTTTTTTTGTAGGTATAAAGCAAAGTTGGGGGAATATAAACGGCTTTCATGTAAATAGAGAAGGAATTGGGAGGGTTAAAATGTTTAAGCGCATTAAAGAAGACATATCAGTAGTATTTGAACAAGATCCTGCAGCAAGAAGCACAATTGAAGTAGTCCTTACTTACTCTGGATTGCATGCGATTTGGCTTCATCGCCTTGCGCATCGTTTTTACAAACATAGATGGTTTTTTCTTGCCCGCACGATATCTCAATTCAGCCGTTTAGTAACTGGTGTAGAAATACACCCAGGAGCGACGATTGGAAAAAGGCTCTTTATAGATCATGGCATGGGAGTTGTTATAGGGGAAACTTGCGAAATTGGTGATAATGTGACGATATTTCAAGGGGTAACCTTAGGAGGAACCGGGAAAGAAAAAGGAAAGAGACATCCAACGGTCAAGGATAATGCGTTAATTGCAACTGGAGCAAAAGTATTAGGTTCGATAATTATTGGTGAGAATGCAAAAATTGGAGCCGGTTCTGTTGTTTTGAAAGATGTTCCGCCAAATTCCACAGTCGTAGGTATTCCTGGGACGGTAGTGGTGCAGGATGGTATTAGAATAAAAAAAGACTTAAACCACTCCGATTTACCTGACCCATTTGCGGAGAGAATGAAGGAATTAGAGAATGAGCTGCTTCATTTAAAAACCGAATTGAAAGAGCTGAAAAAGGAAGGGAGATATAGGTAATGCCTATTCAAATTTATAATACATTATCAAGGGAAAAAGAAGATTTTGTACCTTTAGAAGAGGGTAAGGTTAAAATGTATGTTTGCGGTCCAACCGTATACAACTATATTCATATTGGAAATGCAAGACCAGCAATAGTATTTGATACAGTAAGACGCTATCTAGAATTTAGAGGCTATGATGTAAACTTTGTTTCTAATTTCACTGATGTAGACGATAAATTGATTAGGGCTGCCAATGAGCTTGGAGAAGAGGTTCCTGCTATTGCAGACCGCTTTATTGAAGCTTATTTTGAAGACGTTACAGCACTTGGTTGCAAAAAAGCAGATACCCATCCTCGTGTAACAGAAAGTATGGATATCATTATTGAATTCATCGCAGCGCTAATTGATAAAGGCTATGCTTATGAGTCAGAGGGAGATGTCTATTATCATACTAGAAAATTTGAAGGATACGGTAAATTATCGCATCAATCAATTGATGAGCTTAGATCTGGAGCAAGAATAGCTGTTGGTGAAAAAAAGCAAGATTCTCTTGATTTCGCTCTATGGAAAAATGCAAAAGAGGGAGAAATCTCTTGGGAAAGCCCGTGGGGACAAGGAAGACCAGGATGGCATATAGAGTGCTCAGCAATGGTTAAAAAGTATTTAGGGGACACAATTGACATTCATGCAGGAGGACAGGATCTAGCCTTCCCTCATCATGAGAATGAGATTGCCCAATCAGAGGCATTATCAGGAAAGACGTTTGCAAACTATTGGATGCACAATGGCTATATTAATATTGATAATGAGAAAATGTCTAAGTCGTTAGGTAACTTTATTACAGTTCACGATATTCTGCAGATCCACGATCCACAAGTATTAAGATTCTTTATGCTGTCGGTTCATTACCGCAACCCAATCAATTACAGTGAAGAAGTACTAGAGAATACAAGAGCTGGATTGGAGCGTATTAGAACTTCTTACGATAACTTGCTGCACCGCAAGGTTACAAGCACTGACCTAACGGATACGAATGAAGAATGGCTGAATAAAATCACTAATTTGCATAATCAATTCATTGAAAGTATGGATGATGATTTTAACACAGCTAACGGTATTTCCGTGTTATTTGACCTTTCCCAGCAAGCTAATTATTACTTATTGGAAAAGACAACGTCAGCGGCTGTCATCAATGCGTTTATAAAAGAATTTGAAGAGCTTTTCGGAGTGCTTGGGCTTTCGCTTGCGCAGGAAGATTTGCTTGACGAGGAAATAGAAGCACTTATCGAGAAACGAAATCAGGCACGCAAAGAACGTAATTTCCAATTGGCTGACCAAATTAGAGACCAATTGAAAGCGATGAACATCATATTAGAAGATACGCCACAGGGCATTCGCTGGAAAAGAGGGTAATGAATGCTCCTTTACGATAAGAATATTGATGAAAAACAACTGAATAGCTTGGCTCTTGCGTATATGGGTGATGCTGTACTGGAGATATACGTCAGAAGGCATCTTCTATATAGCGGCAAGGTGAGGCCTAACCAGCTCCATAGGGAAGCTACTAAGTATGTTTCAGCAAAGGGGCAAGCAAAGGTCGTCCATGCGCTGATAGCGGAGGATTTTTTCACACCTGAAGAATTTGCGGTCATGAAAAGAGGCAGAAACGCAAAATCTGGGAGTATACCAAAAAATACGGATGTTCAAACATACCGGTATAGCACTGGTTTTGAAGCTGTGCTTGGGTATTTATATTTGTCTAAGGATGAGGAGCGGCTTGAAAAAATTATTCAAGCTGCCTTATCCATCATTGAAAAGCAGTAGGAGGAACCAATAGTGGATAATGATTATATTGTTGGAAAGAACGCAGTAATTGAAGCGTTAAAATCAGAAAGGGATGTCAATAAGATTCTTATTGCAGAAGGCTCCCAAAAAGGGCAAATGCAGACCGTGATCGGTTTAGCGAAAAATTCGAATGTACTTGTTCAATTTGTGCCAAAGAAAAAGCTTGATACACTTGTAGATGCAAACCACCAGGGGGTTGTGGCTCAGGTTGCCGCTTACCAATATGCTGAAATGGATGATTTGTTCGCACTTGCTGAAAAGCGAAATGAAGCACCATTTTTTATGCTGTTGGATGAGATTGAAGATCCGCATAATCTAGGCTCTATTATGCGTACAGCCGATGCTGTAGGAGCACATGGAATTATTATTCCAAGAAGAAGAGCAGTAGGGCTGACTGCAACTGTTGCTAAAGCATCGACGGGAGCGATTGAACATATCCCGGTTGTTAGGGTGACAAATATGGCCAGAGCGATTGATGAGCTCAAGGAAAGAGGAGTATGGATCGCAGGAACTGATGCGAAAGGCAAAGAAGATTACCGCAGGTTTGATGGAACAATGCCGCTTGGCCTTGTAATTGGAAGTGAAGGGAAAGGGATGGGAAGGCTCATCCGTGACAAGTGCGACTTTCTTATCCAGCTGCCTATGGCAGGTGCAGTGACATCATTAAATGCATCCGTAGCTGCAGCACTTTTAATGTATGAGGTATACCGTAAACGCCATCCAATTGAGGGATAATGATGGATATACTTATAGTTGACGGCTATAACATTATAGGAGCATGGCCAGAGCTCAATAAGTTGAAGAATAATGATTTGGCGGCTGCTAGAGATGCCTTGCTCGAGAAAATGGCAGAATATCAGGGGTATTCAGGGTATCGTGTCATCATAGTTTTTGATGCCTACTATGTCAGGGGTACGGAAAAAAAGTACAGAAACTCTAAGGTTGAAGTGATTTTCACAAAGGAAAATGAAACGGCTGATGAAAGAATCGAAAAGCTAGCAAAAGAGCTAAGCAATAGAAGAACACAAGTTCATGTTGCTACATCGGATTTTACTGAACAGTGGGCTATATTTGGACAAGGAGCTCTAAGGATTTCAGCGAGAGAGCTCCTGATAGAAATGGCTGATATTGAAAAAAATATCGAAAAAAAAGTAAAGCGAATTAAAGAAAGAAAGCCTGTAATTAAGATACCGCTTTCTAAAGAAATGGAAGAATTATTTGAAAAATGGCGCCGCGGCGAGAAATGAGTTGTTGACGCTTAAAAAAACCCTACTGTATAATGGTTTTATCCATGATTGTGCGGTCGGGGGGATCTGAATGAGTGCTGACAACAGGAGTAAGAGTAATGAAAGTGTTGAGAAGTATTTAGAACTTGATGATGAAACACTGGTCGAATTAGTTCATAAGGGAGAAAGTGATGCTTTAGACTTTCTCATTCAAAAATATCGTAATTTTGTAAGAGCTAAAGCTAGATCTTATTTCCTAATCGGTGCTGATAAAGAAGATATTGTTCAAGAAGGCATGATTGGTTTGTATAAAGCCATCCGAGATTTTAAAGGGGACAAGCTGTCGTCATTTAAGGCTTTTGCTGAATTATGCATTACGAGGCAAATTATCACTGCAATAAAGACGGCAACAAGACAGAAGCATATTCCTTTAAATTCCTACGTCTCTCTTGATAAGCCAATTTACGATGAAGAGTCAGATCGAACATTAATGGATGTTATTTCTGGAGCGAAGATATTAGATCCAGAGGAATTAATAATCAATCAAGAAGAGTTTGACCATATCGAAGTGAAAATGTCCGAGCTTCTGAGTGATTTGGAAAGGAAAGTGTTAGCTCTGTATTTAGATGGACAATCCTATCAGGAGATTTCAGAAGAGCTTAACAGGCATGTAAAGTCGATAGATAACGCTCTCCAAAGGGTTAAAAGAAAGCTTGAGCGCTACCTGGAGATCCGGGAGTTTTCACTGTGATAGTAACAAAACCGCAGAAAAGGCAATTAACTGACTAATATTGACATACATTCATGTCCATGTTACAGTTTGGGGAGATATAAAGGACGTAGTAGGTGTTATTTAATGAGAAATAAGCTTGTATTGGCTTGTGGAAAATGCGGCTCCAGAAACTATTCGACAATGAGCAGCAAAACCACAGATCGCCTTGAAGTGAAGAAATATTGTCAAACATGCAATGCACATACAGTTCATAAAGAGACAAAATAGCAAATGCTGCTAAGACAGGCTACCCGCTTTTAAATATGGAGGTAACGAAATGCAACGCACTGTTAACTTTTTCCGCGAAGTAGGCAGAGAATTAAGAAAGGTTAGTTGGCCGAAAAGAAAGGAACTGACTAACTACACAATCACCGTCCTTGCGACAGTAGTGTTCTTTGCTTTGTTCTTTGCACTAGTTGATATGGGAATTTCCGAACTAATTCGTTTAATACTTGAATAACTGTTGTCCACTCATGGTATAATGGTAACACAATAGGAAACACACAAAGCCCGGAAACGGGTTTTTTCATTGCTTGAAAATAACTATTAAGCTTTTTTATGGGATTGCTCTTTTTAAATGAATGCATTACATAAGGCATGAAGAGTAAAATAGCGTTAAGGAGGGACGGACATAACAGTCCTCAAATATGGAAAAAAATTGGTATGTAGTACATACTTACTCTGGCTATGAGAACAAAGTCAAAGCCAACCTAGAAAAACGTGTTGAAACAATGGGAATGCAGGATAAAATTTTCCGTGTAATCGTGCCGGAAGAAGAAGAAACAGATATCAGAAACGGCAAGAAAAAAGTCGTTAAAAGAAAGGTATTCCCGGGCTATGTTCTAGTGGAAATCGTCATGACAGATGATTCTTGGTATGTTGTCCGCAACACTCCTGGTGTAACAGGATTCGTTGGATCTGCAGGTTCTGGTTCAAAGCCGACTCCGCTTATGCCTGACGAAGTACAAGTTATTCTTAAGAGAATGGGCGTTGACGAACAACGTATTGATATCGAGTTTGAATTGGGTGAAACAGTTAAAGTAAATGAAGGTCCATTTGCAAACTTCACAGGATCTGTCGAAGAGATAGATAATGATAAAGCAAAAGTAAAAGTTTTAGTGAATATGTTCGGCAGGGATACACCTGTAGAGCTTGATTTTACACAAATTGAAAAATTTTAACCTGAAAAACTTGAAATGAACGAGAAAAAGTGTTAATATTTCAAAGGTCAGTATGTCTCAAAAGATGAGATGGAATATTGTCGCATTCTTTATGATAATATAAAGATTATATGTGTTGAGTGGGAGGGGAAAACCCCTATTACCACATCACGGACTTTAAGGAGGTGTGTCTCGTGGCTAAAAAAGTAATTAAAGTTGTTAAATTGCAAATTCCAGCAGCTAAAGCAAATCCGGCGCCACCAGTTGGACCAGCATTAGGTCAAGCAGGTGTTAACATCATGGGATTCTGTAAGGAGTTTAACGCTCGTACAGCTGAACAAGCTGGTTTAATTATTCCTGTTGAGATTACGGTTTTTGAAGACCGTTCATTTACATTTATTACAAAAACTCCACCTGCTGCAGTTTTATTGAAAAAAGCAGCTGGTATTGAGTCTGGTTCTGGTGAACCTAACCGTAATAAAGTAGCAACTGTTAAGCGTGATAAAGTACGCGAGATTGCTGAAACAAAAATGCCTGATCTAAATGCAGCTAGCGTTGAAGCAGCTATGCGTATGGTTGAAGGTACTGCCCGCAGCATGGGTATTGTTATTGAAGACTAAACCATATCCAATATGGTTCTGTTGATTAAGGTTGCGACATCTTTTGTTAGCGTCGCAACCTTTATTCGTGGGAGGTAATTCCGCTAAAACCACAATTCAAGGAGGAAATATAGTTATGGCTAAAAAAGGTAAGAAGTATTTAGAAGCTATCAAGCAAGTTGATCGTACTAAAGCTTACCCAGTTGCAGAAGCAATTGAACTAGTTAAAAAAACAAGCACTACAAAATTTGATGCATCAGTTGAAGTTGCTTTCCGTCTAGGAGTAGATCCTAAGAAAGCTGACCAACAAATCCGTGGAGCTGTTGTGCTTCCACACGGTACTGGTAAAACTCAACGCGTGTTAGTTTTTGCTAAAGGCGATAAGCTTAAAGAAGCAGAAGCTGCAGGTGCAGATTTTGTTGGAGATGCTGAATATATCACTAAAATCCAACAAGGTTGGTTCGATTTCGACGTTATCGTTGCTACTCCAGACATGATGGGTGAAGTTGGTAAACTTGGTCGCGTATTGGGACCTAAAGGTTTAATGCCAAACCCTAAAACTGGAACAGTTACTTTTGATGTTACAAAAGCAGTTAACGAAATTAAAGCTGGTAAAGTAGAATACCGTGTGGACAAAGCTGGAAACATCCACGTTCCAATCGGTAAAGTATCTTTCGAAGATGCTAAACTAGTTGATAACTTCACAACTATCTTTGAAACAATGCAAAAAGTAAAACCTGCAGCAGCAAAAGGAACTTACATGAAGAACGTTTCTGTTACTTCAACAATGGGTCCTGGCGTAAAAGTAGATCCTTCTACTGTTTGATAAAAATTGGCATTTGACAAAACAAGATAGATAGCCTATACTACATCTTGTTGTTAAAATAAATATAACATTTATACCAAAGACAGCAGGTGCTTAACGCTTAATTCCCTGCCGAGGTAATACGATAGACTTAACAGTTGTGTAAACGACTATTGTATATTCCTCCATGTCTTTTCGGATGTGGAGGATTTTATTTGTCGGTATGAATGTAATTCTACAGGAGGTGTAAAGATGAGCAGCATTATCGAACAAAAGCAGCAAATTGTATCTGATATCGCAGAGAAATTGAAAGCTAGTAAATCAACAATCGTTGTTGACTACCGTGGTCTTTCTGTTTCTCAAGTAACTGAACTTCGTAAACAGCTTCGTGAAGCTGGCGTTGAATTCAAAGTTTACAAAAACTCAATGACGCGCCGCGCTGCTGAAGCTGCTGGACTAAGCGGTCTTAATGATGCTTTGACTGGTCCTAACGCTATTGCATTCAGTAATGAAGATGTAGTTTCACCAGCAAAAATTCTTAACGACTTCGCTAAGAAAAACGAAGCGCTTGAAATTAAAGCGGGTGTAATTGAAGGAAATATCGCTTCTGTTGAAGATGTTAAAGCTCTTGCTGAGCTACCATCTCGCGAAGGACTTCTTTCTATGCTACTCAGCGTGCTTCAAGCACCAATCCGCAACTTCGCTCTTGTTACAAAAGCAGTTGCAGAACAAAAAGAAGAACAAGGAGCGTAATCTATTACGCTACTATCATGTATCCTAATAAAACACATACAAAACAAGGAGGAAAAATATAATGTCTAAAGAACAAATCTTAGAAGCAGTTAAAAACATGACTGTTTTAGAACTAAACGACCTAGTTAAAGCTATTGAAGAAGAATTCGGTGTAACTGCAGCAGCTCCTGTTGCTGTTGTTGGTGCTGCTGGTGGAGACGCTGCAGCTGAAAAAACTGAGTTTGATGTAGTTCTTGCATCTGCTGGAGATCAAAAAATCAAAGTTATCAAAGTTGTTCGTGAAATCACAGGCCTTGGTCTTAAAGAAGCGAAAGAACTTGTTGACAACACTCCTAAAGCTGTTAAAGAAGGAGCTACTAAAGAAGAAGCTGAAGAAATCAAAGCTAAACTTGAAGAAGTTGGAGCTAACGTTGAAGTTAAGTAATGTTAGTTTGGAAAAGCCCGCTGCATAGGCGGGCTTTTTTGACCTTGAAATAAACAAATGTTAAAATACATTTTGTTAATATCCTCGGAAGCATTTCTTCTATTAAATCTCCATGGAGGTGGTCAAGTATGACTGAACATTATTACTCTCGTTCCCAGAATGTTAGCAGTGATCCAAATTATTGGGACTTTACCCTAAAAGAAAACAAATTTCGTTTTAAGACAGACAATGGGGTGTTCTCCAAGAAAGAAGTAGACTTCGGTTCACGGGTATTAATCGAGGCTTTTACATACCCAGAAGTTGATGGCGACATACTTGATGTAGGTTGCGGGTATGGTCCAATCGGACTCTCTATTGCAAAAGAAGCGATGGATAGAAAAGTGCATATGGTTGATGTCAATGAAAGAGCATTGGCACTAGCGAAAGAAAATGCTGCTCTCAATCAAATTGGCAATGTTGTTATTTATGAGAGTGACAGACTACTGCAGGTAAAAGGGAACAAATTTGCAAGTATCTTAACAAATCCGCCAATCCGCGCAGGAAAAAAGGTTGTCCATGATATATTTGAACAAAGCTATGAGCATCTCATCAATAATGGAGAGCTGTGGGTTGTTATTCAAAAAAAACAGGGAGCTCCATCTGCTTTGGAAAAACTGGAACAGTTATTCCAAGAAGTAGATGTTGTTGATAAGCAAAAAGGTTATTTTATTATAAAAGCAAAAAGGATTGACTAGTCCGAATCGTTGTGATAGCATTGTATAATGCCAATATATTATTTTTCTTTTATCCATTTTTTTATTCAATTAATGTATAAAATTGGTGGATTTCGGAAAAGCTAACAAAATAATACTTGAAATATGAAAAATGCGGTTTTTTGTTTTGAAAACCCTTTTTCTTTTTGTCTTATAAATAACATTGTATGCTGTTTATAAGATGTTAATAGATGTACTATAACGTTTGATTTGAGGGGTGAATCAGTTGACAGGTCAACTTGTTCAGTATGGACGACACCGCCAGCGCAGAAGCTATGCACGAATTAGTGAAGTTTTAGAATTACCAAATCTAATAGAAATCCAAACCTCTTCCTATCAATGGTTTCTAGATGAGGGATTGCGTGAAATGTTCCAAGATATTTCACCAATTGAAGATTTTACTGGCAACTTATCATTGGATTTTATCGACTACAGTTTAGGTGAACCAAAGTACTCTGTCGAGGAATCAAAAGAGCGAGATGTTACATATTCAGCACCATTGCGTGTAAAGGTTCGTCTTGTTAACAAAGAAACAGGGGAAGTAAAGGACCAGGATGTATTCATGGGTGATTTCCCACTTATGACAGAGACTGGTACGTTTGTAATTAACGGTGCAGAACGTGTAATCGTATCACAGTTAGTTCGTTCTCCAAGTGTTTACTATAATGGTAAATTAGATAAAAACGGTAAAAAAGGATTTACTGCTACTGTAATTCCAAACCGTGGTGCTTGGCTAGAGTACGAAACAGACGCGAAGGATGTAGTGTATGTGCGTATTGACCGTACACGTAAACTTCCAATAACAGTATTATTGCGTGCGTTAGGATTTGGATCCGATCAAGAGATTCTTGACTTAATCGGGGACAATGAATACTTGCGAAATACTCTTGAAAAAGATAACACAGAAGGTACGGAGAAAGCTCTTTTAGAAATTTATGAGCGTTTACGTCCTGGTGAGCCGCCTACTGTTGAAAATGCGAAAAGTCTATTGGTGTCAAGATTCTTTGATCCAAAGAGATATGACTTAGCAAATGTAGGTAGATATAAAATTAATAAAAAGCTTCATATCAAAAATAGATTGTTCGGCCAACGTTTGGCAGAAACACTTGTGGACCCTGAAACAGGCGAAATTATCGCAGAGAAGGGTACTCTTTTAGACAGACGTGCATTGGACCGTATCATTCCTAACTTGGAAAATAACATCGGCTTTAAAACTCTTAACCCATACGGTGGCGTTTTAGAAGATGATGTAACAGTTCAATCTGTTAAAATCTATGCACCAATTGATGATGGAGAAAAAGAAATTAACGTTATTAGCAATGCATATGTAGAGGAAGCTGTTAAAAACATCTCTCCTGCAGATATCATTTCATCAATCAGTTATTTCTTTAACCTGCTTCATGGTGTTGGTCTGACAGATGATATCGACCACTTAGGTAACAGACGTCTGCGTTCTGTTGGGGAATTGCTTCAAAACCAATTCCGCATCGGTTTATCAAGAATGGAGCGTGTAGTTCGTGAAAGAATGTCTATTCAGGATACAAACACGATTACTCCGCAACAATTGATTAATATCAGACCTGTTATTGCGTCTATTAAAGAATTCTTCGGAAGCTCACAGCTTTCACAGTTCATGGACCAAACAAACCCGCTTGCTGAGTTGACTCATAAACGTCGTTTATCTGCATTGGGACCTGGTGGTTTGACACGTGAACGTGCTGGCTTCGAAGTTCGTGATGTTCACTACTCTCACTATGGACGTATGTGTCCAATTGAAACTCCAGAGGGACCGAACATTGGTTTGATCAACTCCTTGTCTTCATTTGCGAAAGTGAACCGTTTTGGTTTCATTGAAACGCCGTATAGACGTGTAGATGCAGAGACAGGCCAAGTAACGAATCATATCGATTACTTGACTGCTGATGAGGAAGACAACTATGTTGTTGCCCAAGCGAATTCTCGCCTTGGCGATGACGGTTCTTTCCTAGATGAGGAAGTAGTTGCACGTTTCAGAGGGGAAAACACTGTTGTTAAACGCGATCGCATCGACTATATGGATGTATCTCCTAAACAGGTTGTGTCTGCAGCGACAGCATGTATTCCGTTCTTAGAAAATGATGACTCGAACCGTGCCCTTATGGGAGCGAACATGCAACGTCAAGCTGTGCCTTTGATGCAGCCGGAAGCTCCAAGAGTAGGTACTGGAATGGAATATGTTTCTGGTAAAGACTCAGGTGCTGCTGTTATCTGTAAGCATGAAGGTATTGTTGAACATGTTGAAGCACGTGAAGTGTGGGTAAGAAGAGTTACTGTTATTGACGGTCAAGAAGTTAAAGGTAACTTAGATAAATATAGAATGCTTAAATTCATTCGTTCTAACCAAGGAACTTGCTACAACCAAAGACCTATTGTAGCTGTTGGAAACAGAGTAACAAAAGGTGAAATCCTTGCTGACGGACCTTCTATGGAATTGGGAGAACTGGCTCTAGGAAGAAACGTTCTTGTTGCCTTCATGACATGGGATGGCTATAACTATGAAGATGCCATCATCATGAGCGAACGCCTTGTTAAAGACGATGTGTATACATCTATTCATATTGAAGAATATGAGTCAGAGTCTCGTGATACGAAACTAGGACCTGAAGAAATTACACGTGACATTCCAAACGTTGGGGAAGATGCTCTTCGCAACTTGGATGACCGCGGAATTATCCGTGTTGGTGCTGAAGTGAAAGATGGAGACCTTCTTGTTGGTAAAGTAACTCCAAAAGGAGTAACAGAACTTACTGCAGAAGAGCGTCTACTTCATGCAATCTTCGGAGAAAAAGCACGTGAAGTGCGCGATACAAGTCTTCGTGTACCACACGGCGGCGGCGGAATTGTCCACGACGTGAAGGTGTTTAACCGTGAAGACGGAGATGAACTGCCACCAGGTGTTAACCAGCTTGTACGCGTTTATATCGTACAAAAACGTAAAATCCATGAAGGAGATAAAATGGCGGGACGTCATGGTAACAAAGGGGTTATTTCCCGAATCTTACCTGAAGAAGATATGCCATATCTACCTGATGGTACACCTGTTGATATCATGTTAAACCCACTTGGGGTTCCATCTCGTATGAACATCGGTCAGGTTCTTGAGCTGCACTTAGGTATGGCAGCACGAAGCTTGAATATCCATGTTGCATCACCTGTATTTGATGGTGCTCGTGAGGAAGATGTTTGGGAAACAATTAGAGAAGCTGGAATGGCTCAAGATGCTAAAACAGTTCTTTATGATGGACGTACAGGTGAACCGTTTGATAACAGAGTATCTGTCGGTGTCATGTACATGATTAAACTTGCACACATGGTTGATGATAAGCTTCATGCTAGATCAACTGGTCCTTACTCTCTTGTTACGCAGCAGCCATTGGGCGGTAAAGCGCAATTCGGCGGACAGCGTTTCGGTGAGATGGAGGTTTGGGCACTTGAAGCATACGGTGCGGCTTATACTTTGCAAGAGATTCTTACTGTTAAATCAGATGACGTAGTTGGTCGTGTGAAAACATATGAAGCCATTGTAAAAGGTGAGAATGTACCTGAACCAGGTGTTCCTGAATCATTCCGTGTATTAATGAAAGAGCTTCAAAGCTTAGGATTGGATGTTAAAATCCTATCCAGCACAGAAGAAGAAATAGAAATGCGAGATACAGAAGATGATGATGATATTCAACAAGCTGAATCTCTAACAATAGCACCAGATGCACAAGAGCCTGAATCAGAAAAAGTAGGCATGCAAGAGTAACTTGACGCAATTTTGGAGGGAGGCTGACGCTAGTGAAAAGGGGTCAGCCTTCCTAAATTAAACACGTATTAGCAAATGTATGTAGGGCTTAGCCTGAAGATCAAAAGGGAGGTAGGACCCTTGTTGGATGTAAACAATTTTGAATTTATGAAAATAGGTTTGGCTTCACCGGACAAAATCCGTTCATGGTCATTTGGTGAGGTAAAAAAACCTGAAACAATTAACTATAGAACTTTAAAACCAGAAAAAGACGGCTTATTCTGTGAGCGTATTTTTGGTCCTACAAAAGACTGGGAATGTCATTGTGGGAAATACAAGCGTGTAAGATATAAAGGTGTAGTCTGTGACCGTTGTGGTGTAGAGGTAACTCGCGCTAAAGTACGCCGTGAGCGTATGGGTCATATTGAACTAGCAGCACCTGTTTCTCACATTTGGTACTTCAAAGGCATCCCTAGCCGTATGGGTCTTGTATTGGATATGTCACCACGTGCTTTAGAAGAAGTTATCTACTTTGCTTCATATGTAGTGACAGACCCAGGTGATACTGCACTTGAAAAGAAACAGCTTCTTTCTGAAAAAGAATTTCGCGCTTACCGCGACAAGTACGGTGTTAAATTCCAAGCATCTATGGGTGCTGAGGCAATTAAAAAGCTTCTTTCAGACATAGATTTAAACAAGGATGTAGAAGGCTTAAAAGAAGAGTTGAAAACAGCACAAGGCCAACGCCGTACACGTGCAATTAAAAGACTGGAAGTTCTAGAAGCATTCCGCGGTTCAGGCAATGAGCCTTCTTGGATGATCCTAGATGTGCTTCCTGTTATTCCTCCAGAATTGCGCCCGATGGTTCAATTGGATGGTGGACGTTTTGCAACATCTGACCTTAACGATCTATATCGCCGTGTAATCAACCGTAATAATCGTCTGAAAAGATTATTAGATTTAGGTGCTCCAAGCATCATTGTTCAAAACGAAAAACGCATGCTTCAAGAAGCAGTAGATGCGCTTATCGATAATGGTCGCCGTGGCCGTCCGGTTACAGGACCAGGTAACAGACCGCTTAAATCTCTTTCTCATATGCTTAAAGGGAAACAAGGTCGTTTCCGTCAAAACTTGCTGGGTAAACGTGTTGACTACTCAGGTCGTTCTGTTATCGTAGTTGGACCGAACTTGAAAATGTATCAGTGCGGACTTCCAAGAGAGATGGCACTAGAATTATTCAAGCCTTTCGTTATGAAAGAATTGGTTGAAAAAGGTTTGGCGCATAACATTAAATCTGCTAAGCGTAAAATCGAAAGAGTACAACCAGAAGTATGGGATGTCTTAGAAGAAGTTATCAGAGAGCATCCAGTATTGCTTAACCGTGCACCGACATTGCACAGACTTGGTATCCAAGCGTTTGAACCTACTCTAGTAGAAGGTCGCGCTATCCGTTTGCATCCACTTGTTTGTACAGCATATAACGCTGACTTCGATGGTGACCAAATGGCTGTCCATGTTCCATTATCTTCTGAAGCACAAGCTGAAGCTAGATTGCTTATGCTCGCTGCTCAGAACATCTTGAACCCTAAGGATGGAAAACCGGTTGTTACACCGTCACAGGATATGGTTCTAGGTAACTATTACTTGACTCTTGAAAGAGAAGGCGCTGTTGGTGAAGGTATGATCTTCAATGATACGAGCGAGGCGCTGTTAGCATACCAAAACGGTTATGTTCATTTACACACTCGTGTTGCTGTACGTGCAAGCTCTTTGAATAACCAAACATTCACTGAAGAGCAAAACAATCAGCTATTATTAACGACTGTAGGGAAATTAGTATTCAACGAAATTCTTCCTGAATCTTTCCCATACATTAACGAACCAACAAAAGCTAATCTTGAAGAAAAGACTCCAGAAAGATTCTTCGTGGAGCAAGGCACAGATGTGCGTGCAGCGATTCAAGCAATGCCAATCATTGAGCCGTTCAAGAAGAAAATACTTGGAAATATTATCGCGGAAGTATTCAAGCGATTCAAAATCACTGAAACTTCTAAGATGCTTGATAGAATGAAGGATCTTGGCTTCAGACACTCCACAAAAGCTGGTATCACAGTTGGGGTTGCAGATATCGTCGTTCTTGGTGAAAAACAAGAAATTATCGATGAAGCACAAGGTAAAGTAGACAATGTTATGAAGCAATTCAGACGTGGTCTAATCACAGAAGAAGAGCGTTATGACAGAGTAATTTCGATTTGGAGTTCCGCTAAGGATGTTATCCAAGCGAAACTGATGAAATCATTGGATAAACGAAATCCAATCTTTATGATGAGTGATTCCGGTGCCCGTGGTAACGCATCTAACTTTACACAGTTAGCTGGTATGCGCGGATTGATGGCCAACCCGGCTGGTAGAATTATCGAGTTACCTATCATCTCAAGTTTCCGTGAAGGATTAACAGTATTGGAATACTTCATTTCAACACATGGTGCTCGTAAAGGTCTTGCCGATACAGCACTTAAAACAGCGGATTCTGGTTACTTGACTCGCCGTCTTGTTGACGTAGCACAAGATGTCATTGTCCGTGATGATGACTGTGGTACAGACAGAGGCTTGCTTGTTGCAGCACTTAAAGAAGGCACAGAAATCATTGAGCCGTTGGATGAGCGTCTAATTGGACGTTATGCAAGAAGACCAATCAGACATCCAGAAACAAATGCAGTTATTGTAGCAGAAAATGAGCTTATCACAGAAGATCTTGCTGTTGAAATCGTAGCTGCTGACATTAAAGAAGTGTGGATTCGCTCTGCATTCACATGTAACACTCGCCATGGCGTATGTAAAAAATGTTACGGACGCAACCTTGCAACTGGCCAAGAAGTTGAAGTTGGTGAAGCAGTTGGTATTATTGCTGCCCAATCTATCGGTGAGCCAGGAACTCAGTTGACAATGCGTACATTCCATACAGGTGGGGTTGCTGGAGACGATATCACACAAGGTCTACCTCGTATTCAAGAGATTTTTGAAGCGCGTAACCCTAAAGGTCAGGCTGTTATTACAGAAATGGCAGGGGTTATTGTCGGAATCAACGAAGGAAGAGACCGTCAGCATGAGATTGTAGTTCAAGGTGAACTTGAAACAAGAACGTATACTGCACCATATACTGCAAGACTTAAAGTGAAGATTGATGATAGAGTTGAACAAGGTCAAGAATTGACTGAGGGTTCTATCGATCCGAAAGAATTAATTAAAGTGAAGAACGTTACTGCAGTACAAGAGTATCTTCTTCGCGAAGTTCAAAAAGTTTATCGTATGCAAGGGGTTGAAATTGGAGATAAGCACGTTGAGGTAATGGTTCGCCAAATGCTTCGTAAAGTGCGCGTAGTTGATGCTGGTGAAACAGAAGTATTGCCAGGCACGCTATTAGATATTCACCAATTTACTGATGCAAACGCAAAAGCTTTAAGAGAAGGTAAACTACCTGCAACTGGAAGACCAGTATTGCTAGGTATTACAAAAGCATCTCTTGAAACTGATTCATTCCTATCTGCAGCATCATTCCAAGAAACTACAAGAGTTCTTACAGATGCAGCTATTAAAGGTAAACGTGATGAATTGCTTGGATTGAAAGAGAATGTTATCATTGGTAAACTTGTTCCAGCAGGTACAGGTATGCCTAGATACCGTCATGCAGAACCAATTACTGTGGACGAAACAACAGAAGAATCTGTTCCAGTTGAGTAATTTACTGGTATAAAACAATGAATTCCAATAGGCAAGGTCTAATAAGTGTAACTGTAAGTTAGATCTTGCTGTTGGTCCATTGTAAGTAATATTTAATTTTTTTGGGAAAAGAATTGACATCTATTTTCATAGATGATACTATATCAAAGGTGCTCCTATTCACCTGTTGCTTTGGAGGATATCTTATGTCTTATGAAAAAGTATCACAGGCCAAAAAAATAGTAGTAGGAACAAAGCAAACAGTAAAAGCGTTAAAGGCTGGGAAAGTAGCAGAAGTAGTAGTTGCTGAAGATGCAGATCCATTTATAATTGGAAAGGTAACTGAAGCTGCCAATGAAGCGAACATCCCAATCATACTTGTGGATTCCATGATGAAGCTCGGCAAATCATGTGGTATAGAAGTAGGCGCAGCAACTGTTGCCATAAATAATTAAAAACTGTTTTTATGGATTTGAACCATGAAAACTTTGTTTTTGCCCTAATATGAACCACCTGGATGTGTGGACTTCAAACATAAATGGAAGGGAGGAAAATTAAATGCCAACTATTAACCAATTAGTGCGCAAGCCTCGTCAATCTGCTCAAGAGAAGTCGAAGTCTCCTGCGTTAAACAAAGGTTATAACAGCTTCAAAAAAACACAAACTGATGTATCTTCACCTCAAAAACGCGGGGTATGTACTCGTGTTGGTACAATGACACCGAAAAAACCAAACTCAGCGTTGCGTAAATATGCTCGTGTACGTTTGACTAACGGTATCGAGGTTACAGCTTACATCCCAGGAATTGGTCACAACCTACAAGAACACAGCGTTGTACTAATCCGTGGAGGACGTGTAAAAGACTTACCAGGGGTACGTTACCATATCGTACGTGGTGCTCTTGACACAGCTGGTGTTAACAACCGTATGCAAGGTCGTTCTAAATACGGTACTAAAAAACCAAAAGCAGCAAAAAAATAATAAACAAATAATATAACAATTGGTTGAAAGGAGGAAATCAAATGCCACGTAAAGGTCCTGTAGCAAAAAGAGACGTATTACCAGATCCAATATACAATTCTAAACTTGTATCTCGTTTGATTAACAAAATGATGATAGATGGTAAGAGAGGTAAATCTCAAGCTATCCTATACTCAGCTTTTGATATCGTTGCACAACGTTCTGGACAAGAGGCTATCGAAGTATTCGATCAAGCTCTTAAGAACATCATGCCAGTACTTGAAGTTAAAGCACGCCGTGTTGGTGGTTCTAACTATCAAGTACCAGTGGAGGTTCGTCCAGACAGACGTACTACTTTAGGTCTTCGCTGGTTAGTTAACTACGCTCGTCTTCGCGGTGAGAAAACGATGGAAGAGAGATTAGCTAACGAAATTCTTGATGCAGCTAACAACACTGGTGCATCAGTTAAAAAGCGTGAAGATACACACAAAATGGCAGAAGCAAACAAAGCGTTTGCTCACTATCGTTGGTAAGATCAAAAATCTAAAAAATACTTTCTTATGGAAGGAGAAAAACCAATGGCTAGAGAGTTCTCCTTAGAAAATACTCGTAATATCGGCATCATGGCTCACATCGATGCTGGTAAAACGACTACAACTGAGCGCGTACTTTACTATACTGGTCGTATCCACAAAATTGGTGAAACTCACGAAGGTGCATCTCAAATGGACTGGATGGAGCAAGAACAAGAACGTGGTATCACGATCACATCTGCAGCAACAACTGCACAATGGAAAGGTAATCGTGTAAACATTATCGATACTCCAGGACACGTAGACTTCACTGTTGAAGTTGAACGTTCTCTTCGTGTATTAGATGGTGCTGTAGCAGTATTGGATGCACAGTCTGGTGTTGAGCCTCAAACTGAAACAGTTTGGCGTCAAGCAACAACTTACGGTGTACCTCGTGTTGTATTTGTTAACAAAATGGATAAAATCGGAGCTGACTTCCTTTATTCATTAAAAACTTTGCATGACCGTCTTCAAGCTAATGCTCATGCAATTCAACTTCCAATCGGTGCTGAAGATCAATTCGAAGGCATTATTGACCTAGTTGAAATGAAGGCAACGTTCTATGGTAATGACCTTGGAACAGATATTGAAGATAGAGAAATTCCTGAAGAGTACAAAGATCTTGCTGAAGAATACCGTGAAAAATTGGTTGAAGCAGTAGCAGAACTTGATGAAGACTTAATGGAAAAATATCTTGGTGGAGAAGAAATTACTAAAGAAGAATTGAAAGCTGCAATCCGTAAAGGAACTGTAAACGTTGAATTCTATCCAGTAATTTGTGGATCTGCCTTCAAAAACAAAGGTGTTCAAAAAATGCTTGATGCAGTAATTGATTACTTGCCTTCTCCATTAGACGTACCAGCAATTAAAGGTACAATTCCTAATTCAGAAGAAGAAGTAACAAGACCATCAAGTGATGATGAGCCATTCGCTGCATTGGCGTTTAAAGTTATGACTGACCCTTATGTTGGTAAATTAACTTTCTTCCGTGTTTATTCTGGTACATTGAGCTCAGGTTCTTACGTACAAAACTCTACTAAAGGTAAGCGTGAGCGTGTAGGACGTATCCTACAAATGCATGCTAACAGCCGTGAAGAGATTACAGAAGTACATGCTGGAGACATCGCTGCAGCTGTTGGTTTAAAAGATACAACAACTGGAGATACTCTATGTGATGACAAAAACCTAGTAATTCTAGAGTCTATGGAATTCCCAGAGCCAGTTATTGAATTGTCTATTGAACCAAAATCAAAAGCTGACCAAGATAAAATGACAACAGCTCTACAAAAACTACAAGAAGAAGATCCTACATTCCGTGCGCATACTAACCAGGAAACTGGACAAGTAATCATCGCTGGTATGGGTGAGCTTCACTTGGATATTTTAGTAGACCGTATGCGTCGTGAATTCAAGGTTGAAGCTAATGTTGGTGCTCCTCAGGTTGCATACCGTGAAACATTCCGTTCTTCTGCTGCAGTTGAAGGTAAGTTCTCACGTCAATCTGGTGGACGCGGACAATACGGCCATGTTTGGATCGAATTCGCTCCAAACGAAGAAGGTAAAGGCTTCGAATTCGAAAATGCTATCGTCGGTGGTGTTGTTCCTCGTGAATACATCGCACCAGTTCAAGCTGGTCTAGAAGATGCATTAGAAAGAGGAGTACTTGCAGGTTACCCATTGGTAGACATTAAAGCTAAATTGTTTGATGGATCATACCATGATGTTGACTCATCTGAAATGGCGTTTAAAATTGCCGCTTCTATGGCGCTTAAAAATGCTGCTTCAAAATGTAACCCTGTAATTCTTGAGCCAGTAATGAAAGTTGAAGTAATCATCCCTGAAGAATACATGGGTGATATCATGGGTAACATCACTTCTCGCCGTGGACGCGTAGAAGGAATGGAAGCTCGTGGTAACGCACAAGTAGTTCGTGCGATGGTTCCACTTTCTGAGATGTTTGGATATGCTACAACTCTACGTTCTAGCACACAAGGTCGTGGTGTGTTCTCAATGACATTTGACCACTACGAAGAAGTGCCAAAATCAATCTCTGAAGAGATCATCAAAAAAAATAAAGGGTAATGATTGATTTTACCTTTTCAATGAAGTATAACTACTATGTAAGCAATAAAGCTGTGATATAAATATCACAGCTCCCATACTTAATTTTTACAAATCAAAGGAGGATTTTCCTAATGGCAAAAGCTAAATATGATCGTTCAAAGCCCCATGTAAATATCGGAACTATTGGTCACGTTGACCATGGTAAAACAACTCTAACAGCTGCTATCACTACTGTACTTGCTAAAGCAGGCGGTGGGGAAGCTAAAGGTTACGACCAAATCGACGCAGCTCCTGAAGAGCGCGAGCGTGGAATCACAATCTCAACTGCACACGTTGAGTACGAAACTGCTACTCGTCACTATGCACACGTTGACTGCCCAGGACATGCTGACTATGTTAAAAACATGATCACTGGTGCTGCACAAATGGACGGCGGTATCCTAGTTGTTTCTGCAACTGATGGTCCAATGCCACAAACTCGTGAGCACATCCTATTGTCTCGCCAAGTTGGTGTACCTCACCTAGTTGTATTCTTGAACAAATGTGACATGGTTGATGACGAAGAGCTTCTTGAACTA
The DNA here is from genome assembly GCF_022049065.2 of Niallia sp. Man26. Lineage (NCBI taxonomy): Bacteria > Bacillati > Bacillota > Bacilli > Caryophanales > Bacillaceae > Niallia > Niallia sp. Man26. The sequence goes on from NZ_CP095743.1 coordinate 134,592, forward strand.
GTTGAAATGGAAGTTCGCGACCTTCTTTCTGAGTATGAGTTCCCTGGTGATGACATTCCAGTTATCAAAGGTTCTGCTCTTAAAGCTCTTGAAGGTGAAGCAGAGTGGGAAGAAAAAATCAACGAGCTTATGGCTGCAGTTGATGAGTACATCCCAACTCCAGCTCGTGACACTGAAAAACCATTCATGATGCCTGTTGAGGACGTATTCTCAATCACAGGTCGTGGTACAGTTGCTACTGGACGTGTTGAGCGTGGACAAGTTAAAGTCGGTGACGTTGTAGACATCATCGGTCTTGCTGAAGAGAAAAAATCTACTACTGTAACTGGTGTAGAAATGTTCCGTAAATTGCTTGATTATGCTGAAGCTGGTGACAACATTGGTGCACTTCTTCGTGGGGTTGCTCGTGAAGATATCCAACGTGGTCAAGTATTGGCTAAACCAGGCACAATTACTCCACACGTAAAATTCAAAGCTGAAGTTTACGTATTGTCTAAAGAAGAAGGTGGACGTCATACTCCATTCTTCACAAACTACCGCCCACAGTTCTACTTCCGTACAACTGATGTAACTGGTATCTGCAACCTTCCTGAAGGTGTAGAAATGGTTATGCCTGGCGACAACATCGAAATGGATGTTGAATTGATTTCTTCTATCGCTATCGAAGAAGGTACTAAGTTCTCTATCCGTGAGGGTGGACGTACTGTAGGCGCTGGCGTAGTTGCTACAATCGTTGAATAATAACCTTTAAAATAAACGGGCCGGTCTATCCGGCTCGTTTTTATTTAGAAATAACGAAAGTGATCTTAGTTTCTTCTATATATATGATGTAATTTTGTTATTTATTATTCTACATAATTATTGAAGAATAGATTGTAATTTTATGACTATTCATTAATGGGTTGAAATATAACGATAGTCGCTGTATAATAATCAAAGTGTACAAAACGTAAAAAGAAAAATAATTTAAGTATTGCTTTTCTTAGAATGTTTATGTATAATAGACAATGTTGGTCTTTGACTGCGATGATGCAGAAGGTTGCTGACACACCCGGCCGCTTTGCCATGGCGAGTGTGTGGGAAATTTCTGCGGAGAATGTCTATTTTAAAATAGGCGAAAAGGAGGGAAAATAATGGCAAAACAAAAAATCCGTATCCGTTTAAAAGCGTATGATCACAAGATTTTAGATCAATCTGCTGAGAAAATTGTTGAAACTGCAAAACGTTCTGGTGCTGCTGTATCTGGACCTATTCCGTTACCAACTGAAAAGTCTATATACACAATCCTACGTGCGGTTCATAAATATAAAGATTCTCGTGAGCAATTTGAAATGCGTACGCACAAACGTCTAATCGATATTGTGAACCCAACACCACAAACTGTTGATTCATTAATGCGTTTGGATTTACCATCAGGTGTAGATATCGAAATTAAACTTTAATTGAAATAAATATATAACTATCAGGAGGTGTGACTGAAATGACCAAAGGAATCTTAGGAAGAAAAATTGGTATGACTCAAGTTTTTGCTGAAAACGGCGATCTTATCCCGGTAACAGTAGTTGAAGCTGCTCAAAACGTTGTACTTCAAAAGAAATCTGTTGAAACAGACGGCTATGAAGCTGTTCAAATCGGTTTCGAAGATAAACGTGAAAAGTTGTCTAACAAACCTGAAAAAGGACACGTTGCTAAAGCAAACACTGCTCCTAAGCGCTTCGTTCGTGAATTGCGAGAAGTTAGCTTAGCAGAGTACGAAGTTGGTCAAGAAGTCAAAGTAGACGTATTCGCTGAAGGCGATATCGTTGATGTTACAGGAATATCTAAAGGTAAAGGTTTCCAAGGCTCTATCAAGCGCCACGGACAATCACGCGGGCCAATGGCTCACGGTTCTCGCTACCACCGTCGCCCAGGTTCAATGGGTCCAGTAGCTCCAAACCGTGTATTCAAAGGTAAAGCATTACCAGGACGCATGGGCGGAGAGCAAGTAACTGTTCAAAACCTAGAAATCGTTAAGGTTGATGTTGAGCGTAACCTTCTATTGATTAAAGGTAACGTACCAGGAGCTAAAAAAGCTCTATTAAAAGTAAAAAGTGCTGTTAAAGCATAATTAGTAATCCGGAAAGGAGGAAACAAGAATGCCTAAAGTTGCATTATTCAACCAAGACGGTACTCAAGCTGGAGATATCGAATTAAAGGATTCTGTATTCGGTATCGAGCCTAACAACCACGTTCTTTTCGAAGCAGTTGTTATGCAAAGAGCTTCTTTACGTCAAGGTACACATAAAACAAAAATTCGTTCTGAGGTTGCTGGTGGTGGCCGTAAGCCATGGCGCCAAAAAGGCACAGGACGTGCACGTCAAGGTTCTATCAGATCTCCGCAATGGCGTGGTGGTGGAACAGTGTTTGGACCAGTTCCACGTAGCTACAGCTACAAATTGCCTAAAAAGGTACGCAGACTAGCAATCAAATCTGCACTTTCTACTAAAGTATTAGAAGAAAGCATTTTAGTATTGCAAAGCCTTGCTTTCGATGCACCAAAAACAAAAGAATTCAAAACTGTTTTAGGTAATCTTTCTGTAGAGAAGAAAGCACTTATCGTAACAGCTGACCTAGATGAGAACGTAGCATTATCTGCTCGTAACATCCCTGGAATCACTGTTGTATCTGCTTCTGATGTTACAGTATTAGATGTATTAAATCATGATAAATTAATCATGACGAAAGCAGCAGTTGAAAAAGTAGAGGAGGTGCTTGCATAATGGATGCACGCGATACTATTAAGCGCCCCGTTATCACAGAACGTTCTACTGACTTAATGGCTGAGAAAAAATATACGTTTGAAGTTGATGTTAGAGCTAACAAAACTCAAGTTAAAGATGCTGTAGAAGAAATCTTTGGCGTTGAAGTTGAGAAAGTAAACATCATGAACTACAAAGGTAAGTTCAAGCGTATGGGCCGTTTCGGAGGCTACACTAACAAACGTCGTAAGGCAATTGTTAAACTAACAGCTGACAGCAAAGAAATCGAATTTTTCGAAGCTTAATATATAACTGAGAAGAGGAGGGAACACAAATGGCGATTAAAAAATACAAACCTACCTCTAATGGTCGACGCAACATGACTTCTTCTGACTTTAGTGAAATCACTACAAGTACTCCAGAAAAATCATTGCTTGCTCCTTTACACAGAAAAGGCGGCCGTAATAACCAAGGTAAGTTAACTGTTCGTCATCAAGGTGGAGGCCATAAGCGTCAATATCGTGTGATTGATTTCAAACGTGACAAAGATGGCATTCCAGGACGCGTTGCTACAATTGAGTATGATCCAAACAGATCTGCTAACATCGCGTTAATCAACTATGTAGACGGTGAAAAACGCTACATTCTTGCACCAAAAAATCTAGAAGTTGGCTTAGAAGTAATGTCAGGACCAGAGGCTGATATCAAGCCAGGTAATGCACTTCCACTAGCTAACATTCCAGTGGGTACTGTTATCCACAACATCGAATTAAAACCAGGTAAAGGCGGACAATTGGTTCGTTCTGCAGGTACTTCTGCACAAGTACTTGGTAAAGAAGGTAAATACGTACTTGTACGTTTAAATTCTGGTGAAGTTCGTCTAGTTCTTGCTACTTGCCGTGCGTCAATCGGTCAAGTTGGTAACGAACAACACGAATTAATCAAGATTGGTAAAGCAGGTCGCTCTCGCTGGTTAGGCAAACGCCCAACTGTTCGTGGATCTGTAATGAACCCTAACGACCATCCACACGGTGGTGGTGAAGGACGCGCTCCAATCGGACGTAAATCACCAATGTCTCCTTGGGGTAAACCAACTCTTGGTGCTAAAACTCGCAAGAAGAAAAACAAATCAGATAAATTTATCGTACGTAGCCGTAAAAAATAACGGGGTTGAACTACGGTTCATAATAAGAACCGTAGAACAATCACGAAGGGAGGTTCAATCATGGGTCGCAGCTTAAAAAAAGGGCCTTTTGTTGATGATCATTTACTAACAAAGATCGAAAAATTAAGTGAGTCTGATAAGAAACAAGTTATCAAAACTTGGTCTCGTCGTTCTACTATCTTCCCACAATTCATCGGTCAAACAATCGCTGTTTATGATGGTCGTAAGCATGTACCTGTTTACATCACTGAAGACATGGTAGGTCACAAACTTGGAGAATTCGCTCCATCCCGTACTTACAAAGGTCATGCAAGTGACGATAAGAAAACAAGACGTTAATGAGAGGAGGGCATTCACATGCAAGCTAAAGCTGTTGCAAATACAGTTCGTATTGCTCCTCGTAAAGCTCGTTTAGTCGTAGATTTAATTCGAGGTAAGCAAGTAGGTGAAGCAGTATCAATTTTGAAGTTAACTCCAAAAGCTGCTTCTCCTATCGTTGAAAAAGTTCTAAAGTCTGCTATTGCAAATGCAGAGCATAACTACGAAATGGATATCAATAACCTAGTGGTTGAGCAAGCATACGTTAACGAAGGACCAACACTTAAACGTTTCCGTCCACGTGCGATGGGTCGTGCAAGTCAAATCAACAAACGTACTAGCCACATCACTATCGTTGTATCAGAAAAGAAGGAGGGGTAATCAGTGGGTCAAAAAGTAAATCCAGTCGGTTTGCGTGTCGGGATCATCCGTGATTGGGAATCTAAATGGTACGCAGGCAAAGACTATGCTGATCTTTTACACGAAGACCTTAAAGTACGTGAGTACATTACAAAACGTTTAAACGACGCTTCTGTTTCTAAAGTAGAAATCGAACGTGCTGCTAACCGTTTGAATGTTACTGTTCACACTGCTAAACCAGGAATGGTTATCGGTAAAGGTGGTACAGAAGTTGAAGCTTTACGCAAAGCTTTAAACTCACTTACTGGCAAACGTGTACACATCAATATTCTTGAAATTAAAAGAGCGGACATGGATGCAAAACTAGTTGCTGAGAACATTGCTCGTCAATTAGAAAACCGTGTATCTTTCCGTCGCGCTCAAAAACAAGCTATCCAACGTTCAATGCGTGCGGGTGCTAAAGGTATCAAAACTATGGTATCAGGTCGTCTAGGCGGAGCAGATATCGCTCGTTCTGAGTCTTATAGTGAAGGAACTGTTCCTTTGCATACTCTACGTGCTGACATTGATTACGCTACAGCAGAAGCAGATACTACTTATGGTAAATTAGGCGTTAAAGTTTGGATCTATCGTGGAGAGATCCTTCCAACGAAGAAGAAAACTGAGGAAGGAGGCAAATAATAATGTTACTACCTAAACGTGTTAAATACCGTCGTGTACACCGTGGAAAAATGCGCGGTCAAGCAAAAGGCGGCACAGAAGTAACTTTCGGTGAATACGGTCTACAATCTTTAGAAGCATCTTGGATTACTAACCGTCAAATTGAATCCGCTCGTATCGCGATGACTCGTTACATGAAACGTGGCGGTAAAGTTTGGATTAAAATTTTCCCACATAAGCCTTACACTGCAAAGCCTCTAGAAGTCCGCATGGGTTCCGGTAAGGGTGCTCCAGAAGGTTGGGTAGCAGTTGTTAAGCCTGGTAAAATTATGTTCGAAATTGCTGGTGTTTCTGAAGAGATCGCTCGTGAAGCACTTCGCCTTGCATCACACAAGCTTCCAGTAAAATGTAAGTTTGTAAAACGTGAAGAAATTGGTGGTGAAACTAATGAAAGCTAATGAAATTCGTGACCTTACCACTGCAGAAATTGAACAAAAAGTTAAATCTTTAAAAGAAGAGCTTTTCAACCTTCGCTTTCAATTAGCGACAGGACAACTTGAAAATACAGCTCGCATTCGTGAAGTACGCAAAGCGATTGCTCGCATGAAAACAGTAATTCGTGAAAGAGAAATCGGCGTCAATAATCGATAACGTGAGAGGAGGTTCGTATGATGAGCGAACGCAATCAACGCAAAGTCTATACTGGCCGTGTTGTTTCTGACAAAATGGATAAAACCGTTACTGTTGTTGTTGAAACGTACAAAAAACACCCACTATATGGCAAACGCGTGAAATACTCTAAAAAGTATAAAGCTCACGATGAGCAAAATACAGCTAAAATTGGCGATGTTGTACGTATTATGGAAACACGTCCATTATCAGCTACAAAACGTTTCCGTCTTGTAGAAGTAGTAGAAAAAGCAGTTATTATCTAATTGTTCGGAATAAGCTTCATCCCGAAGGGAGGTTACACACATGATTCAACAAGAATCACGTTTGAAAGTTGCTGACAACTCTGGTGCTCGTGAAGTACTAACTATTAAAGTTCTTGGTGGTTCAGGCCGCAAAACTGCTAATATCGGTGATATCATCGTTGTTACTGTGAAACAAGCAACACCAGGTGGCGTTGTTAAAAAAGGTGACGTAGTAAAAGCAGTAGTAGTAAGAACAAAGAGTGGTGTACGCCGCGCAGACGGTACTTACATTCGTTTCGATGAAAACGCATGTGTAATTATCCGTGATGATAAGAGTCCACGTGGAACTCGTATCTTTGGACCAGTTGCTCGCGAACTTCGCGATAACAACTTCATGAAGATTGTATCATTAGCTCCAGAAGTACTATAAATCATAAATTCAATTGCCTTTAAGGAGGTGCGAAAAGATGCATGTTAAAAAAGGTGACAAAGTAATGGTCATCTCTGGTAAGGATAAAGGCAAAACTGGTGTAGTTCTTGCAGCGTTCCCTAAAAAGAGCCGTGTGCTAGTTGAAGGAGTAAACATTGTTAAGAAACACAACAAGCCATCCCAGTTGAATCCACAAGGTGGAATCAATGACCAGGAAGCAGCTATTCATGTATCCAACGTTATGCCTATCGATCCTAAAACAGGTGAACCTACACGTGTAGGATCTACATCTGTTGATGGTAAAAAAGTACGCGTAGCGAAAAAATCCGGTGAAATTCTAGATAAATAGTTTAAAAAAGAAGGGAGGTACTATGAATGAACCGCCTAAAAGAAAAGTACACAAAAGAAACTGTACCTGCTCTTATGAGCAAGTTCAACTATAAATCTGTAATGCAAGTTCCAAAGCTTGAGAAAATTGTTATCAACATGGGTGTTGGTGAAGCAGTTGCAAATGCTAAAGCATTGGACATTGCAGTAGAAGAATTGACAGTAATTTCTGGTCAAAAGCCAGTAATCACTCGTGCAAAGAAATCTATCGCAGGCTTCCGTCTACGTGAAGGTATGCCAATCGGTGCGAAAGTTACACTTCGTGGAGAACGCATGTATGAGTTTTTCGATAAACTAGTATCTGTTTCTCTACCACGTGTTCGTGACTTCCGCGGTGTTTCTAAGAAATCTTTTGACGGCCGTGGAAACTACACTCTAGGTGTTAAAGAACAATTGATCTTCCCTGAAGTTGATTACGATAAAGTAAACAAAGTTAGAGGTATGGATATTGTTATCGTTACTACAGCTAACACTGATGAAGAAGCTCGTGAATTATTAACTCAATTTGGAATGCCGTTCCAAAAGTAATCTCTAATTAGAGGGAGGCGTAAATGTGGCTAAGAAGTCAATGATTGCGAAACAAAAACGCACGCCTAAATATAAAGTACAAGAATATACTCGCTGCGAACGCTGCGGACGTCCACATTCTGTGTACCGTAAATTTAAGCTTTGCCGTATTTGTTTCCGTGAATTAGCATATAAGGGACAAATTCCTGGTGTGAAAAAAGCTAGCTGGTAAAACCCCATTATGGGAAGGAGGTTAAAACAATGGTTATGACAGATCCAATTGCAGATTTGCTTACAAGAATCCGTAATGCGAATATGGTACGTCACGAAAAATTAGAGGTACCTGCTTCTAATGTGAAAAAAGAAATCGCTGAAATCTTGAAGCGTGAAGGTTTCATCCGTGATGTTGAATATATTGAAGATAACAAACAAGGAATCATCCGCATTTTCCTTAAATACGGTTCTAGCAACGAGCGTGTAATTACTGGACTTAAACGTATTAGTAAACCTGGTCTTCGCGTATATGCGAAAGCAACTGAAGTACCACGCGTACTAAACGGTCTTGGAATCGCACTAGTTTCTACTTCTCAAGGAGTACTTACTGATAAAGAAGCTCGCGCTAAACAAGTTGGCGGAGAAGTTTTAGCATACGTTTGGTAATATAGGTTTAAATGAATGGAGGTGCAACTAAATGTCTCGTGTAGGTAAAAAACCAGTCGAAGTACCAGCAGGCGTTACAGTTACTATTGATAACAGTACTGTAACGGTTAAAGGTCCTAAAGGCGAATTAACTCGTACTTTTAACTCTGATATCGCAATCAACGTTGAAGAGAACGTGATTAACGTTACTCGTCCTTCAGATGCGAAGGAACATCGTGCATTGCACGGAACAACTCGCGCTTTGTTATCTAACATGGTGGAAGGTGTTTCTAAAGGCTTTGAAAGAGGTCTTGAACTAATCGGTGTAGGTTACCGTGCTCAAAAACAAGGAAACAAACTTGTTCTTAACGTAGGTTACTCTCACCCAGTTGAGATCGAACCAGAAGCAGGAATCGAAATCGAAGTTCCTTCTGCAACTAAAGTAGTTGTAAAAGGTACTAGCAAAGAGCGCGTTGGAGCACTTGCTGCTAACATCCGTGACGTTCGCCCACCAGAGCCTTACAAAGGTAAAGGTATTCGTTACGAAGGCGAATTCGTACGTAGAAAAGAAGGTAAAACAGGTAAGTAATGCCGGATAGGTAAACGAAAGGAGTGACCTGAATGATTACGAAGGCTGACAAGAATGAAACCCGTAAAAAAAGACACGCACGTGTGCGTTCTAAACTAAGCGGTACTCAAGCTCGTCCTCGTCTAAATGTGTTCCGTTCAAACAAACACATTTACGCTCAACTTATTGATGATGTTAATGGCGTAACAATCGCTAGCGCATCTACTTTAGATAAAGAGCTTAACTTAGAATCTGCTAGCAACCTTGATGCTGCTGTTAAGATCGGTGAATTAGTAGCTAAACGTGCTGTAGAAAAAGGTGTTAAATCAGTTGTTTTTGACCGCGGTGGATATTTATATCATGGTCGCGTAAAAGCTTTAGCTGATGCTGCTCGTGAGAACGGCTTAGAATTTTAATAGTCAAAGGAGGGACAAAAATAGATGCGTAGTCGTAGTATTGATCCAAACAAACTTGAACTTGAAGAACGCGTTGTTACTATCAACCGTGTAGCGAAAGTTGTTAAAGGTGGACGTCGTTTCCGTTTCTCTGCACTTGTAGTAGTTGGAGATAAAAACGGCAATGTTGGTTTTGGTACTGGTAAAGCTCAAGAGGTACCAGATGCAATCCGCAAAGCAGTTGAAGATGCGAAGAAAAATCTTGTGGAAGTACCTATGGTTGGTACAACAATCCCACACGAAATTATCGGACATTTCGGTGCTGGTGAAATCTTGCTAAAACCTGCTTCTGAAGGTACTGGTGTTATCGCTGGTGGTCCAGTACGTGCAGTGCTTGAGTTAGCTGGTGTTGCTGATATCCTATCTAAATCTTTAGGTACAAACACACCAATTAACATGGTTCGTGCAACTTTAGACGGTTTAAAACAATTAAAACGTGCTGAAGACGTAGCGAAGTTACGTGGTAAATCAGTAGAAGAACTGTTAGGATAAGGAGGGAAATTAGATGGCAAACAAACTGGAAATTACCCTCACTAAAAGCGTTATTGGTCGTCCTCAAGACCAACGCGAAACAGTTAAAGCGTTAGGTTTGCGTAAAGTAAACCAAACAGTACAACAACAAGATAATGCTGCTATCCGCGGCATGATCACTAAAGTATCACATTTAGTATCTGTTAAAGAAAACTAAAAATCATTCTTCTTCAATAAGGAGGTGCCAATATGAAACTTCATGAATTAAAACCTGCAGAAGGTTCTCGTAAAGAACGTAAGCGTGTCGGTCGTGGTATCGGTTCAGGTACTGGTAAGACTGCTGGTAAAGGTCATAAAGGTCAAAATGCACGTTCAGGTGGGGGTGTAAGACTAGGATTTGAAGGTGGTCAAACTCCTTTATTCCGTCGTTTACCAAAACGTGGTTTTACAAACATCAACCGTAAAGAATACGCAATTGTTAACCTTGATGTTCTTAACCGTTTCGAAGATGGAGCAGAAGTGACTCCAGAACTTCTTATCGAAACTGGAATCGTGAGCAACGAGAAAGCAGGAATTAAGATTCTTGCAAATGGCAAAGTTGAGAAAAAGCTTACTGTTAAAGCACATAAATTCTCCTCTGCTGCAAAGGAAGCTATTGAAGCTGCCGGCGGTCAAACTGAGGTGATTTAATGTTTCAGACAATCTCCAATTTTATGCGCGTGGGTGAAATAAGACGTAAAATCATATTCACCCTATTAATGTTGATTATATTCCGTATCGGTACTTTCATACCGGTACCTTATGTAAATGCAGAGTTTTTACAAGCGCAGGATGCTTTTAGTGCCTTCGGTATTCTAAATACATTCGGCGGCGGCGCGCTTAGCAACTTTTCTATACTTGCTATGGGGATTATGCCATATATCACAGCATCTATCATTGTCAGCTTGCTGCAGATGGATGTTGTACCTAAGTTCACTGAATGGTCTAAACAAGGTGATGCTGGTCGACGTAAGTTAACTCAATTTACTAGATACTTCACTATCGTCTTAGGCTTCATTCAGGGCTTTGGAATGTCTTATGGTTTCAATAACCTTGCAGGTGGTGCTTTGATTACTAATCCTGGATTTAGTTCCTACTTGGTAATCTCTGTTGTGTTAACAGCAGGAACTGCTTTCTTGATGTGGCTTGGGGAACTAATCACGTCAAAAGGTGTTGGTAATGGTATATCTATTATCATCTTTGCTGGGATAGCTGCTGGAATTCCAAATATCGCTAACCAAATTTATGCACAACAGTTTGAAAACCCTGGTGATCAATTATTCTTGCGCATTGCTACAGTGCTTCTAATTCTAGTTGCAGTGGTAGCTCTTGTAGTTGGAGTAATCTTCATCCAGCAAGCACTTAGAAAGATCCCAATTCAATATGCGAAAAGAATGACAAATGGAAACAGCTCGGTTGGAGGACAATCTACACATCTTCCGCTAAAGGTTAACTCTGCTGGAGTTATCCCGGTTATTTTCGCGGTTTCATTCTTGGTTACTCCAAGAACAATCGCATCATTCTTTGAGCAAAATGCTGTAACAACTTGGATACAAAAAGTATTCGACTACACGCATCCTATTGGAATGGTTATCTATACAGTATTAATTCTTGCATTCACTTATTTCTATGCTTTTATCCAAGTTAATCCTGAACAAGTTTCAGAGAACTTGAAAAAGCAAGGTGGATACATTCCAGGTATCAGACCAGGAAAAAGTACGCAAGAATATTTGACTCGTGTTCTTTACCGTTTAACATTAGTCGGTGCATTATTCTTGGCTGTTATTGCCATTCTTCCAGTGTTCTTTATCAACATTGCCGGGTTACCGCAATCTGCGCAAATTGGTGGAACGAGTCTACTAATCGTAGTCGGTGTTGCACTGGAAACAATGAAGCAGTTAGAATCCCAGCTAGTTAAACGTCACTATAAAGGATTTATAAAATAACATATAATTTTAGGGGACTCTTGTCCCTTGAATTTTATGTGCAAGACTTTATTTAGGGGGGAATACGCATGAATTTAGTCTTAATGGGGCTCCCTGGCGCAGGCAAAGGTACACAAGCCGAGAAGATTGTCGAGAAATATGGCATCCCTCATATCTCAACTGGTGATATGTTCCGTGCTGCAATGAAAGATGAAACAGAGCTTGGACTAAAAGCAAAATCATTTATGGATAAAGGTGAATTGGTTCCTGATGAAGTTACTATCGGGATCGTTCGCGAAAGACTTAGTAAGGATGATTGTGAAAAGGGTTTTCTTCTAGACGGATTCCCTCGTACTGTTCCACAAGCTGAAGCTTTAGAATCCATTTTGTCTGATTTAGAAAAAAGACTTGATTATGTAATCAATGTTCAAGTCGATCAAGAAATATTAATGGAAAGACTGACAGGACGCCGTATTTGTAAGTCTTGCGGAGCGACATACCATTTGGTGTTCAACCCGCCTGCTAAAGAAGATACATGCGATCGCTGTGGCGGTGAGTTATATCAACGCGCAGATGATAATGAAGCTACTGTCAAAAACCGTTTGGATGTTAACATCAAACAATCTCAACCATTACTTGATTTTTATGAGTCAAAAGGCTACTTGAAAAACTTCAATGGCCAACAAGATATTTCAAAAGTATTCTCAGATCTGGATGAATTACTAAGTACTCTTAAGTTATCCTAAATTCATAAAACACTTTTGCTTAGACTAATCTGAATCTAGCATGGACTTAAATCAGAGAATAAAATAGAAGAATTGGGATGAAATGGCTAAGGAGTTTATTCCTAAACATGATGCATTTCCTTTTTTCAAAAGGTATAATAATTCCTATGGTTATATCTGTAACAAATAAAGCATAAATATGAATTTTAATGTTTATGTGAGTTAGAAGAATAATCAATTTATGATAATTGGTGCAGAGTATTTTGGATTTCATGGTAGCTCCGCTTGAATTGCTTTTTTATCTAGTAGTGAAGAAGGTAACTATTATTCTTTCTATTATGGACATAAGGTATAGGACCAGGTGTGCGCAATCGGTAATCCCTCTTTATTTTAATATCGGAATGCGAAGATCTTTACGGCATTTCATGTAGCGATTGTGTATGTGATGCGAAAAATACGGTTAGACTCTTGAAGAAGTGTCCATGCTATTTTTTTTGCAGTAATTAACAAAAGCAGTGAAACAGCCGCAGTTAGCACTTTGCTAGTGTTTTTATATTACCCTGTTAGCAAGAAATATTACTTTTAATATAGCTTTATAACGGAGTGTAAAAGCAATATTAGCTGTGTTGGTGGTCACATTGGTCGATTCTGATGGAAGTTTATAATTTTTATTATTAATTTGTCATTATTAGCGGACGAAGGTTTAACATTGTGTTATAATCAATTAGTTGCAGTTATATGACGAATTAGTATATTATAGAGCAGTTCAGAGTAGTTGATGTACACCGATCGTGTTACAAAAGAGAGAACTACACTTTGCTATATTTAGTTTAAAGTATTTCGCATTTTAAAATGAAGGGAGAATTTATTCGATGGCTAAAGACGATGTAATCGAAATTGAAGGCACAATCACTGAAACTTTGCCGAACGCCATGTTTAAGGTAGAATTAGAAAATGGTCATACTGTATTGGCTCACGTTTCTGGTAAAATTCGTATGCATTTTATCCGCATTTTACCTGGTGATAAAGTAACGGTTGAGTTATCTCCATATGACTTGACTCGCGGAAGAATCACTTACCGCTTTAAATAATCTGATTGCACTCCGTACTATCAAGGAGGTTAGGATAATGAAAGTTAGACCATCTGTTAAACCTATCTGCGAAAAATGCAAAGTTATCCGCAGACGTGGGAAAGTTATGGTTATCTGTGAAAACCCTAAACATAAACAAAAACAAGGTTAATAATAAGGAGGTGCGCATATAGATGGCACGTATTGCTGGTGTGGATATTCCACGTGAAAAACGCGTAGTAATATCTTTAACATACATTTTTGGTATCGGAAAAATTACTGCACAAAAAGTATTGGCAGAAGCTGGTGTTTCTGAAGATACTCGTGTTCGTGACTTGACGGAAGATGAACTTAACAAAATCCGTGATATCATTGACAAACTAAAAGTTGAAGGTGACCTTCGTCGTGAAGTTTCACTTAACATCAAACGTCTAATGGAGATCGGTTGCTACCGTGGTCTTCGTCACCGCCGTGGTCTTCCAGTTCGCGGACAAAACACGAAAAACAACGCTCGTACACGCAAAGGTCCTCGTAAGACTGTAGCTAACAAGAAAAAATAATCGGTAAAGGAGGTACTAGTAATGGCACGTAAAACGAATACTCGTAAACGTCGTGTGAAAAAGAATATCGAATCTGGTATTGCACACATTCGTTCAACATTCAACAACACAATCGTAACTATCACTGATGTTCATGGTAATGCTCTTTCTTGGTCAAGTGCAGGAGCTCTAGGATTTAGAGGTTCTCGTAAATCTACTCCTTTCGCTGCTCAAATGGCTGCTGAAACTGCTGCTAAATCATCAATGGAACATGGTATGAAAACTCTTGAAGTAACTGTAAAAGGACCAGGTGCTGGTCGTGAAGCTGCTATCCGTGCTCTTCAAGCTGCAGGTCTTGAAGTTACTGCTATCAGAGATGTAACTCCAGTTCCTCATAATGGCTGCCGACCACCTAAACGTCGCCGCGTTTAATTTTTCTGTATAAAATCATTTATCCTTGTCTATACTGGGATTTGATTAAAACTTTTTAAAAAAGCCCGTACAGAATTATTAACCCAGTTGTTGTGCACAAAGCGGGAACGTAAACATGGGGAATTTCGGTTACTCAGTTAGCCGGGGTTTCGACGTTTTGAAGGAGGGTATATTTTGATGATCGAAATAGAAAAACCAAAAATCGAAACGGTTGAGATCAACGATGATGCCAAATACGGCAAATTCGTCGTAGAGCCACTTGAGCGTGGATATGGTACTACTTTGGGTAACTCCTTACGTCGTATTCTATTATCCTCACTCCCTGGTGCCGCTATCACATCCATTCAAATTGATGGGGTACTTCATGAGTTCTCAACAATTGAAGGCGTCGTGGAAGATGTAACATCTATCATATTGAACATCAAAAAACTAGCACTTAAAATCTACTCTGATGATGAAAAAACTTTAGAGATTGATATGCAAGGTGAAGGAGTTGTCACTGCAGCGGACATCACTCATGACAGTGATGTAGAGATCTTGAATCCAGATCTTCATATCGCTACATTGGGCAGCAACGGAAATCTTCGCATGCGTTTAACTGCTAAGCGTGGTCGTGGATACGCACCTGCTGAGCAGAACAAGCGTGAAGATCAGCCGATTGGTGTTATTCCAATTGACTCTATCTATACGCCTGTATCTAGAGTGAATTATCAAGTTGAAAACACTCGTGTTGGTCAATTGACTAATTATGATAAACTAACATTTGACGTTTGGACTGACGGTAGTACAGGTCCTCAAGATGCTATTGCACTTGGTGCAAAGATTTTGACAGAGCATTTAAACATCTTCGTTGGTTTAACTGATGAAGCACAAAATGCTGAGATAATGGTAGAAAAAGAAGAAGATCAAAAAGAAAAAGTTCTTGAGATGACGATTGAAGAGCTTGATCTATCTGTTCGTTCTTATAACTGCCTAAAACGTGCTGGCATTAATACAGTACAAGAATTGGCAAATAAAACTGAAGAAGATATGATGAAGGTTCGAAATCTAGGTAGAAAATCTCTGGAAGAAGTTAAGCATAAACTGGAAGAGCTAGGTTTAGGCCTGAGAAAAGACGACTGATAAACAGCCGTTTTTGATTGCCCAGCTGCTTGAATAACAACAAAAGGAGGGAATCACACATGGGTTACAGAAAGTTAGGACGCACTAGCGCACAGCGTAAAGCTATGTTACGTGACTTAACAACAGACTTAATCATCAACGAGCGCATTGAAACAACTGAAGCTCGTGCAAAAGAACTTCGTTCTGTTGTAGAAAAAATGATTACACTTGGTAAACGTGGAGATCTTCATGCACGTCGTCAAGCTGCTGCTTACGTACGTAATGAAGTTGCTAACGTTGAAGAAAACCAAGATGCTGTTCAAAAATTGTTCAGCGACATCGCTGCTCGTTACACTGAACGTCAAGGTGGATACACACGTATCATGAAAATGGGACCTCGTCGCGGAGACGGTGCACCAATGGTAATTATCGAGTTAGTATAATAAAGAGATTTTAAAAGAACTTAGGGTGCGGGACAGTTTATATTGCTATCAAACTTGTTCAAGTACCCTTTTTCTTTAGCAGTCTCATTCTATATGCTATCAAGCCAAAACAGAGTGTTACGATGAGCATTAAGGAAAAAAAGATAGAAATGTCTCGTCTAGCTCTAGCACCTCAATAAATTCAATGTGAATTTGGGGTGCGGGCTTTTTTCGTTTTTAAAGAAGCATTCAGGGTGCGAAGAATAGGAATATCATAAGATTCTTTACAACATATGAATTACCTGGGTAACAGGGACATAGGATTTTATAAAAAATATCAATCTTATGTTAAACCAATTCAAAGCTCGCCCGTAAGGCGAGTTTTCTTTTTGGCAAAAGAAAAATGAGTGGGGTATTATATGGACCATAAAGTATTGGTAACAGTTGATTCCTTATCTTTTATGTACGAAGATCAACAAAGAAAAGCTCTCGATAACGTTTCCTTTCAAGTAAAGCAAGGGGAATGGGTGGCGATAGTAGGACATAATGGCTCTGGCAAATCTACACTTGCAAAGCTGTTAAACGGCTTATATTTTTCGTCGGAAGGTTCAATTCAAATAGGTGATGTAACTATTTCTGAAGAAACAGTATGGGAAGCAAGAAGAAAGATAGGCATGGTATTTCAAAACCCTGATAACCAGTTTGTAGGTACTACAGTAAAAGATGATGTGGCTTTTGGGTTAGAAAATATTGCCGTCCCCAGAGAAGAAATGCATAAAAGGGTAGAAGCAGCTTTATCAAAAGTTAATATGTTGCCTTTTCTTGATCAAGAGCCGCACCATCTTTCAGGCGGTCAAAAACAGAGAGTAGCTATTGCTGGGGTAATTGCTTTGAAACCTAGCATCATCGTGCTGGATGAAGCTACTTCCATGCTTGACCCGCAAGGCAGGCAAGAAGTGCTGGAATTAATGAAAGAGCTGAAGGAGGAGAACATGACCGTTATCTCCATCACTCATGATTTAGACGAAGCTGCAAGAGCAGACCGGATCATAATTATGAATGAAGGGAAGATATATAAAGAGGGGAATCCTTCTGAAATCTTTCAGTTAGAAAAGGAATTAATTGATATTGGGTTGGATATCCCATTTGCGATAAAGCTGAGAAGCGGTCTTCGTAAGCAGGGAGTTCAACTGGACAAAATTACATTGACAGAAGAAGAGTTGGTGACAGAGTTATGGACATCTCACTTCAAAGAGTAGCTTATAAGTATCAAGAGAATACACCATTTGAAACTCTGGCTATTAAGGATGTAGACATAAACATTACCTCTGGATCATATACAGCTATTATTGGACATACAGGCTCTGGGAAATCTACCGTCCTTCAACATTTGAATGCTCTGTTAACACCTTCAAATGGTAGTGTTGTAATTGGCGACAGACTAATCGAATCTGGACGTAAAAATAAAAACCTTGCCCCTATTCGTCAAAAGGTAGGAATCGTCTTCCAGTTTCCCGAAAGCCAGCTTTTCGAGGAGACAGTGGAAAAGGATATTTGCTTTGGACCGATGAACTTTGGTGTAAGCGAGGAAGAAGCTAAAGTAAGAGCAAAAAAGGCGCTTAAAGAAGTTGGTCTGTCTGAAGAGTATTTGACTAAATCTCCATTTGATTTATCTGGAGGACAGATGAGAAGGGTTGCAATTGCAGGAGTTCTGGCAATGGAACCAGAGGTGCTTGTGCTTGATGAACCAACCGCTGGACTTGATCCAAGAGGGCGCAAAGAAATTATGGATATGTTCTACAGACTTCATAAAGAGCGGAATTTAACGACCATTCTTGTTACTCACAGCATGGAAGATGCCGCAATCTATGCTGATAAAATAGTTATTATGAACAAAGGAAATGTTTATAAAGAAGGAACACCAGAGAATATATTCTCAAATAGTGAAGGTTTAATAGAAATTGGTCTTAATGTTCCGGATATAGTTAGATTTCAACAGAAATTAGAATCACTGCTAGGATACAAGTTAGACAGAGTGCATTTAAACATGGAGACATTTATTATGGAAGTTTCAGATCATTTAAAGAAAAAAGAGGCTAATCAATGATGGGGAAGATGATAATCGGCCGTTTTGTTCCCATTGACTCTCTTCTTCACAGGATGGACCCTCGCTCTAAACTGATAATCGTATTTTTATTTATATGTATCGTTTTCCTTGCTAACAATGCGGTTACCTACTTTATACTTGCTGTTTATGTTGGTATGATGATTCTGTTATCCAAGGTGCCCTTCCGATATATTTATCTCGGGTTAAGGCCGATTTTATGGCTTATATTATTTACTTTCTGTCTTCATTTATTCTTTACTAAAGGTGGCAACCTTTTATTTGAATACGGATGGATAAAGATTTATGAAGAAGGTTTAAGGATGGGAATTCTTATTTCATTAAGATTCTTTCTGCTTATCATTATGACATCCTTGCTTACCTTGACAACGACTCCAATCGAGCTGACAGATGCCTTAGAAACGCTCCTAGGGCCGTTGAAAAAAGTCCGTTTTCCAGTTCATGAGCTTGCTTTAATGATGTCTATTTCCCTGCGCTTTATCCCGACACTTATGGATGAGACGGAGAAGATAATGAAGGCACAGATGGCAAGAGGGGTCGAATTTTCTAGCGGCCCAATCAAGAACAGAATTAAAGCTATTGTTCCATTGTTAATTCCGTTGTTTGTCAATGCTTTTAAGCGTGCGGAAGAGCTAGCAACTGCAATGGAGGCAAGAGGCTATCAAGGCGGAGAGGGCAGGACCAAGTACCGTCAGTTAGTATGGAAGCAAACAGATAGTATCATGATTTTATTATTAGTGCTAGTGGCAGGATTGCTGTTTGTATTTAAATCATAATGGAGATAAATAATGCAAAGATATAAAGGGATAGTCAGCTATGACGGCACCGAATACTGCGGTTTTCAGTTGCAGCCAAAAGACCGAACTGTTCAAGGAGAAATTGAAAAAGCTCTTAAAAAGCTTCATAAAGGCAGTGAAATTAAGATACAAGCATCGGGCCGTACAGATGCAGGTGTTCATGCAAAGGGTCAAGTTATTCATTTCGATTCAGATCTTGATATTCCTGCAGGTAAGTGGGAGCTTGCTTTAAATGCACTGCTGCCGCATGATATTGTTTTTTCCACAATAGAGGCGGTTGATAGGAGCTTTCATGCGAGATACGATGTGCAGGGCAAGGAATACCGTTATTTTATTCATCTCTCTGAAAGGAGAGACCCGTTTAAGCGTAATTTTTCCTATTATTACCCATATCAGCTGGATATAGGTGCCATTAGGGAAGCACTGGAGTATTTCATCGGAGAACATGATTTTACGAGTTTTTGTTCCATGAAGACAGACAAAGAAGATAAGGTTAGGACCATTCATTCCATGAGATTGGTGGAAGAAGGGGACATACTTGTTTTTTGCTTCGAAGGGAATGGTTTCCTGTACAATATGGTCCGGATTATTATTGGGACGCTGTTAGATGTGGGCAGAGGCAAACGAAAGCCGGAATCCATTAAAGAGATAATAGAGAAGAAAGACCGCAAAGCCGCAGGAAAGACAGCTTCTGCAAACGGACTTTATCTTTGGAAGGTCTTTTATTAGGGCCGAAAGAGCCAGGTTTTCAAGAAATATTCATAACAACTAAACCTGGTGTAACATTTTCTTGACATATGCCACTCTAGCATATATCATAATATGGTATGTATTATAAACCCACATTAAGCCCCGGAAACTTATTGTGTGAACATATAGACGTAAATCATTAAAACAAACAAAAAATTAAAAACTTACATTCAGGAGGGAAACTCATGCGTACAACGTTCATGGCTAATTCAAATACTGTTGACCGTAAATGGTACGTGATTGATGCTGAAGGCAAAACTTTAGGTCGTCTTGCTAGTGAAGTAGCATCAATTCTACGTGGTAAACACAAACCAACTTTCACACCACATGTGGACACTGGTGATCATGTTATTCTTTTAAATGCTTCAAAAATCGAATTGACTGGTAAAAAATTGACTGATAAAATTTACTACCGTCACACAATGCATCCAGGTGGACTAAAGCAAAGAACAGCTTTAGAAATGCGTACAAACTACGCTGAGAAAATGCTTGAGCTTGCTATCAAAGGCATGCTTCCAAAGAATTCTCTTGGTCGTCAAATGTTTAAAAAATTACATGTATACGCTGGTAGCGAGCATCCGCACCAAGCACAACAACCAGAAGTTTACGAACTTCGCGGATAATTAATAAGGGAGGTAAAAAAAATGGCACAGGTTCAATATATCGGTACTGGTCGTCGTAAAAGTTCCGTTGCACGTGTACGTTTAGTACCAGGCGACGGTCAAATCATCATCAATGGTCGTGAAATTGAAAACTATATTCCATTTGCAGCTTTGCGTGAAGTTGTAAAACAACCATTAGTAGCTACTGAAACTACTGGAAGCTACAATATCCTAGTAAACGTTAGCGGTGGAGGTTACACTGGTCAAGCTGGAGCTATCCGTCATGGTATCGCTCGTGCTTTACTACAAGCAGATCCTGAATACCGTCCAACACTTAAACGTGCTGGATTGCTAACTCGTGACGCTCGTATGAAAGAACGTAAAAAATACGGTCTTAAAGGCGCTCGTCGTGCACCTCAGTTCTCAAAACGTTAATTTTGCGTTTCAAAGACCCTTTCCACTTTTGTGGAAAGGGTCTTTTTTATGTCTGAAAATTATCTCTGACGGCGGCCTATGTTAACTCCTAAATATAAATCTTCACATCTAATCATTCTAGAGCTTAAATATCTTTTAATTTATGATGCAGGGGGCCTTTAAAAGTTAGTAACGTTATATAATAATATAGGTTAAACTTCTTCAATTGGTTTATAGAAGCTTTTGGCGGGATATTCTAAATCGAGGACTGCTTAAAATAAGCTGAATGGAAAAAATTATTAAGATAATTAGCATTTCTTAATAAGCGCATTTATTTTATAGCTGCTGTTTCTTGAACAAAGGATAACCCTGAAGATATATCTTCAGGGTTATCCTTTGTAATTAAACTATTGACCGTTAATCAATATTTTGTTTTTGTCGCACGTTCTTGCTCTCAAACATTTGCCTTTGGGAACTTTATTTTATTTATGGTGTGAATTGCTAAAAGAATGAATCTAGAAGTATAAAAAGAGGGGATGGGGAAGATAAACAGAGAAGAAAGACCCGTTCTTTTTACGGGCCTTTCCATCACTTATTCGTTCCTTTGAGCAAGGTTGCTTATTTCATCAGCTGTAAGTGAGCCATCATAAATCTTCAATTCATCCATGCTACCTTTAAATGGTGGGTCCCACCAGTTCACTCCTAAACTAAAGCTTGTGCTAGCCGTTGTGAATATGTTTGGGAATCCTGTGCCTTTATATTTTTCATTTCCGTTTACGTACACGGAGATCGCATCCTTATCAACTGTAAAAGCAAGATGTGTCCACTCACCCGTTTTTATTTGGCTGCCGACAGATGCATCATACCATTTAGAGCTGCCTGACCATACTTCTGTGCTTCCATTTCCTGTGCCATATGGAAGCAGACTTATCCAGTTGTTACTGTCTCTTGCACCGAAGAAAGTAGTAGTGTATTGCGTCAGCTGTTCTGGTTTAATCCAGAGAGAAACACTATAGCTATCAC
The DNA here is from genome assembly GCF_022049065.2 of Niallia sp. Man26. NCBI lineage: Bacteria > Bacillati > Bacillota > Bacilli > Caryophanales > Bacillaceae > Niallia > Niallia sp. Man26. The sequence goes on from NZ_CP095743.1 coordinate 156,168, forward strand.
TAGATATTAATCCGTTTGGCAAGCGGATGCCTGAAGCTCCGTCAAATTTTGCTGCTTTTCCTCCGTTTACTCCATCTGTATAGGAGATTGTTCCACCATTATTATCAATTCTATTTCCTGTCACTGTACCGCTGCCGAATTGTGCATTGCTGTCACTTAAATCACCTTCGAATGAGTATTGGGCTGCCAAGCCATTTTCCTTATATGGCAAAACAGTAATGACGAAGGTTTTAGTAGTCGTGGACTTGCCTTTTGTAATAGTTGCGGTTAGCGTTGCTTCTTTACTGGCAGCACCAGCCTCTGGACGTGTTACTGCACCTGTTGCTGATATGACATTTGAATCAGAGGTTTTCCAAGTAATTGTTGTATGACGGGTTCCCTCAGTCGGCAAGGATATATTTGAAACTACGTTAGCTGTATCACCAAGGTTTAGGTCGGTTTTTACATCCTGGACTATTTCCTTGTCTGACTTATCTTCCATTTTGCTGCCCCAGATTGTAACTCCTTCGTTTGACATTGCTGTAAATGCCATCACATAGCTTTGGGACGTTTCATCCCATTGGCGGACAAACACACCGTTATAGGTACTGCCATCGATTTTTATTTCTGCTTCGTTATGACTTGTTTTTTTCCAAGTACCTGTCGCATCTCCTGTTATTTTACCGTTTTTATTTAGTTCAATATAAACTGATTCTGTAATATCGCCTGAATAAGCTTTTCCATGATTAATGAACTGATATTGGCCTATAAGATTTTGTCTATTCACTTTTTCTAACTTTTCCCCGCTGTAGCGGTATGGTGCTGCAACAGGCCAGCCTTCACTGTTCATGAACATTTGATGGACACGTACTTCATGCATTTCACCTGTTTCAGGGAAGCGGGAATGGAATACTAAGAAATGCTGCCCAGTTTTAGAATCGATGAAAGCTGAGTTATGCCCAGGAGATACATAGCCGACTCCGATACCAGTTCCTGGATCGCCAATTCTTCGTTCAAACAGGAAATTTCCCATTACCTTATTTCCGTATGGAGAATTGTCAACATTCCCAGGTAGCACTGCAGATTGACCACTTGCATCTACATAAGGACCATCAGGTGATTTGGAACGGAACAGCCTCATATTATAACCTCCATCAGCACCTAACCAGCCATATGTCACATACAGATAATAATATTTCGTATTTTTATCATAAACCACATACGGACCTTCTCCAGATTTGTAATAGCCTCCGGCGATTTTTGTGCCGAAGTAGCGGTCAATCATTCTGCCGTCCTTTGTTTTTCCGTCTTTGCCAGGATAAATTGGTTTTCCAGTTTTCTTATCAATTTCCAGCAGATAAATTCCGCCAGACCAAGAACCATATGTCATCCACAACTTGCCGTCAGCAGCTGTGAACACATTAGCATCAATCGCATTAGGATAAAGATTATTGTTATAGGAGCCGTCAGCATTAAACCAGCTGTCGTTTTCATTTGTTAATTCTTTAGAGCTTATTAAGGTACTGATATTTGTATTTACCCATTTTTTATCAACATTGCTGTTAGCATCTTTTGCACTTTGTTTTGTGAAACCTGAATACACAATGGTGTCGACATATTCAAATGGACCTTCAATATTTTGAGAAACTGCATAACCGATCGCTGAGCGTATATATGTGGAGGAAGCACTGTAGTAAATCATGTAAGCACCTTTGCTACCATCCTTATTAACATAATTTTCGTTCCAGAAAACATCCGGAGCCCAAACAGCAAAACCTCCCTTGCTGTCGGAGTCATTTTCGCCAGCCCATTTGAATGATCCGGCTAAATTTTTGGATAAATCTCCATACAGCTTGTTATTAGGTGTTGTATACCCATTTGTGAATGTCTCCCAATTTATTAAATCGTTTGACTTGGCTGCTTCAATATGAGAACCAAATACATAGTATGTGTCACCATCCTTGATAATAGATGGATCATGAACAGATACATTTTGAAAACTAGGATTTGTGCTAGAAGGGGATTTTTGTTTATCTTTTTCTGCAAAGGCAGCGCTGGGAATCATCAATACAAAAGCTAGAATAGCGGACAGCAAAACCCGCATATGATTTGTTTTCATTGACAGATCTCCTTCATTTTGAAATGGAAAATTACTTGCCAAAGGACAACTCCATTCTAAGAGGCGATGTTATGTATGAGGGAGGAGCTCCGTTGTGGTGAACTAAGTGATTATCGGCTTTATCAACTCCTTTTCTCTTAATTTTTGAAACGCTTTCATAATCTATCATACGTTAACAAAATTAGGAAAACAGAACCTATTGGCCTATTTTTAACTACTAATTTCTTTGAATAAAAATACTTAAATAATAACGTTTTTTGGAAATAGTAGAAACTAATCTGGCTTTTCACCCGTATAACAATTACAAGGCTTGGAGGTGAATGAAGAATGTATACAAAAATTGAGGAACCGAATAGATGTATTTCTGAAAAGGCAATGAAAGTGTGGCGGATATCGGAAGCTCTCCTAAATGGGGGAATTCTAGTTGTACTTGGCATAGTATATTATTTAGATGTTTATTTTGATTGGAAGTACTGGATAGGCTGGATAATAATTGGGCTTCTTGGGCTAACAGTATTATCCGCAATTTGGGGGATTATTCTTGAACCGTCATTAAAGCAAAAATATTGGCGTTATGATGTGGATGAAGAGTTCATTCAATTGAAATCAGGTATCTGGAATAAACAGCATCAACTCATTCCGATGACAAAGGTACAATCTGTTGAACTTATTCAAGGGCCATTATTAAGAAAATACGAGCTGTATTCCATCTCTGTCGGCACAATGGGCAGCAGTCATAAAATACCAGCTATACCGCAAGAAGAAGCACGAGAACTAAGGGATCAGATAGCACATTATGCAAAAATAAAGGAAGTGGAATGATGGAAGGGAGAACAGTAAGGCTGCATCCGGTAAAAATGCTGCTGGACCTCATTACATTGGTTAAAACCAATATAATATTTATTTTCTTTCTTTATGTCATCCATTTTGGCACAGACAATAAGGTTTGGATAGCTTTACAGTATTTATTTGCAGTATTTATACTTATTGCCATTGTTTATATAATCTTTGATTGGTGCTTCTACCGTTATACAGTGAAAGATGAAGCTATTCATATTATATCGGGTGTCATAAAAAAATCAGAGCGGGTTATTTACTTAAATAAGATACAAAATATTCAAAGACGCACTACTGTTATCCATAAGTTATTTAATATCTCTTCCATTACTATGGAAACTGGTGAGTCAGGGGATAATGGTTCGATTGCACTGCCTGCTGTCTCTCGAAAGGAAGCAGATTGGCTGGAGACTATAGCTTCAACTGAGTATATGGATGTACCTGATGAAGCGGCTGAGGATAACATAGAATATACGGTGGAGAAAACAAATGACAGACAGATTCACTTTATAGCGTCAAAAAAAGATGTCTTAAAGGCATCCTTTACATCATTTAGTTTTTTTGCACTAATTCCTGTTGTTTTTTCTATCTATTCCAATGTAGAAGATGTTTTCCCTGTTACAAATAAAATGGGGGATTGGTTTAGCAGCATTATGAGATACTGGTGGATGATCGCTATACTGCTGTTTCTTTTTACAATAGCTGCAGTTGCTTATGGTGTAATCTCCACGTACTGGAGATATGGAAAATACCAAATATTATCTGACAGCAATAGAATTTATATTAGAAAAGGACTTGTGGATGAGGTTGCATTTTCTATCTTAAAAGAGAAGGTGCAAGCAATTGAAGTGATCCAATCGCCTTTGAAAAGAATCCTGAAACTTGCAGAGGTCAAGTTAGTCAGTGCAGGGGAGACAGGGGAAGAAGATTTAAAGACAAACTCTCTTTATCCGTTTTTGCCGATAGAGAAAGCATATGAAATTGTTCATGAATTATTGCCTGAGTACAAAATTCATTCAAAAATGACTAGCCTGCCGAAGAACGCGCTAGCAGCAAGGTTGTTAAGACCGAGCTATTTATGGATTATATCATTAATTGCTCTATGTATTTTTAAACCAGGTTTATGGTATGCATCGTTTGCCGTATTGCTGTTTGTTTATCTATTACGAACTCTGGACTTCGTGAACAGCCGCTATATAGTAAAGGATGAATATATCCAGATGAAAACAGGCAGCTTCCAAACGTCCTTATTTCTCACAAAAAGAAATAAAGTAATCGAGATTGAAGTAGGACAGTCCCGTTGGCAAAAGCGATTTGGTTTAGCGACAATTGATATTGTCAACCGTTCAAAGCCAATTGTACATACTGAAATATCGGATATTCCGTATGAAGCAGCTGCTGGCTTTTATTATTGGTATAGGATGCGGACAAAGGAAATTCGCATTGATAAGCAGTAGTGACATCTTTTCCTATCGTTCCCCAATCAATGAAGTGTATACAAGTACATATTTCCTTCAATGTTCTTGTTTTTTTCGTTCATACTAATAAGGCAAAAGATTTAATGAAAGGAAAAATCTCATGCTGACTAAACAACAACTTAATGAATTCCAATCACTGTTAGAAAATGAAAAACAAGACATAGAAGAAAGATATGATATAAATGATCACTTAGGTTTAATCCGCAGTCATGCACATGATTCGGTTGGGGAATTATCGAGTTATGATAATCACCCAGGAGATGAGGGCACCGAGTTATATGAAAGAGAAAAGGATATTGCCTTAAATGAGCATTATAGATTTGAATATGCTGGTGTTGTAAATGCGTTAAAGGCAATTGAAAATGGAACATATGGAAAATGTGAAGAATGTGGAAAGGAAATTCCTCTTGAAAGACTTGAAGCTCTTCCAACAGCAAGATATTGCATTGAGCATACCCCGGACCAAGTTGTTTCACACGAGCGGCCGGTAGAGGAAGGTGTGCTTATGCCTCCATTTGGAAAGTTTGACATGGATGAACAGGATGAAACAGTTGCATATGATGCGGAGGATTCCTGGCAGGATGTTGAGAGCTTTGGTACGTCAGAGACTCCATCTGACTTTGTTCATCCTGTATTTGATCATTATAATGATCTCTCCATTGATTCTTATGAAAATGTTGGGTACGTAGAGGAGTATGAAAATTTTGTAGGTGTTGATATAGAGGGAAAAAATATCACGGTATATCCTAATCAGCAGCATAAAAGATATGAGCAGAGCTTAGATGAAGAAGGAATCATGACGAGCTTCGGAGATTTGCCTGCATATGAGCATGATCCTTATGTTGAAGATGAGGATGGCAGAGAACGCTAATAAGAAAGGTCAGGCACACATCTAGATTTATATCTAGTGCGCAGCCTGACCTTTTTGTTTAAAACAACAGTTCATATATGTCGTTTAGGTGGTGAGCCCTTTTGGAGTCTTGCTCGTTTTTAGCATGCTGTATTTCCTCTTCTAATACTTGATTTAAGAAGCTACTTTCTTCTTCGGATAATTCGCGGACAAATGCTTCTTCTGATTTATAATGACCCTTCATCATTTTGCTGTAAATGCTTTTTCCAGTATCTGAACGGTCTGTATACAGAGATAAAACTTCTCTTACATAGGCTAATGACTGATTCATTTAAGCACCTCATACTTATCATTTTTTCTATATTATTATGGGTTATTCTCTTGATTTTTATTATCCGTCTTACATTTTTCCATATATAGAAACATCCATATTATTTGGATATGGAAATTAGCCTTATCCTTGAATTGCTCCTCTCGATTAGTTAAAAACTATTTTCAAGAGGTGAAATCAGTGACAGTTATTATGAACTTCGATTTAAAAAAAAGAGAAAAACAAATAAAATATGAAAGATCTGTTCTTAAAGAGCTTTCTGTAAAGGATTTAAAAGAAAAGGTTGCTCGTTATTTTGGCTCATCTCAATTGACATCAAGCGTTATTATGAACGAAGGTATGGAAGAGGCTTGTTATGATGTAGCTATTGAAGCATTTTTGTTAGGGGCAAACTTTAGCAAGTTCAGCGCATGGGGTGAAGATATCCCCACTATTAAAAATAGATGCTTAGAAGAAGATAAACATTTAAAGGATACATTATTTCATTTTCTCCTCTACTGGGGAAGTGAAGAAAGCAGTAAAAATGAATCGCTATACTATCTTTGTGAACAATTCGTAAATGCATGGTGGTTAGAGGGTTTTAATAAAGCAATTAAAAGAAAAAAACTTAGACTTCATTAAAATCAGGCGGTGCGCACACCGCTTGATTTTTTTCTGGTTTGTTCTAAATTGCCTCCTTGTCCCATATATTTAGCATAAGGACGAGCAGCAGGAGGGATTGACTAGGACAGTGAATAAAAAACTTAAAATCAGTATATTTGCAGTGGGACTCATCCTTCTTTTTTTCATCTTGCAATTTGACTTTTCAGATGATGACTCATGGGACGCTTGGAATTTGCCTTTAACCGGGAAAATTATTGTCATTGATCCTGGTCATGGTGGCCCAGATGGTGGAGCGGGTGATGAGGAAGTGTTAGAGAAAGATGTTGCTTTGGATGTATCCTTAAAAATCCGCGATTATCTTCAAGAACAAGGCGCGCTAGTTATAATGACTAGAGAGGAAGATAAGGATTTAGCAGGGGATGATGTAAAGGGATATCGCAATCGGAAGGTAGCAGACCTGAAGGAAAGGCTCAATATGATTAATTCCTCAGATGCTGATTTGTTTTTAAGTATACATCTGAATGCCATTCCGTCCTCTAAATGGAGCGGAGCACAAACCTTCTTTTCCCCACAGCTGGAGGATAATGAGATTGCCGCAAAGTTTATTCAAGATGAGCTGATTGATAACCTGGAAAACACAACAAGAAAAGCAAAGCCACTAAACAGTGTTTATATTTTAAAGTATGCCAAAAAGCCAGGTGCTTTAGTGGAAATTGGTTTTCTATCCAATCCTGCAGAGAAAAAGAACTTAATGGATAAGGAGTACCAAAATAAAATAGCTGCATCCATCTATAAAGGTGTTAATCGATATTTTTCTAACGAGGATGCAATTAAAGGGGAATAGCTATAGGCTGATTCTCCTTATTCTTTTCTCCCGTAATTCCTGGGAAATATAAAGGGAGAATCTGAAATATGTAAAGGTTATCATTTTCTATGTTATACTTACTAAAAAGAGGAGGGGATTGTCATTTTAAACGCAGAAGCGATTGAACGCATGATAGAACAGATAACAGATCCTTTTTTACATAAGACATTGTTAGAATTGAATTCCATAAAGGATTTAAAATGGGATGCAGAAAAGTCACATGTCAGCATTAAGTTAGCAGTTGCGGAAATGGGATCTCCTGCACAAATGGAATTGCAGCAGGAAGTTGTCAGCATACTTAAACAAAATGGGGTGCAGACTGTTGGTATGCGATTCACTGAACTTTCAAGTGCCCTAGTCCGGGAGATACAAGCAGAACATGCTGAGATGGAAAATAAGAATTCCCCTACATATATTGCTGTGGCCAGCGGAAAGGGAGGGGTTGGTAAATCAACTGTTTCTGTCAACTTGGCTGTTTCTATGGCAAGGCTTGGAAAAAAGGTTGGGCTTCTAGATGCAGATATATATGGATTTAGTGTTCCTGATATGATGGGAATAACGAAGAGACCGGAAGTGGTAAATGATCGAATTATACCTGTAGAGCGTTTAGGAGTACAGGTCATTTCTATGGGTTTCTTTGTTGAGGATAATGCCCCAATCATTTGGAGAGGACCTATGCTCGGGAAAATGCTGACAAGCTTTTTGCAAGAAGTGGAGTGGGGAGATTTAGATTATCTCATTCTAGACTTGCCACCTGGAACAGGTGATATAGCTTTAGATGTACATACGATGCTACCTTCTAGCAAAGAAATAATTGTAACAACTCCACATCCTACTGCAGCATTTGTAGCAGCTAGAGCGGGAGCAATGGCAATAAAAACGGAACATGAGATATTAGGTGTTATTGAAAATATGTCCTACTTTGAGAGTAAATTAACAGGAGAAAAGGAATATGTGTTTGGACAAGGCGGGGGCAAGAAGTTGGCAGAGGATTTGCAAACCTCCATGTTGGGACAGCTTCCGTTAGGTCAGCCTGATTGGGATAAAAATGATTTTGCCCCTTCTGTTTATGGGCAGGAACATGTAATAGGCGATATCTATATAAAGATTGCAGAGAAGGTCATTCAAAAGGTAGGAAAATAAGAAGCCTAAATAAAAGAAAGCAGGGGATTCCCTGCTTTCTTATTTTGACTAGATTTTAAAGGATTTAGTATTAAAGTTAGAGGCTGCCTCTTTAGCTGCTTTGTCGAGCATTTCCTGAAACTTTTTCTTGAATTCAGGTGTATCCATTGATTCCTGCATAACCTGCATTAGATGTTCTCGATATTCTGTGCTTTTTAACACATTTTTCAAGTCTGATTCAATTGCCGGGTCTTGCAGTAGTTCGACCATCATCTTTCGATAATCTGGATCCTTCATCAAGTCTTTGAGTAATTTCTCATTCTCTGTTTTCAGGCTTTTTGCCATTGTTTCTGCAAATTCCGGATCTTTAAATTTCTCTGTCCAAAACTTAGCTGCTTTATCAGAAACTAAAGTAGATTCAATGGTCTTTGTTACAGCCTCTTCATTCATTACGAGATTTTCCTTAATTTCTTCATCCCCAATAACATCACGTATTGCTTTTTTTCCGTCATCGGTTTTTAGTATATCTACTACCATTTTTTTGGTTTGGTCATAGTCCATCTGTTGCGCAGACTCGCCGGCTGAACATCCGCTTAAAATGGAAAGAGATAAAAGCAGGACGATGCTGTATTTTTTGAACATTGCAGCTGCTCCTTTCAAAAGGAAATATCCCTGTTCATTAGGATGCTTTGTTTTTTATTTATTATTCCTTTCGATTTCAAGTTTGCAGGATATGTTTTGCCGGGAATAGGGGATAATGATAAAGGCCCTTAATGAAATAAATCATCAAGGACCTTTATGTTATGGGAATTAATTCACTTCTTTTGAACTTGAGTCAGCGTTTGAAAGCATTTCTGTTACAGAAACGAACTTCAAGTTTTTGTCTTTGAGATTGTCGATTATCGCTGGCAGTGCGTTAGCTGTCTGCTTAGCTGAATCTGATGCATGAAGCAATACAATATCTCCTTTTTTTGCCGGAGCAACGTTTTTAACAATTTGTTCGGTTCCTGGATTTGTCCAATCTTTAGAATCAACACTCCAATGAACAAGTGTGTAGTTGTACCTGTTTGTGATGGTTAAAGCCTTTTGGTCAAAATGCCCTGTTGGTGCTCTGAATAAGGAGATATTCTCCACTTTCAGTTTTTCAAATGCTGTTTTTGCTTTTGAAACATCTTGATTAATCTTTTCTTCTTTTACATCGGAATAATCAACATAGTCATAGCCGAGGATACCAATTTCATGGCCTTCCTTAACGATTCTTGCGATGAGGTCAGGATGTCTTTCAGCCCAAGAACCAGCGAGAAAAAAGGTAGCGGTCACTTTCTCTTTTTTTAATATATCCAATATCGGCTCAGCTTTTTCATCGCCCCATCCGATGTTGAATGTCAATGCAATACCCTTTTCTCCTTTATAAACTGCTTTAGGTCCATCCTTTGATGAAAAGACAGGGACTTGTACAATGTTTTCCATATACAAGAACCAAGCGGTAAAGAAAGATACGACAACGATTAATGTTAACTGCTTCAACCTTTTGCCATTAAGTACATAAAAGTTATTCATACTAAGCTCACCTCGTCCAATTTACTGCTTGGTTCATCCTATGCAGAGAAAGAAATGAAAATAACAAAAAAAGTTTATTCATAAAAAAATATAAGATGGCAATAATACTGAGACAAAGTGCCATTATATTTGTTGATGATGGATATCATCTCTCCTAGATTGCAGTGGCTGTATATAGGAATAATAAAATTTCACACAAGTACATCAAGGAGGAGCCATATGGTAGGACTACTATTAACGCAAAGAGAAGTGAAGGAAATAGAGTATTTGATTAAACGGGAATTAGACGAAATATTGTTGGATCTAGGTGATGAAAGAATTGATATTGTTGTCAAGAAATCAATGGTAGAAAGGTATAAAGACCTTTTTTCATTGTTCAAAAGAGTTGCTTCTCCAAAAGAGTGTATGAATTATATCATTAAGGATAATAAGTACCTGGATGAAAAAATATGAAAAACTTCTAAATAGTTGTTGACGAAGTTTAGATAACTTGCTATATTAATAAACGTCACTTCGACAAAAAACACCAAAATAAAAAAGTTAAAAAATATTTGACAATGAGTTTTGGTTATGTTAAATTGATAAAGTCGCTTGAGAGAGCGGCATGAAATTGCTCTTTGAAAACTGAACAAACAAAACGTCAACAATAATCGTTTTTATAACTTGCGTTATAAAAATGAAAACAAAGTAACAAAAAGCTAGAGTTTAGCAAATGAGCTAATCTTACTCTTTATCGGAGAGTTTGATCCTGGCTCAGGACGAACGCTGGCGGCGTGCCTAATACATGCAAGTCGAGCGGACTTAAAAAGCTTGCTTTTTAAGTTAGCGGCGGACGGGTGAGTAACACGTGGGCAACCTGCCTGTAAGACTGGGATAACTTCGGGAAACCGGAGCTAATACCGGATAATCCTTTTCTACTCATGTAGAAAAGCTGAAAGACGGTTTACGCTGTCACTTACAGATGGGCCCGCGGCGCATTAGCTAGTTGGTGAGGTAACGGCTCACCAAGGCGACGATGCGTAGCCGACCTGAGAGGGTGATCGGCCACACTGGGACTGAGACACGGCCCAGACTCCTACGGGAGGCAGCAGTAGGGAATCTTCCGCAATGGACGAAAGTCTGACGGAGCAACGCCGCGTGAGTGATGAAGGTTTTCGGATCGTAAAACTCTGTTGTTAGGGAAGAACAAGTACGAGAGTAACTGCTCGTACCTTGACGGTACCTAACCAGAAAGCCACGGCTAACTACGTGCCAGCAGCCGCGGTAATACGTAGGTGGCAAGCGTTGTCCGGAATTATTGGGCGTAAAGCGCGCGCAGGCGGTCCTTTAAGTCTGATGTGAAAGCCCACGGCTCAACCGTGGAGGGTCATTGGAAACTGGGGGACTTGAGTGCAGAAGAGAAGAGTGGAATTCCACGTGTAGCGGTGAAATGCGTAGAGATGTGGAGGAACACCAGTGGCGAAGGCGACTCTTTGGTCTGTAACTGACGCTGAGGCGCGAAAGCGTGGGGAGCAAACAGGATTAGATACCCTGGTAGTCCACGCCGTAAACGATGAGTGCTAAGTGTTAGAGGGTTTCCGCCCTTTAGTGCTGCAGCAAACGCATTAAGCACTCCGCCTGGGGAGTACGGCCGCAAGGCTGAAACTCAAAGGAATTGACGGGGGCCCGCACAAGCGGTGGAGCATGTGGTTTAATTCGAAGCAACGCGAAGAACCTTACCAGGTCTTGACATCTCCTGACAATCCTAGAGATAGGACGTTCCCCTTCGGGGGACAGGATGACAGGTGGTGCATGGTTGTCGTCAGCTCGTGTCGTGAGATGTTGGGTTAAGTCCCGCAACGAGCGCAACCCTTGATCTTAGTTGCCAGCATTTAGTTGGGCACTCTAAGGTGACTGCCGGTGACAAACCGGAGGAAGGTGGGGATGACGTCAAATCATCATGCCCCTTATGACCTGGGCTACACACGTGCTACAATGGATGGTACAAAGGGCAGCAAAACCGCGAGGTCGAGCCAATCCCATAAAACCATTCTCAGTTCGGATTGTAGGCTGCAACTCGCCTACATGAAGCTGGAATCGCTAGTAATCGCGGATCAGCATGCCGCGGTGAATACGTTCCCGGGCCTTGTACACACCGCCCGTCACACCACGAGAGTTTGTAACACCCGAAGTCGGTGGGGTAACCTTTTAGGAGCCAGCCGCCTAAGGTGGGATAGATGATTGGGGTGAAGTCGTAACAAGGTAGCCGTATCGGAAGGTGCGGCTGGATCACCTCCTTTCTAAGGAAAAATGGAATTCGTTCCATTCACAGATTGTTGATGATTTTGTTGTTCAGTTTTGAGGGAGCAATTCCTCAAAACATCAGGGTAATGATTAACATCATTAGCCGAATTTGTTCCTTGAAAACTAGATTATGAATAGTAAGAACCAAGAAAGAAACCGAGTAATCGCCATCTTAGATTCTCTATTTAATAGAAGAATTTCAGGGTAAAGAGTAACATCTTTAGCCGAAACAAGTTAAGTTAGAAAGGGCGCACGGTGGATGCCTTGGCACTAGGAGCCGATGAAGGACGGTACTAACACCGATATGCTTCGGGGAGCTGTAAGTAAGCTTTGATCCGGAGATTTCCGAATGGGGGAACCCACTATCCGTAATGGGATAGTATCGTTACTTGAATACATAGAGTAACAGAAGGCAGACCCGGGGAACTGAAACATCTAAGTACCCGGAGGAAGAGAAAGCAAACGCGATTCCCTGAGTAGCGGCGAGCGAAACGGGATTAGCCCAAACCAAGAGGCTTGCCTCTTGGGGTTGTAGGACACTCTACATGGAGTTACAAAGGAACGGGGTAGATGAATAGGTCTGGAAAGGCCAGTCATAGAAGGTAAAAACCCTGTAGTCGAAACTTCGTTCCCTCCTGAGTGGATCCTGAGTACGGCGGGACACGTGAAATCCCGTCGGAAGCAGGGAGGACCATCTCCCAAGGCTAAATACTCCCTAGTGACCGATAGTGAACCAGTACCGTGAGGGAAAGGTGAAAAGCACCCCGGAAGGGGAGTGAAATAGATCCTGAAACCGTGTGCCTACAAGTAGTTAGAGCCCATTAATGGGTGATAGCGTGCCTTTTGTAGAATGAACCGGCGAGTTACGATTACATGCGAGGTTAAGTTGAAGAGACGGAGCCGCAGCGAAAGCGAGTCTGAATAGGGCGTAATAGTATGTGGTCGTAGACCCGAAACCAGGTGATCTACCCATGTCCAGGGTGAAGTCCAGGTAACACTGGATGGAGGCCCGAACCCACGCACGTTGAAAAGTGCGGGGATGAGGTGTGGGTAGCGGAGAAATTCCAATCGAACTTGGAGATAGCTGGTTCTCTCCGAAATAGCTTTAGGGCTAGCCTCAAGGTAAGAGTATTGGAGGTAGAGCACTGTTTGGACTAGGGGCCCCCATCGGGTTACCGAATTCAGACAAACTCCGAATGCCAAATACTTATCCTTGGGAGTCAGACTGCGAGTGATAAGATCCGTAGTCAAGAGGGAAACAGCCCAGACCACCAGCTAAGGTCCCAAAGTATACGTTAAGTGGAAAAGGATGTGGAGTTGCTTAGACAACCAGGATGTTGGCTTAGAAGCAGCCACCATTTAAAGAGTGCGTAATAGCTCACTGGTCGAGTGACTCTGCGCCGAAAATGTACCGGGGCTAAACGTATCACCGAAGCTGTGGATTGACATCTACGATGTCAGTGGTAGGAGAGCGTTCTAAGGGCGTTGAAGCTAGACCGTAAGGACTGGTGGAGCGCTTAGAAGTGAGAATGCCGGTATGAGTAGCGAAAGATGAGTGAGAATCTCATCCACCGAATGCCTAAGGTTTCCTGAGGAAGGCTCGTCCACTCAGGGTTAGTCGGGACCTAAGCCGAGGCTGAAGAGCGTAGGCGATGGACAACAGGTTGATATTCCTGTACCACCTTATGAATCGTTTGAGCGATGGGGGGACGCAGGAGGATAGGGTAAGCGTGCTGTTGGATTAGCACGTCCAAGCAGTTAGGCTGGTAATGAGGCAAATCCCATTACCGTGAAGGCGGAGCTGTGACGGCGAGGGAAATATAGTACCGAAGTTCCTGATTCCACACTGCCAAGAAAAGCCTCTAGCGAGATTCAAGGTGCCCGTACCGCAAACCGACACAGGTAGGCGAGGAGAGAATCCTAAGGTGAGCGAGAGAACTCTCGTTAAGGAACTCGGCAAAATGACCCCGTAACTTCGGGAGAAGGGGTGCTCTTTTGGGTGCAAGCCCGAGAGAGCCGCAGTGAATAGGCCCAGGCGACTGTTTAGCAAAAACACAGGTCTCTGCGAAGCCGTAAGGCGAAGTATAGGGGCTGACACCTGCCCGGTGCTGGAAGGTTAAGAGGAGGGGTTAGCGTTCGCGCGAAGCTCTGAATTGAAGCCCCAGTAAACGGCGGCCGTAACTATAACGGTCCTAAGGTAGCGAAATTCCTTGTCGGGTAAGTTCCGACCCGCACGAAAGGTGTAACGATCTGGGCACTGTCTCAACGAGAGACTCGGTGAAATTATAGTACCTGTGAAGATGCAGGTTACCCGCGACAGGACGGAAAGACCCCGTGGAGCTTTACTGTAGCCTGATATTGAATTTTGGTACAGCTTGTACAGGATAGGTAGGAGCCTTGGAAGCCGGAGCGCCAGCTTCGGTGGAGGCATTGGTGGGATACTACCCTGGCTGTATTGACATTCTAACCCGCACCCCTTATCGGGGTGGGAGACAGTGTCAGGTGGGCAGTTTGACTGGGGCGGTCGCCTCCTAAAAAGTAACGGAGGCGCCCAAAGGTTCCCTCAGAATGGTTGGAAATCATTCGTAGAGTGTAAAGGCACAAGGGAGCTTGACTGCGAGACCTACAAGTCGAGCAGGGACGAAAGTCGGGCTTAGTGATCCGGTGGTTCCGCATGGAAGGGCCATCGCTCAACGGATAAAAGCTACCCCGGGGATAACAGGCTTATCTCCCCCAAGAGTCCACATCGACGGGGAGGTTTGGCACCTCGATGTCGGCTCATCGCATCCTGGGGCTGTAGTCGGTCCCAAGGGTTGGGCTGTTCGCCCATTAAAGCGGTACGCGAGCTGGGTTCAGAACGTCGTGAGACAGTTCGGTCCCTATCCGTCGTGGGCGTAGGAAATTTGAGAGGAGCTGTCCTTAGTACGAGAGGACCGGGATGGACGCACCGCTGGTGTACCAGTTGTCTTGCCAAAGGCATAGCTGGGTAGCTATGTGCGGAAGGGATAAGTGCTGAAAGCATCTAAGCATGAAGCCCCCCTCAAGATGAGATTTCCCATAGCGTAAGCTAGTAAGATCCCTGAAAGATGATCAGGTTGATAGGTTTGAGGTGGAAGCGTGGTGACACGTGGAGCTGACAAATACTAATAGATCGAGGACTTAACTAATAAATGATTACTCATTCTTTCTTCTTACAACATAATCTAGTTTTCAGGGAATAAAAACCTTGAAAAGAAATTGAGAATATGATATAATAATATCTGTCTCAAAAAAGAGTCTGGTGGCGATAGCGAGAAGGTCACACCCGTTCCCATACCGAACACGGAAGTTAAGCTTCTCAGCGCCGATGGTAGTTGGAGGTTCTCCTCCTGTGAGAGTAGGACGTCGCCAGGCATACCATTATTCCGCAGTAGCTCAGTGGTAGAGCACTCGGCTGTTAACCGAGCGGTCGTAGGTTCGAATCCTACCTGCGGAGCCATAATGATTTTGAGTTATATGTTAGCAATTTGCTTCCATAGCTCAGCAGGTAGAGCACTTCCATGGTAAGGAAGAGGTCACCGGTTCGAGCCCGGTTGGAAGCTTAAAAAACAATAAAGGCCCATTGGTCAAGCGGTTAAGACACCGCCCTTTCACGGCGGTAACACGGGTTCGAATCCCGTATGGGTCACCAAATGGAGGATTAGCTCAGCTGGGAGAGCATCTGCCTTACAAGCAGAGGGTCGGCGGTTCGATCCCGTCATCCTCCACCATTTATAATATAATACAAGATTAAGATATGTGCCGATGTAGCTCAATTGGTAGAGCAACTGACTTGTAATCAGTAGGTTGGGGGTTCAAGTCCTCTCGTCGGCACCATTTATGAAACAATTCTTTCCAATATTACGGAGGGGTAGCGAAGTGGCTAAACGCGGCGGACTGTAAATCCGCTCCTTCGGGTTCGGCGGTTCGAATCCGTCCCCCTCCACCATTTTACAATTGGACATTAAGTCCTTTTATTTATTTTTGGGCTATAGCCAAGCGGTAAGGCAACGGACTTTGACTCCGTCACTCGTTGGTTCGAATCCAGCTAGCCCAGCCAAGAGCCATTAGCTCAGTTGGTAGAGCATCTGACTTTTAATCAGAGGGTCGCAGGTTCGAATCCTGCATGGCTCATCTGTAAAAACCAAGCATAAATTGCTTGGTTTTTTTTATGTTTTCTTATTTCAAAAAAATATGTAAGACATCAATTATGAGTAACTGTAATATGCTGTATAATGATTAAATTTCATTAATAATTTTCTTTCCAACTTGCTTTCATAAAGCTGTCGTACTTGTTTAACAACACGTCTAATTTAGCGCTTAAATCAATCACTTTAGGGTGCGAAAAAGAAGTGCGAGTTGCTAAATTAATCATCTGTTCACGATGTTCCTCAATATCTTTTAACAACTTTTGCTCACACATTGGCTTCACCCTCATTCATTAGTTAGTCTTCATTTTATCTGAAAAGAATAATATTGTCATGATTTTAACATAATATACCTAATTTTTATAACCAAATAACAAAAATTTTAAACATAACTTGTCATAATTTGTTAAAATAGTAGTAAAGTCATTCAAAAGTAGTAAATATACATATTATAAAAAATGTGAAAAATAAATCTCCTGATAGTTGGACGGTTAAGCCTTTAGATAGACAACTTGACTATAATTATAAGTAGAAGTCACTAAACTCTTTTTTTTTGTACACAAATATGAGCACAGATTTATTTTAAGCAGATTTAGGAGGAATTTTTTAAAAAAATGAAACCTTATTCGCTATCGATACGTATTAATCGATTAGCCGCATTTAGAGCGGAGGTAAATAGATGGAAGCATTAGTTAAAAAGAGAATTAAGCAAGTAATAAAAGGGGATCAAAATGCCTTCGGTGACATAATTGACATCTACAAAGATAAGGTGTTCCAAATATGTTATCGGATGCTGGGGAATAGACATGAAGCGGAGGATATTTCACAAGAAGCCTTTCTTCGAGCATATGTTAATATAAACAGATTTAACATGGACTTGAAGTTTTCCACATGGCTTTATCGCATTGCAACTAATTTGTGTATTGACAGGATCAGAAAGAAAAAGCCAGATTATTATTTGGATGCTGAGGTACCTGGTACAGATGGTTTGAACATGTACTCGCAAATCTCTTCAGATTCGAGATTGCCAGAAGAAGATGTTGAAAGTCTTGAATTGCAAGCTTCAATACAACGTGAAATATCAAAACTGCCAGAGAAGTATCGTTCTGTAATTGTGCTAAAATACATTGAAGAACTGTCTCTGAATGAGATTAGCGAAATTCTAGAACTTCCTCTGGGAACGGTAAAAACTCGCATCCATAGGGGTAGAGAGGCTTTAAGAAAGCAATTACGGCATGTCTAATAAGAAGGTGAAATAATATGACTTGTTCATCAAAGGTTATAGAATATATGCATGAATATCTTGATGAGGAAATATCAGAACAAGATAAGCATCAGTTAAAAAAACACTTGGATGAATGTGAAGATTGTGCAATTCATTTTCATGAATTGAAAAAGACAATTGCACTTGTACAAAGCACATCTCATATACAGGCTCCAGTTAATTTTACGGAGAATGTGCTGGCACTGCTGCCGAAGGAAAAGAAGCAGGCTGTCTTTAAAAGATGGGTGCGTAATCATCCCATGTTTGCTGCAGCATCTTTATTTATTGTATTAATGATTTCAAGTCTCCTTTCCGCTTGGAATGAAAACCATGAATTTTCTGTTTCAAAACAGCCTAATTTGGTTGTTGAAAATGATACGGTTATTGTTCCTAAAGGAGAGGTAGTTGAGGGAGATATCGTAGTCCGAAATGGAAATATTAAGATAGAAGGACAAGTGAAAGGCGATGTCACCGTTATAAATGGAGAGAAGTATATGGCTTCTGCGAACCAGGTTACAGGTGAGATTGAGGAAGTTAATGAAGTCTTTGATTGGCTTTGGTACTACATCAAGTCAACATTCGATGATATCACGGACATATTTAAAGGTGAAGAAGCAAAGAATAGCCTCCCTGCATATTAATTGCAGGGATTTTTCATTCCTAACACTGATAAAAACGGAAGAAGCATCATATAATAAAACCAAGAATTTTCCAATGGTTTATAGAAACATCCTCCTGTTTTTTAAAATTAGTATGTCCTGATTGGTATTAAACACAAATGTGATATAATATGATAATTGTAGGTAAATAAAACAAGCAGCGATTGCTTATGAAATATATATGCTTTGGAGGAAGGAAAATGTCGTTTGCAGATTTCCCTTTTTTAAAATATTTAGCGAATACCGTAGACATTCTCCTTGTGTGGTATGTCATCTATAAAATCCTTATGATAGTAAAGGGTACAAAAGCTGTCCAATTATTAAAAGGAATCTTTGTTATCCTAATCGTGAAGCTGCTGAGTGATTATTTCAACTTGCAGACAATGGGAACAATGATGGAGCAAGTGATTCAGTGGGGAGCACTAGGGCTCATCATCATTTTCCAAGGAGAACTGAGAAGGGCACTCGAACAGCTTGGTAGAGGAAAGTTCTTTTCGCGAAGCGGAATACCGGAAGACCAAGCACAGCAACATGTGGTCGAATCCATTGTAAAAGCTGTTGATTATATGGCAAAACGGAGAATTGGTGCGCTTATCTCCATTGAAAGAGAGACAGGCATGAATGACTATATTGAAACGGGGATTTCATTAGATTCCAAAATATCTTCTGAGCTTTTGATTAACATCTTTATCCCAAACACTCCTCTGCACGACGGTGCCGTTATTTTGCAAAAAAATAATATAGCTGCAGCTGCCTGTTATCTCCCTTTGTCTGAGAGTCCTTTCATATCAAAGGAGCTGGGCACAAGGCATAGAGCTGCACTTGGCATCAGTGAGGTAACGGACAGCATTACTATTGTTGTTTCTGAAGAAACTGGAGCTATTTCTATTACCAAAAATGGCGACCTCCATCGAGATCTTAAATTGGAAGCATTTAAAGAACTATTGTCCAGTGCATTAATTGCACCTTCTGCCAAACATGCTTCCTCTGTTAAGTGGAGCTGGAAGGGGAAGAATAAATGAATAAGTTATTTGACAGAATCGGAGAAAGCAATTGGTTTATGAAGGTAATTGCCTTCGCTCTTGCGTTGCTATTGTTTTTATATGTATATGATGGAAATGATAACTCTAATGATGTGAATGTCCCAGGAACAGAGGATACTGGAGTAGTAAAGGATATGCCTGTAAAGGTCTACTATGATACAGAGAATCTTATCGTATCCGGAGTGCCGGAAACAGTGGATGTTACGCTGACAGGACCCACAGTCCATTTACAATCGGCAAGACTGCAAAAGAATTTTGAAGTGTATGTTGATTTGACTGATGCAGAAATTGGCACGAAAAAGGTTACCCTTCAGGTCAAAGATCTTTCTGATAAACTGAAAGCCGATATTGATCCTGACACTATTGAGGTAACTTTAAAAGAGAAAGTAACAAAAGAAGTAAGCGTAGAAGCTGAGTATAACAGCAGCTTGATTGCTAAGGGGTATTCAACTGGCTCGGCAACTGTCAGTCCTTCGACTGTAAAGGTTACAGGAGCTAAGGATGAAATTGAGAAGATAGCCTATGTCAAAGCAAATGTAGAGCTGGAAGAAGGAACTAGTAAGGATATAAGCCAAAAGGCCAAAGTATCTGTTTTAGATAGCAGTTTAAATAAATTGGATGTCGAAGTGGAACCAGAAACGGTGGATGTGAATATCCCTGTAACAAGAACAAGTAAAACAGTTCCAATCAATATTGTAGAAAAAGGTGATCCGCCATCCAATATTACCATTGACTCTATTACTTTAAACAAAACGGAAGCGACAATTTCCGGTCCAGAAGATATACTAAAAGAAGTGGACAGTACAAGAGTTGAAGTGGACTTAAGTGATATAGATAAGGATTCAAATATTGAACTTCCTGTAATTATTTCAAATGGCGTGACGGCTGTAGAACCGGAGCTTGTAACGGCCACTGTTAAAGTGACAGTTGGGAAGGATAGTGCAGATTCAGAGCAATCTTCCTCCTCAAGCGAAGATGATTCAGATGAAACAGCATCTGCAGAAGAACCGAGCACAAAAACAATCAGCGGTATACCTATTAACATACAAGGTCTGGGTGATGAGCTTGTGGCAGAAATAACAGACCCTGCTGATAAAAGCGCAAGTCTCGATGTAACTGGAGCAGATGAGATTGTTAAAGGCTTAGCAGCATCAGATTTTTCTCTGTATCTAGATCTGACCGGGATGTCTGCTGGTGAACATGAAGTACAGATAACGGTTGAAGGTCCTGATGAGATCAGCTGGGAGCTGGCAAAAGAGACAGCAAGTGTATCAATAACGGAAAAAGACGCTTAACATGAATAAAGATTTATATTAGTTAGAAGGAGCGATTTAGGAATGGGTAAATATTTCGGTACGGACGGAGTACGAGGAGTAGCAAATAGCGAACTGACACCTGAAATAGCATTTAAGCTTGGGAGATTCGGTGGTTTCGTCCTGACAAAAGATCAAGATCGGCCTAAAGTACTGATTGGCCGTGATACTCGTATTTCAGGCCATATGCTGGAAGGAGCCCTAGTAGCAGGATTGCTTTCCATCGGTGCGGAAGTAATGCGCTTAGGTGTTATTTCTACACCTGGGGTATCCTATTTGACAAAAGTTCTGGGAGCACAGGCCGGTGTAATGATATCCGCTTCCCATAACCCTGTTGCCGATAATGGCATTAAGTTTTTCGGTCCAGATGGCTTTAAACTTTCAGATGAACAAGAATTAGAAATAGAAGCATTGATTGATCAAGGTGTTGACTCATTGCCAAGACCAACTGGAGCAGATCTTGGACAAGTTAATGATTATTTTGAAGGTGGGCAAAAATACCTGCAGTTCCTGAAGCAAACTGTTGATGAAGAGTTTGACGGCATTCATGTTGCGCTTGACTGTGCACACGGAGCAACATCTGCTCTTGCTATGCATCTTTTTGCTGATTTGGATGCTGACATTTCAACAATGGGAGCATCTCCAAATGGATTAAATATAAATGACGGGGTAGGCTCTACTCATCCAGAAACTTTGGCGGAATTTGTGAAGGAAAAACAAGCGGATGTTGGTTTAGCTTTTGATGGGGATGGCGATCGCCTAATAGCTGTTGATGAAAAAGGTGAGATCGTTGATGGCGATCAAATCATGTATATTTGTGCTAAATATCTGAAAGAAACTGGCCGCCTTAAACAAGATACAGTCGTATCGACTGTAATGAGCAATTTAGGCTTTTATAAGGCGCTGGAGCAGCATGGAATTAATAGCATACCTACAGCTGTCGGTGACCGCTATGTAGTGGAGGAAATGCGTAAAAATGGTTATAATCTTGGCGGAGAACAGTCAGGCCATATTATTTTCCTTGATTTTAATACAACTGGTGATGGTCTGTTGACAGGTCTTCAACTTGTAAACATTATGAAGGCAACGAAAAAGCCGTTATCAGAGTTGGCAGGAGAAATGAAGAAGTTCCCGCAAAAGTTAGTGAACATTAGGGTGACTGACAAGTACCATGTGACAGATAATGAGCAGGTGAAGGAAGTCATCAGTAAAGTGGAAGAGGACATGAATGGCAACGGCAGAATTTTAGTTCGTCCTTCTGGAACGGAACCGCTTGTCCGCGTAATGGCAGAGGCTCCAACAAGCGAATTATGTGATGCATATGTTAATATCATTGCTGAAGTAGTAGAGAAGGAAATGGGCTTGAAAGAGCAGTAAGCAAGGTATTGTCACATTTTTTTAAATACTGAATAGGATAGAGGGTAAAGAAAATTCACTGGTTGAATCTTTCTTTATCCTCTTTTTTCATAAAAGTAAAATACCTTAACTATTAGTATTTGACGGATTATTTGAAAGTAAGGTATGATTAACTTGCTTTTGTGAAAAAAAGCAATATAAGAAAAGGGAGGGAGAAAAAGAAAGTAAAATTTCATAAAGCGCCTGAACTAGCAGTGGACGAAACTTATGCTAGTTGACGAGGAGGAGGTTTATCGATATTTCGGCGGATGCCTCCCGGTTATAGCAAATCGTGAGCTTTATTTTAAAACATTAAGGTAACTTAATGGACAAAGAATAGGGCATGCTAACATAAAGATTAATTATAAACATTACAGAGATAGGGGAGCAAGTTTGTCCCCTAAGAAGACTTCTTGCTCCCCTAGAACGGAGGAAAAGAAGTATGTGTGGAATAGTTGGTATTATTGGAAACCAGGATGCAAAAGAGATTTTATTAAAAGGGCTTGAAAAGCTTGAATATAGAGGATATGATTCTGCAGGTATTGCCTTAAGCAATGCGGACGGAGTACAGGTATTTAAAGAAAAAGGCAGAATTGCAGATTTGCGCAGCATTGTGGATGAAACAGTGTTTGCTGATACAGGAATTGGCCATACACGCTGGGCAACACATGGTGTGCCAAGCAGATTGAATGCACATCCGCATAAAAGTGCGTCTGGTCGTTTTACCATTGTTCATAATGGAGTAATTGAGAACTACGATCTGTTAAAAAAGGAATACTTGCCAGAAGTTGAAATGAAAAGTGATACAGATACAGAAGTAGTTATTCAATTAATTGAACAAATTGTTGAGAGCGGCAAAGATGTTAAAGCAGCATTTGTGCAAACGTTGAAGATGCTAAAAGGTTCTTATGCTTTTGCTCTATTGGATGAGCAAAACAAAGATGTAATTTATGTTGCTAAAAACAAAAGTCCCCTTTTAGTCGGATTGGGAGAAGACTTCAACGTAGTAGCGAGCGATGCAATGGCAATGCTGCAAGTGACAGACCAATATGTTGAACTAATGGATAAAGAAATTGTTCTAGTTTCAAAGGACAGAGTAGTAATTGAGACTTTAAACGGAGAAGTTATTTCCCGGGAAGCTTATACAGCTGAATTGGACGCAAGTGACATTGAAAAAGGAACTTATCCTCATTACATGTTGAAGGAAATTGACGAGCAGCCGCTTGCTATTCGTAAAATCATTCAACAATACAGAGATGAAGATGGGAAGCTTACAATTGATCCTGCTATAATAGATGCAGTAAAAGCAGCAGATCGCCTATATATCATTGCAGCAGGAACTTCTTATCATGCAGGTCTGCTAGGCAAACAATTTATTGAAAGCTTAGCTAAGATTCCGGTAGAGGTTCATGTAGCTAGTGAATTCGGATACAATATGCCATTGCTTTCTGAAAAACCATTGTTCATTTTCATTACGCAAAGTGGTGAAACAGCTGATAGCAGAGCTGTGCTTGTGCAAGTGAAGGAGCTTGGTTATCCAGCAATCACTATCACAAATGTTCCTGGTTCTACACTGTCTCGTGAAGCAGACCACACATTGCTGCTGCATGCAGGTCCTGAAATCGCGGTTGCTTCCACAAAGGCATATACTGCGCAGATGGCAGTATTGTCTATACTTGCTGAAGTAACAGGCAGAAGCAAGGGCTATGATAGCAGCTTTGACTTAGTGCATGAGCTAGGCATCATTGCAAATGCAATGGAAGTTGTCTTTGAGCAAAAAGACGAACTTGAAACGATTGCTAGAGAATATCTATCTACAACAAGAAATGCATTCTTTATTGGCCGCGGAATTGATTATTATGTTGGTCTAGAAGGTGCGCTTAAGCTTAAAGAAATCTCTTACATCCAGGCAGAAGGCTTTGCAGGCGGGGAATTAAAGCATGGTACGATTGCTTTAATTGAAGAAGGAACGCCAATCATTGCTTTAGCAACACAGGAAAGTGTTAACTTGAGCATACGCGGAAATGTTAAAGAAGTGGTTGCACGCGGTGCTAATCCGTGCATCATCTCCATGAAAGGCTTGGAGATGGACGGCGACCGTTTTATCGTTCCGGCTGTGCATGAGTTATTGACACCCCTTATCTCTGTATTACCGCTGCAGCTTATTTCTTATTATGCAGCACTTCATAGAGACTGTGATGTTGATAAGCCGCGTAACTTGGCTAAATCTGTTACAGTTGAATAAATAGATAAAAGTAAACCCTATAGACTAATTTGTCTATAGGGTTTATTTATTTTAAAAATCTAGTAAAAGGGCCTGCTTGAATTTGGTTCAAAAAGAAACAATTGACAGAAAAATAAAAAAGAATTATTATTATTGAGAATGATAATCATTGTAAAATGTGATGAATATGACTTTTTCAATAATTCTTGATCACTTTTTGCTCTATTAAACTTTCATAATACATAATAAGAGGGGACCTAGATATGCATATAAAACGCAATAAGTCATTTCTTCAGTTACTATTATTTTCAATTATTGCAATCTTAGTATTAGCAGGTTGTTCTAATTCATCATCAAATGATTCTGATAATGAGGAATCTGCTTCTTCCGATTCAGATTCCCAATATCCGATTACAATAAAACATGCTTTAGGTGAAGCAGTTATTGAAAAAAAACCAGAACGTGTTGTTACTATTCAATGGGGAAATCAAGATGTTGCTTTAGCTCTTGGTGTAGTGCCTGCAGGATTCTCAGCAGCAAACTTTGGGGTACAGGATGACAGTGGTCTGCTTCCATGGACTGCAGAGAAGCTAGAAGAGCTTAATGCAGAAAACCCTAATGTTTTCCAAGATACTGACGGTCTTGATTTTGAGGCTATTTCAGATGCAAAACCAGACGTTATTCTTGCTGCTTACTCTGGTATTACGCAAGAAGATTATGATACCCTTTCTGAAATCGCTCCCGTTGTTGCATACCCAAAAGCAGCTTGGGCTACAACATGGCGTGAACAAGTGGAACTGAATGCA
This sequence comes from Niallia sp. Man26, assembly GCF_022049065.2. Classification (NCBI taxonomy): domain Bacteria; kingdom Bacillati; phylum Bacillota; class Bacilli; order Caryophanales; family Bacillaceae; genus Niallia; species Niallia sp. Man26. Next base: position 181,065 of record NZ_CP095743.1, read on the forward strand.
ACAGGTATGGGAATGAAAGAAGAAGGCGAACAGCTTATTACAGATGTTGAGGATATGATTAAAGAGAAATTGACTAAATACCCTCAAATTGAAGGTAAAAAAGTAGTTTGGGTAAACTTCTCAGCTGATGACTTATCTAAGCTTCATTTATATACACCGGTTGACTCCCGTGTTGCTTTCTTGAAAGAACTTGGACTTGATTATCCAGACAGTGTTAAAGATTTAATTACAGACCCTAACAGTTATTCTCTAGAGTTAAGTGCGGAAAATGTAGAAGCACTTAATGATGCTGATGTAATTGTAGGTTACGGTAACGACGATTTATATAACGCAATTAAGGCAGACCCATTACTTGGAAACATCCCTGCTGTAAAAAGAGGTTCAGTAGCATTTATTGCAAGTGATACACCATTGGTTGCAGCGGGAACACCAACTCCGCTTTCAATCGAATACACTATTGATGAGTATTTAGAGCTAATTGGCGGAGCTGTCGATAAGATCAATGAATAGTTTCTCCGCTTCAAAAGTTAAACAGATGGACCTGCATGTTCCCAGAAACTTTAAGCTAGTTATTGTTTTGTCCATTATATTATTAATCGCCAGTATTATTGCTTCTCTCTCCTTTGGGGCTCGTGTGGTCAGCTTTCAAGACATAATGGACGGATTGTTTAGTCAGAATAAAGATTCCTTTGCGGCAAATATTGTGCGTAAGCGTCTGTCCAGAACGATTTTTAGTTTATTATGCGGAGCTGCATTAGGAGTATCTGGAGCGCTAATGCAAGCTATTACGCGCAATCCGCTTGCAGATCCTAGCATACTTGGAGTAAATACTGGAGCAGCATTATTTGTTGTTTGTGGACTGGCATTCTTTAATATTAGTACAGCAAATCAATATATATGGTTTGCTTTAATAGGAGCAGCATTAACAGCAGCATTTGTTTTTGGAATTGGTTCAATGGGACGAGGGGGAGCAACACCAATAAAGCTTGTATTGGCGGGAGCTGCAACAACTGCAGCTCTCTCTTCCCTTGTAACGGCTATTTTGATACCTAATTCTTATGCTATGGATCAATTCAGATTCTGGCAAGTAGGCAGTGTTGGTTCAGGAACTTGGGATTCTATTACAACATTTCTTCCTTTTCTGGCAATTGGTCTAATCATCGCCTTTATTTCGGCACCAGCATTGAATGCTCTTGCACTAGGAGACGATGTTGCATCAGGACTTGGCGTCAGACCAGGACTTTTACGTCTTGGGGCGGCTGTTGGCGGTGTGATATTATGTGGAGCAGCTACTGCGTTAGCAGGTCCAATTGGCTTTATTGGACTTTTATCTACACATGTTATGCGGCTAATACTTGGTCCAGATGTACGATTTACCATTCCGATGTCCGCAATTGCAGGGGCAATTATATTAACGTTCTCTGATGTAATTGGACGTCTTGTTGCCAGTCCTGGAGAACTAGAAGTTGGTGTTGTCACTGCATTTATAGGGGCACCAATACTCATCATATTAGCGAAGAAATCGAAAGTGCGGTCATTATGAAAAATCAATCTAGTGAAGTTAACTTTATTATGACAGGCATCCGCAAAAGACGGCGTCGATGGATACAAGTTACTAGCTTACTGCTTCTGCTGACTTGTATTCTTTGCTGCGCAATGCTTTTATTGGGTAACACAATCTATCCCATCCAAGAAGTTATTCGAACACTTTCAGGGGAAAAAATTGCAGGTGTTTCTTTTGCAGTCAATACGATACGTTTACCAAGAATGGTTGCAGGTCTTTTTGCAGGCTTTGCCTTTGGTGTTGCTGGCTATATATTTCAAACAATGCTGCGCAATCCACTTGCAAACCCAAATGTTCTAGGAATAACATCTGGCTCAAGTGCTGCAGCTGTTCTGTGTATCACTATGTTTCATACGAGCAATGCAGTTGTGTCTATTGCTTCTGTTATTGCAGGTCTTGTAACTGTTATTTTTATGTACGTATTATCCCGAGGGAAATCTTTCTCTATTGGACGCTTAATTCTTATTGGAATAGGAATACAGGCTATACTTGATGCCGTAATATCTTATCTTTTGTTAATCAGTTCGCAGCAGGATATTCCAGCAGCACTTAGGTGGCTTAATGGAAGTTTGAATGGCTCTCGGATGGAAGAGCTGCCGCCGCTGATAATTACGGTCATTCTATTTACGCCAATTGTTCTATTGTTAGGCAGACACTTGAATATTTTAGAACTTGGTGAGCAAATGGCAACTTCCCTTGGTGTTGCTGCTGGTAAGACAAGGGTTTTACTTATTGTAAGTTCTGTTTTTATGATTGCTATTGCGACATCAACGACAGGTCCGATTGCATTTGTCTCCTTTCTTGCAGGTCCGATTGCTAATAGATTAGTAGGCGCGAGTTTCTCTAATATTTTACCAGCAGGTCTTGTAGGAGCCAGCTTAGTGTTAGCGGCAGATTTAATTGGCCAATTTGCTTTTGAGTATCGGTTCCCGGTAGGGGTAATAACTGGATTGCTAGGAGCGCCGTATTTAATCTTGCTGTTAATCCGAATGAATCGAAAGGGAGAATTGTAATGGAAACAATACATGATTTTCGGGCGGAAAAGTTAATAGCAGGCTATGAAAATAAAATGATTTTAAACGAGATAGAGCTGAAGATTCCGAGCAACAAAATCAGCGTTATAATCGGAGCTAACGGCTGCGGAAAATCGACTCTTCTAAAAACTCTTGCCAAGTTGATAAAACCTTCATCTGGTCAAATTACGCTTGATGGGAAAGCAATCAGCAAAATTCCACCAAAGCAATTAGCGAGAGTTTTAGGTATCTTACCGCAATCTCCTGTAGTCCCAGAAGGTATTACAGTAGCAGATTTAATCGGTTGTGGACGGTTTCCGCACCAATCCTTGCTAAGCGGCTGGTCGAAGAAGGACTATGAAGCAGTTGCAGAAGCAATGGAAATTATGAATATAACAGAATTTGCAAATCATGATATTGATGAACTTTCAGGCGGTCAAAGGCAGCGAGTTTGGATTGCGATGGCGCTGGCACAGCAAACGGATATATTATTTCTTGATGAGCCGACCACTTTTTTAGATATTACGTATCAAGTAGAAATCTTAGATTTGTTAACAGACCTTAATCGTAAGTACGGGACGACAATTGTAATGGTTCTTCATGATATAAACCTGTCAGCTCGTTATGCAGATTATATTTTTGCCCTTGAAAAAGGAAAGCTGGTAGGAGAAGGCAAGCCTTCCGAGATAATTACTAGTACATTAGTGAAAGATATATTTGGACTCAATTGTACAGTAATTAGTGATCCAGTTTCCGCTACTCCTTTAGTTGTGCCTAAAGGCAGATACCATGTTAAGGAATAATAATTTTAAAAAGCCCTCAAGTTTATAATAAAACTTGAGGTTTTTTTTCAGCAGTTAATGCTCTTAGGGCTTGCTGCTTATTTTAATCGTAAAGAAATATTTTAAGAGGATATTCGCATTGCGTAGCGAAAATGTTGATAGGAAAACATCTTTAAAAGAGGAGGAATAGGAATGTCTTTAAACAAATACGGTGTGCTAAAGGGGAAGGTTATAAACACGATGTTGGGAAGCGGTGATTCTCCTCATTATCAGATTCATATAAAGGATGATGAAGGTGTTGATTACCGGATTGCTGTTAATATTAAGTCACAAGCGTATCCTTCAGAAGTACTTTTTTATGTGGGAGAGGACTTTAATTCTGACGATATCTCCAAGCTGCCTGCGCTTAAGTCTGGTTTTACACTTATAAAAAATAATGAACCTGATCTTGCGCTTGATTATGTTAGAGGCAATCTATTTGATCCTAAAAAAATGGTTCCCCTTCCAGCAGATCTTGATGGGGAAGATAATGACCTCAATGAGAAGATGCAGCGTTATGTGAAAGAGGCGCTGGAGAAGGAGGCTGTCATTTATGCTTTTGGGGAAAGATGGGGCCCAGAGGAGAATAAAGCAGATCAGTACTTTAAATTTAAGCCGGGAAACGGCATTCATGATATTCATATGAATCAAGGTAATGTTGGAAGATGGAAAAAGGATAATGGAGCATGGCAGGACGGTGGCATCCTTATCCATTTTGAAAAAGAAAATCGTTGGGCAGCTATCTTCCTTGCCTTTCAATCACAGTCATGGTGTACAGATGATAACGGACATGCGCTTAAGCCTGTGGAGGAATGCAGTTATTTATCGGTAAAATAGGGGGCGGCACAAATCAGAACAGAACAGGAAATGCTTGAGCTTATCCTTGGATATGCTAAAAGGGATGATAGAATTAGAGCAGTGTATATGAACGGCTCCAGAACAAATCCAAATGTGAAAAAGGATATCCTGCAGGATTATGATTTCGTTTATGTTGTCACAGAAACAGGCTCCTTTCTTTCGGATGAGTGCTGGATACAGGTGTTTGGCAATCTTATTATGCTTCAGGAGCCTGATAAAATGGATTTGGCTGCTGGACGTAAGGCTGACGTCAGCCAATCATACGGATATTTAATGTTGTTTACCGACGGCAATCGGATTGATCTTCATCTTGAAACAAAAGAGTCGATGCAAAAACATTACGGGTCTGATTCTCTCACTGTGCCCTTATTGGATAAGGACGGCATCCTTCCGAAAATTAATTCTGCTTCTGACAGGAGCTATCATGTAAAGGCACCGTCAGATATTCAATATCAGCATGTATGCAATGAATTTTGGTGGTGCCAACAGAATGTTGCAAAGGGAATATGGCGGAAGGAGCTGCCATATGCAAAAAACATGGCAGAAACAATTGTGAGACCAATGCTTGATGAAATGATTTCCTGGTGGATTGGTATTCACCATGATTTCAGAGTGTCGACAGGAAAGATGGGGAAATATTTTGGAGAATATTTGCCAGAGGAATATTGGCGTATGTATAAACAAACTTATACAGACAGTAATGATGAGAGCTTGTGGCAAGCCTTGTTTATGATGAGTGATTTATTCAGGCATCTTGGAGCAGCTGTGGCCACACACTTACATTATCGTTATCCTCTTGAAGAAGATCAAGCGATGACAAAATACTTGGAGCGCATCAGAAGCATGGCAGCAGATGCTAAGCATATATTTTAGCTGTTGATTGGACTTCCTTTTTGATTTCCATTTCTATATAGTTAAGTATAAAAAGAGGTGCGCACAGGTATAAAAGGGCTAGCTTCTGTGTTGTAGGGGGAATACTATCATGAGAAAATACAGGACATTGCTGTTTGATATTGATGACACATTATTGGATTTTGCAGCGGCAGAGCAAGAATCATTGCGCATGTTGCTGGAAAGCCAAGGTATTCAATATAGTACAGATAACCATAACAAATATTCACAAATTAACCGCCGCTTATGGGCAGCCTTTGAGGACGGCAAGATTTCGCGAGAGGAATTATTCAGTACACGATTCAGCCTGCTGTTTAAAGAGCTGGGGAAAGTGGTGGATGGCATGCAGCTGGAAGAGCATTACCGCAGAGGTCTTAGTGAGGGACATCAGCTTATTGCTGGTGCACTGGAGCTTATTCAGGAGCTGCAGAATGAATTTGACTTGTATATTGTTACAAACGGTATTTCCAAAACACAGGATAGACGTTTAAAGCTGTCAGGCTTGTTCTCATCCTTTAAAGCTGTATTTGTATCTGAGGATACAGGATATCAGAAGCCGATGAAGGAGTTTTTTGATTTCGTATTTGAGCGCATACAAAATTTGACATTAAATGAAACGTTGATTATCGGTGATTCTTTAAGTGCAGATATTAAGGGCGGCATTTTAGCTGGTATTGATACATGTTGGGTTAATCCGAAGGGGATTGCAAATACTACGGAGTGGAAGCCTACTTATGAGATTAAGAGTCTTTCTGAGCTGTATAACATACTTGAGGTTAACAGAAAATAAAATCAGTACAAAATTTGGGAAGTCATCTAAAGTGCAGATGACTTCTTTTCTATAATCAAACTATTTGAAGTTATGATAAGGAGAATGAGACAATCTATATAAGGTATAAAAAAGGAGGAGCTAAAATAGTGAAAGTGTTAGTTGTAGGAGCAAATGGAAAAATAGGCAAACAGCTTGTAGACTTGTTGCAGAATGAGAACAAACATGCCGTGCGGGCTATGGTCCGTTCTGAGGAGCAAAGTGAGGCATATGCCAACAAAGGCATTGAAACAGTTTTAGCTAATCTTGAGGGAAGCGTGGATGAGCTGGCCGAAGCTATGAAAGGCTGTGATGCCATCGTGTTTACAGCTGGTTCAGGTGGAAGCACTGGGGCGGATAAAACATTGTTAATCGATTTAGATGGTGCAGTGAAAACTGTGGAAGCAGCCGAAAAGGTGGGAATTGACCGCTTTATCATGGTTAGTGCCTTACAGGCTCATAAGAGAGAAAATTGGAATGAGCATATTTTACCTTATTACGTTGCAAAGCATTATGCAGACCGCATGCTGCTCGCCAGCAATCTCAATTACACAATCATTCGGCCTGGAGGACTTACGGATGAGACTGCAACAGGAAGGATACAGCTTGGGGAAAATTTAACTAGAGGCTTTATTCCAAGGGGAGATGTCGCAAAAGTTATCGCCGCGTCTCTTGATGATTCAAGAACATATAAGCGTTCCTTTGATTTAGTTTCAGGTGAAGAGCAATTGCCGGAAGCCTTTAATCAACTAGCATGAAAAAAACCGAGATAGGAACAACCTATCTCGGTTTTTGCTTATACTGCATGGAAGTTTGTTCCGTCTGTCACTGCTTTAACAACACCAGCACGAATGACGAAGTCACCAAAGTGTTCGCCTTCTAATCTTTCTTTTGCGTAGCGCGGCAGAAGAACACCAAGCTCGCTTAAAATATCTTCTTCTCCGACATTTTCACGATAAAGCTTGCTCAATCTGCTTCCGTTAAAGGCTGCGCCAAGATACATGTTATATTTGCCAGGACCTCTTCCGATAAATGCGATTTCAGCGATTGTGTGTCGAGCACATCCATTAGGGCAGCCTGTCATGCGAATAGTAATTTCTTTATCATGTAAGCCATTCGCATCGACGATTTCTTCAATCTTATCGATTAGGCGCGGCAAGTAGCGCTCAGCCTCTGCCATTGCAAGACCGCATGTCGGCAAAGAAACACAAGCAAGAGAGTTTCTGCGCAATGCAGAGAAATGCTTGCCATCTAATAGACCATACTGTTCGATTAGTTCTGTAATTTTTTTCTTATTTTTCGTTGATATATTAGCAATGATTAAGTTTTGGTTAGCTGTAAGACGGAAATCACCTGTATGGATTTTCGCAATTTCACGCAAGCCTGTCATCAGCTTGTAGTCATCAAAGTCTTTAATACGTCCGCCTTCTACAAACAGGGTGAAATGCCATTTCCCTTTAACACCTTTTTCCCAGCCATATCTGTCGCCATTATGATCAAAATGGAATTCCCTTGTTTCCTGTAAATCCCAGCCGAGGCGATACTCTAATTCTGCTTTAACATTTTCTAAGCCGAGGCGATCGACAGTATATTTAAAACGGGCATTTTTACGCACAGAGCGGTTTCCGTAGTCACGCTGGATGGTAATTACTTTTTCTGCAACTTCTAAAACTTGCTCAGGCTCACAGAAGCCAATAACCTTCCCGAGCTGTGGATACGTTTCTGTATCTCCATGTGTCATACCCATGCCGCCGCCGATGGAAATATTGAAACCAACCAATTTCCCTTCTTCAACAATCGCGATAAAGCCAAGATCTTGTGAGTATACATCCACATCATTAGAAGGAGGGACAGCTACCCCGATTTTAAACTTTCTTGGCAAGTAAACAGGACCGTACATTGGCTCTATTTCTTCATCCACTGTTGGAGAAGAAGCGACTTTTTCTTCATCAAGCCAGATTTCATGATAGGCACGAGTCCGAGGAAGAAGGTAATCGCTCAATCTCTGTGACCAGTTGAATACCTCTTCGTGAACTTCCGACTGATAGGGATTTGGATTACACATAACGTTACGGTTAACGTCACCGCAAGCTGCTATTGTATCAAGCATCGATTGGTGAATTTCCTGGATAGTGCTCTTCATATTCCACTTCAGAATACCATGCATTTGAAATGCCTGACGCGTTGTAAGCTTCAATGTTTGGTTACCATAACGCTGGGCAAGGTCATCCATTTTCAGCCATTGCTCAGGTGTTGCGACACCTCCAGGAGTTCGAACGCGAAGCATGAATTGATAAGCAGGCTCTAATTTTTGCTTTTGACGTTCATTCCGAAGGTCGCGATCATCCTGCAGATAACTTCCATGGAATTTCATTAGCACGTTATCATCATGTGGAATCCCTGATGTCAGAGGTTCCTGCATCGTGTCTGCTAAGCTTCCGCGCAAATAGTTACTGTCTATTTTTAGTTGCTCATTTGGAGAGGGTGGTCCTTCTGGTGCTGTTAATACTGGTCTAGCCATTAGAAAAACTCCTTTCAATTACTTAATAGACATCACGCTGGTAGCGTTTGTCCTGCTGCATTGCTGCAAGATATTTTTCGGCATCTTCACGGTTTAGATTGCCTTCTTTTTCAATGATGCTGATTAATGTTTCGTGTACATCATGGGCCATATGCTTTTCATCGCCGCAAACATAAACAGCGGCACCTTCCTGCAGCCATTCGAATAATTCTTTGCTGTGCTCAAGCATACGATGCTGTACATAAACTTTCTCGGCAGTGTCGCGGGAGAATGCGACGTTCATTTTTGTTAATACCCCGCTTTTGAGGTAATTTTGCCATTCTGTTTGATAAAGGAAGTCTGTTACAAAATGCTGATCACCAAAGAACAGCCATGATTTACCTTCAGCACCGATTTCTTCACGTTCTTGGATAAAGGAACGGAATGGTGCAATACCTGTGCCTGGCCCAATCATAATGACAGGGGTATCAGGATTTTCAGGCAGCTTAAAGTTTTCATTCTGCTGGATAAATACTGGAATTTTATCACCTGGATTAAGACGCTCCGCACATAGTATCGAGCAAACACCTTTGCGTTCACGGTCATGGGCATTATAGCGGACTGCTCCAATTGTCAAATGAACTTCCTCAGGATTTGCTGTATAGCTGCTTGCAATAGAGTAAAGGCGCGCAGGCAATTTACGTAATTGCGAGATAAAGTTTTGAGCTGTAAAATTCCAAGGACCAAATTCACTTACTAAATCAAGCAAGTCCCTTCCGTCTATATAGGCTTTCAATTGTTCTTGATTCTTGAGAAGATTTTGAAGCGCTTCGTTTGTCGAATACGCTGCTAACTTTTCTAATAAAGGTTTTGTTAAAACGGTTATTTCAAATTCGGAAAGAAGTGCTTCCTTAATGGAACGAATCTCACCTTTTTTATTAATAGAGACTGTTTCTTCTGGATTAAAGGACAGTTTATTAAGCAGCAGTTCAACAAGCTCTGGGTCATTCTTCGGATAAATTCCAAGGCTGTCTCCAGGTTTATATGTCAATCCAGATTCCTCAAGAGATAGCTCAATATGAAGCGTCTCTTTATTGGAGCCTCGGCCGTTTAAGTTTTGGATGTCCAGTACTTCAGCGAGGAAAGGGTTTGATCTAGAATATTCTGTTTCTGCCGTTGTTGCTGTATTTGGAGTTGCTGTGCTTTGAGCAGCTGCTGCGCTTGTATTACCAAGCTCTGCAAGCACACCTTCGAGCCATTCATTTGCCGGCTCTTCAAAATCTAAGTCACAGTCAACGCGTGGAAATAGGCGCTTACCGCCAATTTCTTCTAAGCGTTCATCAAATTCTTTACCAGTCTGGCAGAAGAATTCATAGGAGCTGTCACCAAGTGCCAATACAGAGAAGCTCAAATCATCCAATTTAGGCGCTCTTTTACCATGAAGAAACTCATGGAATGTTAAGGCAGTATCAGGTGGATCTCCTTCCCCATGTGTGCTGACAATAATAAGCAAGTTTTTAACTTTCTTAATATTATTTGGCTTAAAGTCGCTCATTGATAATGTTGTAACATGGAAGCCTTTATCTGTCAGAGTTTTTGCACTCTTTTTGGCAAGGTTTTGTGCATTTCCTGTTTGAGATCCAAATAGGATTGTGACATCTTTAGAGACTGGTTCGGCAGGTGCAGGAGCAGAAGACGGGACTTCTGCTGCCAGTCCAGCGGGACTTACCGTTGTTGCTGCTGTTGCAGAAAGATAGCCGTTAAGCCATACCTTTTGTGTTTCTGATAAAGTCGGCAAAAGCCGGTTTAAAAGCTCTGTCTGTTCCTGGTTAAAAGGACTGTTCGTTACTAGTAATTGCAAAAGTATTCACCTCACATAAAAATCCGTTGCTTTTTCAAATGTCAAAGTTCATTAATTAACAAAACGTTTTTAAGAAGTTGATTCTAACTAATTAATCCAATAAGACAAATCGGATTTTAGACAGATTCTTTTTTCAAATTGTTTCATGCATATATAATTGTACTTTACTGGAAGTCAAAGAATTAGTAAAATACATTTAACTTATTGGAGCTATTAATAATCTTAATAATTAAACAAATAGCTGTTTGGAATTTACATGTAAGATTCAAAAAGTCGAAAGGAGTGTTTTTGTTGCAGTATGATGCGTTAAAAACATTTGTCACCCTTGTAGAAGTGAAAAATTTCACTAAAACAGCTGAAATTCTGCTGATGTCTCAGCCAAGTGTAAGCCTCCATATTAAAAACTTAGAAAAGGAATTTCAAACGAAGCTGTTTGAACGTTCTCCAAAATATTTAAAAGTAACTCCTACAGGGGAAATTCTCTATGATTGTGCAGTACAAATGATTACTATATATGAACAGACAAGGCAAAATATATTAGACCACCATCATTCCATCAAAGGAGATTTAAAAATAGGCGCAAGCTTCACGATAGGAGAATATATACTGCCCCCATTATTGCTGGAACTTCAGAAAACCCATCCCGATTTGGCACTCCAAGTAACAATTGGTAACACAGAAGAGGTAGTCGAGTCAGTCAGACGTTATCAAGTGGATATCGGTTTAATTGAAGGACAAACTAATGATAAGGAAATTTCTGTCCATCCATTTATGGAAGACGAACTGTTTGTTGTTGCATCTGCTAAACACCCGCTTGCTAGTAAGGAAATGGTTCCTATAAAGGAATTGCAAAACCAAGCGTGGATTACCCGGGAAATCGGATCAGGGACGAGGGAATACTTGGATCATGTCATCCGTTCAAACGGATTGAAGATGAACACACTTCTGACAATCAGCAGCAACCAGGCGATTAAAGAAACGGTCATAAGCGGCCTAGGGTTAACCCTTTTGTCTAAATGTGTAATAGAAAGGGACCTGCAGGCAGGAAATCTTTCGACCATCTCCCTTGATAAAGAAGTATTTAAAAGGACACTCTCCTATGTATACTCGCCTGTTATGAAGGAAAAGCAGAATGTAAAAACATTTATTCAGGCATTAAACAGCAAGTATCCATACCAGGAAGAGGAACATAGAAATTAAGATAAACATGCATAAAGAAATAATAAACCGCAACTACCTAGAAAGGAAGCTTTTATAGTCGTTCGCCTATTGCCTCTTTTGGATTTTGTAGTATGATAACGAAGGAGATTTTTTTCGTTAAAAGGAGTATTGTTATGAAAAAAAACAATAAGACATTTCGGATTGTCCTATTAGGGATGCTTTCTGCTATCATCATTATTCAAACGACAATCCCGTTTTTAGGATATATCCCGATTGGACCGCTTAGCTTGACGATTATTCAAGTAACAGTCATTATTGCAGCGATTGTTCTTGGCCCGAGGGAAGGAGCAATAGTCGGCGGTATATGGGGAATCATTACCTTTATCAGGGCATTTGTTGCACCGACAAGTCCAATTGCCCCGATTGTATTTACGAATCCCCTTGTCTCTGTTCTGCCCCGAATATTAATAGGTGTTGTAGCAGCATATGTATTTCATAAGCTGCTCAAAGACAAGCTTAATGAAACAGTTAGAATGAGTGTAGCTGGTGTGCTTGGATCTTTAACAAATACTGTTTTAGTGCTGGGATTGATTTATTTATTTTACCAGGAACCGTATGCGAATTTTCTAGAAATGAATATGGATCAGCTTTTGCCTGCGCTATTGACCATAATAGCTACTAATGGGGTTACCGAAGCAATTCTTTCAGGTATATTAGCCCCGATTATTTCAAAACCATTATTAAGAATTAGAAAAAAATAGCAGCTTAGGCTGCTTTTTTTTACGCCGTTTGCTGACATAATAATCTTTTAAAACGGCACAATATAAGAGATTAATTTTGGAGGTGAGTTTTTTGACAACTGTTAAAGATATAATGACAACGGATGTAAAGGTATGTCAGCCCCATGATTCTCTTGTGGAAGCGGCAAAAATAATGCGTGATGTTAACGTTGGGATTGTTCCTGTATGTGAAGGAAAAAAGGTTATTGGCATGATTACTGACCGTGATATTGTTATCAATGCAATCGCTGATGGCAAAGACGGAAATACGGTTCACTGTCATGATGTGATGACAGCGGATGTAACTACATGTACGCCAGATACAGATGTTCATGAATGTGCAAACATCATGTCAGAGAATCAGATTCGCCGCCTGCCTGTAGTTGAGAACGGCGAACTTGTCGGAATATGCGCAATTGGTGACCTTGCAAGAATCAATATTCATATGGATGAAGCAGGGCAAGCTTTGAGCGATATATCTGAACCACTTCATTAATTCTGTAAGCAAAAAAACCCGCTTTTTAAAAAGTGGGTTTTTTTGGCATGGACTTGCTGCTTATTTTTTATATATGCATATGTTAAAATAAGGTTATCAAAAAATTGTAAATGTTAGATGATTTAATTCCGACTAAACAACTAGAAAAACTTGTTGACAATATAATCAATTGTGATAAAATTTAGAAAAAACATTGCTTATCCAGAGCGACAGAGGGAATTGGCCCTATGATGTCCAGCAACCTGCATTTGTAACCAAGAGCAAGGTGCTAAATCCAACAAAATGGTCTCCATTTTGAAAGATAAGGTAGTTATATTACCTTGTGTCTTTCCGAATTGGGAAGATTTTTTTATTGCTATGATCATCGGTAACAGTTTTTTGTTTGTAGGAGGGATTTGTTAATGGGGGAAAAAACAAATCAACTGGACAAAATAAAAGATCAGTTGGAAGAAATGTTGAAAAATATGAAATTTGGCTCCATTACCTTAATTGTTCAGGATGGAAAAGTCATTCAAATCGAAAAAAGCGAAAAGATTAGACTTGGAAAATAAATTGCTGACTAGAGAAACTAGAGGCAGTTTTAACACAGGAATTGTGTTAAAGCTGTCTTTTTTGCATGTAAAGCAATTTATCTGGAGAGGAGTAGGCAACTTGAGTGAACTATTAACTTATGAAAATCTTGATCGTTATACATTGCCAGCATTCCCGAGCGACACAGAAACAAAAGGAGCTTTGGAAGTACTGGAATGGGCATATGAGACATATGAAGAGGAAATTGTATATGCCTGCAGCTTTGGTATAGAAGGAATTGTACTTATCGACTTAATTTCAAAAGTGAAGGAAGACGCCAAAATCGTCTTTTTAGATACAGATGTGCATTTTAAAGAAACATATGAATTGATAGAAAAAGTGAAAAAAAAATATCCGCTACTGCAAATTGAAATGAAAAAACCAGAATTAACATTGGCAGAGCAAGCAGAACAGTATGGGGATGAGCTATGGACATCTAATCCAAATAAGTGCTGTGAAATTAGAAAAGTTATTCCATTAAATTCTGTTCTTTCAGGTTCAACTGCTTGGATATCTGGATTAAGAAGAGAACAGGGCGGAGCAAGGGCGAATACGGAATATATCAATCTAGACAATAAATTCAAAAGTATTAAAGTATGCCCGCTTATTCACTGGACTTGGAAGGATGTTTGGAGATACGCACACAAGAATCAGCTTGACTATAATGTCCTTCATGATAACGGCTATCCGAGTATTGGCTGCAGAACATGCACACAGCCTGCTTTCACAATGGAAGATATGCGCTCTGGAAGATGGTCTGGCAAAGGAAAAACAGAATGCGGGCTACATTTACAATAACTTAAAGGAAACTAAATGATGATGATAATTCTTGCAGGCATAATGTCTTTATTCTTTGCCATGAACATAGGCGCAAGTGGTGCTGCGGCAAGCCTTGGCGTTGCCTATGGTTCAGGTGCGATTCCAAGCAAAAGGCATGCCCTCCTTTTATGCGGTGTTGCGATTTTTTTAGGGGCCTTTTTAGGAGGCAGTGAAGTAGTTAAAACGATAGGGGAAGATCTCATTCCAAGCAGCTTGCTTAATGCAAAAATCGTGTTAATTATTCTGTCATCTGCCGCCATTTCCCTGTTTATCGCAAATTTAATGGGGATTCCGTTATCAACTAGCGAAATCACTGTTGGCAGCGTTGTTGGTGTTGGCGTAGCATATAAAAGCCTTTTTATTGGACATATTTTATGGATTGTATTCTTTTGGATTTTTATTCCCTTCGTTTCCTTTGGAATTGCTTTGGCAGCAGGGAAGCTAATCATGCGAGCTGAGAGGAAGTACACTTGGCTGAAAGCGAGCAAATCACAGCGTTACTTATCCGTTTTCGTAATTGTTGTTGGTTTTTTTGAAGCCTTTTCGGCAGGAATGAATAATGTAGCTAATGCTGTTGGTCCGATGGTTGGAGCCAATCTCATCTCGATGAGCAGCGGAATATTAATAGGCGGTTTGGCTATCAGTATTGGAGCTATTTTGCTGGGTGGAAGGGTATTGCAGACAAATGGGAAGAAAATCGTCCAATTCAGCAAGCTGGAAGGCGGAATTATTTCTGGTATCGGAGCAACCTTAGTTACAATTGCTTCCATTTTCGGACTTCCTGTGCCGTTGACTCAAGTAACAAGCACAGCGATTATTGGCATCGGTGTTGCGAAGAATGGTGTAGGACTTTTCAAAAAGCAGATGATTCATCGAATTATAAAGGTATGGATTGTTTCACCAGTCTTGTCTCTTGTTATTTCCTACTGTCTTGTACAACTATTTGTTAAAAATGATTTCTACAATGTCATTGTGCTGTCGAGTGTATGTATCGCCACATTAGGCATCTTAAGCCTCGTGAAATCAATCAAAGAAGATAATCGCTCTATATATGAGGACGGAGGCGGCATTTGATATATGCAAATCCGTTTCTATTAAATATAAATAATAATATAACTAGATGTTAAATTAGGAAGGATAGGTGCAAAGATTATGGCATTAAGCAAACCTCATGGAGGAACACTAATTAATTTATGGGAACCAAATTATGATGTGAGCGGCATTACACAAGAGCTTGAAATTGATGGCGTTGCGCTAAGTGATTTAGAATTAATCGGAAATGGAGCTTTCAGCCCACTAACTGGGTTTTTGACACAGAAAGACTATGAATCTGTTGTAGAGAACATGAGGCTTGCTTCAGGGCAAATTTGGAGTATTCCAATTACACTTCCTGTATCACAAGAGCAAGCAGACAAATTAGAAGTGAATGACATAGTGAAGCTTGTACATGACGGTGATGTGTATGGTGTGCTTACTGTTGAAGATAAATTTAAACCAAATAAAGAAAAAGAAGCAGAAGCTGTTTACCGCACTGCAGATTTGGCTCATCCTGGAGTAAAGAAGGTTTTTGAAAGAGGAAATGTGTATATTGGTGGTTCTATTAAACTGCTGAAAAAATTAAAAAGAACTAAATTTGAAAGTTTCTACCTAGATCCTAAAGATACTAGAGAAGTGTTCCAAGAGAAGGGCTGGAAGACTGTTGTCGGTTTCCAAACTAGAAACCCTGTGCACCGTGCTCATGAATATATTCAGAAGACGGCTTTAGAAACAGTGGATGGATTATTCTTGAACCCGCTTGTTGGTGAAACAAAATCAGATGACATTCCTGCAGATGTACGAATGGAAAGCTACCAAGTACTATTGAAAAACTATTACCCAGAAGACCGTGTATATCTTGCTGTTTTCCCTGCTGCAATGCGTTATGCTGGACCGAGAGAAGCAGTATTCCATGCACTTGTAAGGAAAAACTACGGCTGCACACACTTTATTGTGGGACGAGATCATGCAGGTGTGGGCAATTATTATGGCACATATGATGCGCAAAGGATTTTTGATCAATTTGAATCAGAAGAACTTGGTATTAATCTGTTGTTCTTTGAACACAGCTTCTATTGCAAAAAGTGTGAAAACATGGCGTCTACAAAAACTTGCCCTCATGACAAGGAATATCATGAAATCTTATCTGGAACAAAGGTGCGCGAGCTTCTAAGAAATGGTGAAATTCCGCCAAGCACGTTCAGCCGCAAAGAAGTAGTGGAAGTGCTGATAAAAGGCTTGAAAAACCAAGAGATCCATTCATAATACAGGGGGAAAAGTAAATGAGCGGCAAAAGTACAAATATCACATGGCATGAACAAACTGTTTCAAAAGAACGCAGAAGAGAGAAAAATAAACATCACAGCTATGTATTGTGGTTTACTGGTCTTTCCGGTTCAGGGAAATCATCTGTAGCTAACGCAGTTGCAGAGAGGCTGTTCCAAGATGATACGCTCACATATGTGCTGGATGGTGATAATATCCGTTTCGGAATCAATAAAGATCTTGGCTTCTCTGAAGAAGACAGGAAGGAAAACATTCGCAGAATTGGCGAAGTCAGCAAGCTGTTTGTAGACAGTGGGCAAGTGGTGCTGACTGCCTTTATCTCTCCGTTCCGCAATGATCGAGAAGGAGTCAGAGAATTGCTGGAGGGCAATGAGTTTGTTGAAGTATATGTGAAATGTTCATTGGAAGCTTGTGAAGCTAGAGATCCTAAAGGTCTTTATGAGAAGGCAAGGCAAGGAATCATCAAGGACTTCACAGGAATCAGCTCTCCTTATGAAGAGCCGGTTAATCCGGAGATTGTGATTGACTCGGAAAAAAATTCCATTGAAGAATGTGTGGAGCAAATTGTTCAATTTTTGAAAGAAAAAGGCTATTATAGAAATATATAAATATAGAAAGAAAGGAATTATAGTGTCTCTAGTTTTGAGAGAATCCTATAATTCCTTTCTGTTAATATGCCAAAGCTTAGGATTATGCAGCAACAGAGGAAGGTGAAAGATGTGGGGAAAGTTTATTTGGTAGGAGCAGGGCCTGGAGATCCTGATTTAATTACTGTTAAAGGGCTGAATTGCATTAAAAATGCTGATGTTATCGTATATGACCGACTTGTTAACAAAGAGCTGCTGCATTACGCAAAGCCGAAGGCAGAATTGGTATATTGCGGAAAGCTGCCGCATCATCATGTAATGAAACAGGAATTGATTAATCAGACGCTCGTCAAGCATGCTAAAAGAGGAAAGATAGTGACAAGATTAAAAGGGGGAGACCCTTTTGTATTTGGCAGGGGCGGAGAAGAAGCAGAAGAATTGGCTAAAAATCAGATTCCGTTTGAAATTGTGCCAGGCATCACTGCGGGTATTGCTGCACCGAGCTATGCAGGAATCCCCGTTACACACAGAGATTATGGTTCATCCTTTGCTTTTGTAACAGGACATATGAAGAATGGGGAAGAAGACAGCATCAAGTGGGAGGCATTATGCCATATAGATACACTTGCCATCTATATGGGAGTTAAAAACTTACCGAATATCAGGGAGAAGCTGCTTTCCTATCAAAAAAGCGGGGATACTCCTGTTGCCTTGATTAATTGGGGAACTACGAGCAGCCAGCGAACGATTGTAACAACATTAGATAAAGCTGTAGAGGATGCGCAAAACGGGCAGATTGAAAATCCGTGCATGATTATTATCGGTGAGGTTGTCCGCATGCGTGAAAAAATTAAATGGTTTGAAAACTCATTTGAAGATCCATTGGCGAAAGAAGTGGTTTTATAATGAAAGCAGTTTTGTATATATGCCATGGCAGCAGGGTAAAGGAAGCGAGTGACCAGGCAATATCCTTTGTAAAGGAATGCATGAAAGAGAATGATTACCCCATTCAGGAGTATTGCTTTTTAGAGCTCTCAGAGCCAAGCATTGAGGAAGGCTTTAAGACATGTGTAGCAAAAGGCGCAACAACGATAATAGCTGTTCCTGTCTTGTTGCTGACAGCAGCTCATGCAAAGATTGATATTCCTGAAGTCCTCGACGAACTCGTTAAAGCATATCCAGACGTAGCATTACATTATGGACGCCCGATTGGTGTACATGAGAAGATGGCAGAGATTGTCATAGCTAAAATTAAACAGTCTGAATTGTATGTTAAAAACAAGTCACTTGTTCTGCTTGTTGGCAGGGGCAGTAGTGATCCGGATGTAAAGCGGGATTTACGGGAAATTAGTGACTTGGTAGAGCGGTCGCTGGACGGTGTTAAAGTGGAGGACTGTTATTTGACAGCAGCATCTCCTAGCTTTGAAGCTGCCCTTCAGGCTGCAAGCAACTCTCAGTACGAAAATATCATCGTCATTCCATATTTGCTGTTTACAGGTATACTGATGAACACGATGCGCAAGACAATCAACGGATTATCAAATTCAAATAAAAACTATGAGCTTTGCAACTACTTAGGATACCAGCCTGCTATTGCTAGTATTCTGAAGGATCGAATTGATGAAGCAGCTGGGGCTAAACTGTATGTTCCCATTAATGGTTAATATGCAGAATAAGAAATGTATCGTTGCAGGTGGAGGCAAGGTTGCCTTAAGGAAAGTAAAAGCACTAATTGCAGAAGGTGCAAACATTACAGTTATTAGTCCTGTACTATGTCCTGAGCTTGAGGAGCTCGAGCAAGCGGGAGCAATCGCTGCAGTTAGAAAAAAAGCAGCAGAAAGTGATTGTAAGGATGCTTTTTTTGTAGTTACAGCAACGAATGACGATAAAGCAAACCAAAGATTAGCGAACAGGCTGAAGCACCGTATGCTAGTTAATAATGCTAGCTCTGCTGATAATGGAAACTGTCATATACCGGCAAGTTTGCAAAGAGGCAGGCTTATCTTAAGTGTGTCGACAATGGGTGCAAGCCCAATCCTCGCAAGAAAAATCAAGGATGAATGGGCACAGGAATACCCTGATGGTTTGGAGGATTATTTCGATTTTTTATTTAATGCCCGGGAAATGATTAAAAGAGCTAATCTAAATTCTGTTGATAAGAAGGGCTTGTTAGAGGAGATAACGGACAATAAATACAAGCAATCTCCACAATTGAGAGATGATTTTTATAAGCTGCTCCAAAACTTCTAACGAGGAATGTTAGAGGTTTTTTTGTGAGAAAAAATGCCTGCTGATCTTTCCAGACAGCAGGCATTCGTCTTAATTTTTTGTTTTTACATATTCCATCACATACCGAACGTACTTGTCGTCCTTACACATCCAGGCTCCGTGATTTCTCTTTAAAAAGTTTTCTCCTTCTTGGAAGGAAGAAAAAGTTTCAGGCAGCTTTGTTTTCTTTTTGTTGATAACCCATTGCTGCTTGCCAGTCGGATATAGATAAAATATATCATCATGTTTATTCTCATAAAGTGTGCCTAATGGAGAATTCTTCTTATTATATTCATTCTTTTTAGGATCTTCCCTTAATGCTTCAAGCGGGAATGTATCTGTTACGAAGTTTTTATATGCTTCACTCGTCATTGTGCAGCCAGACGCTTTCACATGTCCGCCTCCACCATATGTACCGGCAACTTTGGAGACATCGACGTGGTCATGAATGGTTCGGAAACCGACCCTCTTGCCGCCAATATTAAGGATTGCTATATAATCGAGATGCGGGTATTCTTTGCCTAGCTCATTGCCTAGTTCTGAGTGATATGATTCGGCATAAACAACACCTGCATAAAGACCGTCGATTTGTGTTTGAACAAGCTCCCGCCGTTTGCGGCGAATATATCGTTCAATTTTTTTCTCTTCCAAATCAAGAATTTGCTGCTCTACTTCATCAAAGAAGAAGTGGTTGTTATTCTCAAGACGCGCAACCATTTTTTCTACAAATTCGTCAAATGATATTAAATAGAAAAGTGCATTCAGCTTTTGGGCATCAAAGTTTTCATTCTTTTCCCAATCCCATGTATCGTACTGTCTGACAAGCTCTACAAACTCAAGCACACTGTCAGAGGGAGTGAGATGCCCGTTTTTAACAAGGTACTCATATAATAATGAAGTAGCACAGGTGGAAATTCCTTCTTCATCTTCTACTACTACATGTCCCCATTCAAAATCATTTAAATGTAAGGCTGTTTTATGATGATCTATCAGTTGGACCTTGCCGCCCTTCTTATAGTAATCATCCAGCCTGATAGCATTCTCTTCACTTACAGAAAGGTCTGTAACGATAAGGAATGTATCCTCAGGCTTTTGGTCAAGGAATCTTTCTACCTCAAGATTCAGGCTGGAAACAGAATTATAGCGGATTTCCACATCTTCTCCAAAGGCAAGCTTTGCGATGATTCCACAGCCGACCCCATCAAGGTCATTATGCGACAATAATTTATACATTTTTTTCACCCCTGCCCAATAGTATAATCTAATATGGAAAAAATAGAACATGTTTCTTTTGAAAAGGACATATAAACGAGAAAGACCTAAGGTAATATGTACTTAGGTCTGACTCTTATGGACTTATTCAAAAGCAACAAAAACCTGGTAGCTGCCTATACGCAATTCAGTCATGCTTTCTGACACTGTGTAACGAATGCTATTTAAAAGGACACCTTTATTAATCAGATTCTCATACTCCTGTGCCAAGGAAATAAATTCTTTTGATCCGCCAAGCTTCAAAGTAATCCGCTGCTCGACAGGCAAATTCTTTTGTTTTCTCAAGTCTTGAACAGAGCGGATAAAATCCCTTACTAATCCTTCTTTTGCTAATTCGTCTGTGATGCTAGTATCTATTATAACAGTAAAGTTCCTGTTTGACGCCTCGCTGTAGCCTGACATAGATGCAGTTTTCTGGACAAGCACATCCTCTTTAAAGAGTTCAACCTGCTGTTCGTCTGCTGTGATGGTTAACTTTCCATCGTAAAGAAACTGTTCTATCTCTTCTTTTGTGAGATGGCCGAGAGCTTTATGAACGGGATTTGCCTTTTTACCGAGACGCTTGCCGGCATTTTTGAAGTCGAGCTTGAGGCTGTATTGTACATAGCCTTTACTTGACTCAGTCCAGTCTATCGTTTTTACATTCAGCTCACTTTTAATGATTTGGCTGAAAGATTGCAATGCCGAAGGCGGAGTGTCATTTGAGACTATAGCCATCATGGCAAGCGGCTGTTTCGTCTTGATTTGGCTTTGATGCCGTATGTTTCTTCCCAGTTCCACAATTTCTCTTACACCGCTCATTTTCTTTTCAAGCTCTATGTTGATGTTCGCTTCTTCACCAGCTGGGAAATCTTCTAAATGAACGCTTTTTCCAGTCAGCTTATAATGAATATCTTCAGCAGTAAAAGGTGTGAACGGTGCGAGCAGCTTAGAGATATGAACAAGCAGGCTGTAAAGAGTATGGTAAGCACAAGCTTTATCCTCAGACATGCCTTCACTCCAAAACCGTTCTCTGTTTCTTCTGATATACCAATTACTTACGTCTTCTAAAAGAGTGCCAATATGTCTTGCTGCATTTGTCAGCTGGAAGCTTTCCATTTCTTTGCGGACTTGCGAGACAGTTGAAGCAAGCCGGGAAAGAGCCCATTTATCCATCAAGGTTAAGGAAAGACTAGCTGGCGTTGAATTCGGATCAAATCCATCGATATCAGCATACATTTTGTAGAAATGATGAAGACTTGTTAGAGTATCGACTAGCTTTGACTTAGCTTCCTGTACATTTTTGACAGAAAATCGCTTCTGGTTCCAAGGTGCGCTGTCCTCTATCAATGCCCATCTTAGCGAATCGGCGCCAAACTTGTGGATCAGCTCTACTGGGTCAAGGGCGTTGCCTTTGCTTTTTGACATTTTTTGTCCTGCCTCATCAAGAACGTGGCCAGTCGCCAGTACATTCTTATACGGCAGCTCGCCTTTATAAAGAGTGGAGACAGCCAATAAGGAGTAGAACCAGCCTCTTGTCTGGTCAATTCCCTCAACTATCACATCGGCTGGGAATTGCCTTTGCCATAACTCCTCATTCTCAAAAGGGGTATGATATTGGGCGAATGGCATAGACCCGCTATCGAACCAGACATCGATTACTTCAGGTGTGCGCACCATCATTGTGCTGCAGGAAGGACAAGGGAATGTCACCTCATCGACATATGGTTTATGAAGCTCAAGCTCAGCAAGATTGCTGCCGGTTAATGCTGCTAATTCTGCTATTGATTTGGGAGCCTCCTGATGGTTACAGGAAGGACATTCCCATACATTTAAAGGTGTACCCCAATAGCGGCTCCGGCTTATATTCCAATCTACCATTCCCTCAAGAAATTTCCCGAAACGCCCGTCCTTGATAGTGTCTGGATGCCAGTTTACCTGCTGGTTATTAAGTAGCATTGCCTCCTTGACAGCTGTTGTTCGGATGAACCAGCTCTCTAGTGCATAATAAAGCAGGGGAGAATCACAACGCCAGCAGTGCGGGTAAGAATGTTCGTATCTTTCTTTATGGAACAATAGCCCTTTCTCATGAAGGAGCTTGATGATGTCGACATCACAATCCTTAACGAATCTGCCTGTCAAAGGTGTGACCGCTTCTGTATATTTGCCCTGTTCATCCACGACTTGAACAAAGGAAAGGTTATTTTCTTGTACAAGACGATAATCGTCCTCCCCATATGCTGGAGCAATATGAACAATGCCAGTTCCGCTGTCTGCAGTCACAAAGTCGCCATGAACAACATAATGGCCTTTTGCGACTTTGATAAAGGAGAATGGCGGTTCGTAACTGAGACCGAGCAATGCAGACCCCTTCACTGTCTCTAAGAGGACGCTGTCAGGAGACATTAATGTAGGAGCCAAATCCTTTGCTACGATATATACTTCGTCTCCAGTCTGTATTCGAACGTAGTCTAACTTTTCATTCACTGCAAGAGCAACGTTTGCAGGCAGTGTCCAAGGTGTTGTCGTCCAGCCGAGGATAAACTCATTGTCCTTATTCTTTAGTTTAAACCTTACAGTTGCGCTCAAGTCCTTTACATCTTTATAGCCTTGCGCGACCTCATGAGAGCTTAATGATGTCTGACAGCTCGGGCAGTAAGGGGAAACTCTGTGACCTTTATAAAGCAGGCCTTTTTCATGGATGGTTCCGAGTATGTGCCATACCGATTCAATATACTCATTGCTCATTGTCATATAAGGGTTCTCCATGTCGACCCAGTATCCTAGTTCCTTTGTAAAGTCTCTCCATTGCTTTTCATAGGAGAAGACGCTCGCCTTGCATTTTTGAATAAATGCCTCTACTCCATATTCTTCAATGGCCTGCTTTCCGGATATGCCAAGCTCTTTTTCCACACCAAGCTCTACAGGCAGACCGTGCGTGTCCCAGCCAGCCTTTCGGATTACCTGCTTGCCTGCCATTGTCTGGTAACGTGCTATGATGTCTTTGATTGTGCGCCCAAGAGCATGGCCAACATGGGGTAAGCCATTTGCAGTAGGCGGTCCCTCGTAGAAAACAAAGGATTCCTGATTTTTTCTTGCCTCAACTGATTTTTCAAAAATATGATTGTGCTCCCAAAGAGCAAGGATTCTTTTTTCTCTTTCTGCTTGTGTTTCTTGCTGGCTATTTTTCATGATAAAATCCTCCTTGGATTTAATAGTTACCAGAAAATACCGGAACATGACAGAGTCGGAGTAAACAAAAAACACTCGTCCCTATAAATAGGGACGAGTGTATATACCCGCGTTACCACCCAAATTCTGCTGCAAAAAGCAGTCAGCGCTTAGTCAACGTACTATCATACGCGTTCCTTTTTAACGGGGGAAATCCCGTCAAGGCTTACTTTAAATATTCAGCCTTGCATCTCAGAGATGATTTTTCCGTCAGAATCCCTTGCCGGCTTCCACCAGTTCCGGCTCGCTTATAAGTTCATGCATGACGTACTTGTTCTCTTCATCGATTTATAAGTTTCTGGAATGTTTTGTATATAATATCACTTATTATACCTTAATTCAAGGTAATTGATTCTTGATATTTTAGTATATGAGCGGTTTAGGATTTAGTTGCTTGCAAGTAATGAGAAATGGCTAGCAGGGGGAAGATTTTGCTGTAGCTATAATAATCAATATAGAATTGCCCAGGCAAACCTATACCTGTAGGGTAGGTGAGGCTGCGTTCATCCTTCATGCCCTTTAAGAGAAATTCTATCCCTTTTGTTACAGCCTTGCTTTTCCACTCTCCTGCAGCAATTAACGCGTCAAGTGCCCATGCTGTCTGGGAATCTGTACTAAAGGGAAGAGGGATATAATGGCGCTTTTCGCAGCTATGACAAGATTCACCCCAACCTCCATCCTCTCTTTGAATAGTTTTCAGCCATTTGATGCCTTTCTTTATGCTCTGGTCGCTTGCTGCTGTTCCGGTTGCCCTTAAACCAGTGATAGCAGCCCATGTTCCATATATATAACAGACACCCCAGCGGCCATACCAAGAACCATCTTTTTCTTGATTGTCTATTAGCCATCGCGCAGCTGACTTAATATGAGGGTGTTTCTGTTGAAGTTTGGCAAAACGACCTAAATATTCAAGTACTCTGCCCGTCAAATCTGGTGTAGACGGGTCAACAGCAGCGTCCTTTGCATTCTCAATAGGAACATGCTGAAGAATCTCCCAATCAGTGTTTTTTTCAAATGCACCCCAGCCTCCATCGCTGTTTTGCATGGAAAGGAGATAGTTAGTTCCGCGCTGCCAAGAGCTATGAACGTTCGTATTTAGAAGAGCTGTTCTAGTTAAAGCTCGCAAAGCGGCCGATGTATCGTCATTGTCTGGATTGTTTGTATTAATATCTGAAAAGCCCCAGCCTCCAGGAGTTGTATCTGGATTATGGACTTTCCAGTCTCCCGCTGCTGTATGCTGTTTTTTAAGGAGATAGTTAATAGACTTCCTAATAACAGGACTGTCAGGCAAGCAGCCTGCTTCTTGGAGACTGTAGCTTGTTAATGCTGTGTCCCAGACGGTGCTTGTTGAGTTTTCCAAGTGGGCGTTTTCTCCTTTTTTGTCAATCAGGGAGGATAATCCTGATATTGCCTTTTTAATAACCGGCGAATCCTTGCGATAGCCAATGGAAAGCAGGCCGTAAATCATAAAAAAAGTTGCACTTGCATAGCTGTAAAGTGTACCATCCTCTTCAAGCCGATCAAGTATATATTTTTCCGCATAATAATATCCGAGCTGATGGAGGTAAGCAGGCCATCTTCCAATTTGTTTTATTTCTTTCCAAACAAATGACAGTGGTGATCTTTCAGCCTCCAAATGAGCAATCGGGTTGAACATTTCCTCGCTTCTTCCGTACAGGTCGCTTAAATCAGGCTTGTTTTTAGTGTGGACGGCAAATTTTTTATTGGATGCAAGCAGCATAGGGATGAAATGAATGCGAGCATAGGCACTGAACTGAAAGAAATTAACAGGCTGGTAGGAAGGCAAAAGTAAAAAGGTCATTGGAACATAAACCATTCGGGACCATGGATACAGTCCGTTGGCAGAGAGCATCCATCTAATCATAAAATGGGCTTTGGAAATCCCTCCGTTTTGAACAATAAAGGACTTTGCCTTTATCATATTGTCGTCTGTCTGCTTAGCGTAACCAGAGTATAAAAGGGCCGTATACGCAATGATTGTCGCAGATAAATGCCCATTCGGTGCATCTATGTATGCTTTCCAATAGCCTTCTTTATGCTGGGAATTTTTTAAGGATGTGGCAAGAAGCTTAATATTATCTTCCTCCGTACTAATTTCCAACGCTCTGCATGTAATGATAAAGAAAGCATCTGTCATTAAACTGCCTTGAAAGCGAAAGCGGAAAGACCCGTCGCTATGCTGTAGCTTTACAAACTCATCAATTCTGTGTTTTTTTTCGTTTTCAATATCTGCTATTTTCAAGTTAATCACCTCAAATCTTGATTATCTATACATAAGGTATGCATCTCATCCCCAGTATCGTGAATACAAAGGCAAAAAGAATAGATGAAAGCAGTTTCTAGACAAAGGAATCGAGGTATAGGAAAAGAAAATACGAAGTTAGAAAGTAGGGAATTGTATGGTACATCATTTAAAGCTTGCAGTAGATGCAAATGCTGCCTTAGGAGAGGGACCGTTTTGGGATCACAAGGAAAATGTGCTTTATTGGGTTGATATTAATAACAAAAAAATCTGCATGTATAATCCAGCTGACAATGAAAATAAGGAATTAGAGCTTCCTGAGAAGGTCAGTGCTGTCATTCCGGTGAACAGCGGAAAGGGAGCAATAGCTGCTTTGGAAAATGGCTTTCATTATGTCGATCTTACAAACGGTGAGATTCAACCGATTTTTGATCCAGAAGAGCATTTGTCTAATAACAGGTTTAATGATGGAAAATGTGACGCACAAGGTCGATTTTGGGCAGGTACGATGAGCACAAAGGACGAGATGGAGCAAGGCGCGTTATATTGTTTGGATAAGGATGGCACGATTACAAAAAAGCTTGATAAGTTAAGCACATCTAATGGATTGGCTTGGTCATTGGATAACAAGTACCTATACTTGATTGATACCCCTGTGCAAAAGGTATACCGATTCGATTATGAAGTTCATTCAGGCAATATTGACAATAGCGTGGCTATTATTGACTTTTCAAATGAAGAAGGGTTTCCTGATGGTATGACAATAGATGAAGAGGGGATGCTGTGGATTGCTCATTGGGGTGGCGCGCGTGTATCAAGGTGGAATCCTCATAGTGGCGAAAAAATAGATGAAATTAAAGTGCCAGCCCAAAACGTTACCTCCTGTGTATTTGGAGGAGAAGAATTAAATGAGCTTTATATTACAACAGCGCAAGAAGGAATGACTTCAGAGGAGTTGGAAAAATACCCGCTGTCAGGGGCACTTTTCACATGCAAAATGGACATAAAAGGTCTGCCTGGTAATTATTACGGCGGATAATGAAAAAGATTCATGGCAATTGCCATGAATCTTTTTAATGACCTGAAGGATTAGCATCAGGGTTTTGGAAAATGGCCAGCTTATCGACGAGTTTCTTACTGGCCGAATCAAGGCCGCTAATGCTGACTGTATTATTATTTTCTTTAAGTTTAAGGACTACTTTATCAATTGCTCCTACAGCAGAATCATCCCAAACACGAGCTGAAGAGAAATCAATGGAAATTTGCTTGTTCTGCTCAGATGTATCGAATGCTGCAATAAAGCTGTCAACAGAAGCAAAAAATAATTGTCCTTGCACAAAATATTTATACTCATTTTCTGTTTGCTCTTTGTTTATTTTCAGATGAGATATTTTTGCAGCAAAGAACACCGCGCTCAAGATAACACCTGCAATTACTCCTTTTGACAAGTCATGTGTTGCAACGACTATAACTACTGTAACAACCATAACAATTGCGTCTGTTCGAGGAGCTCTTACTACATATTTAAAGGAAGACCAGTCAAATGTACCGATGCAGACCATAATCATAATGCCAACAAGTACAGGCATTGGTATTTGGACAACTAGATCTCCCAGCACAATAATCAAGAACATTAAAAATGCACCAGCAACAAAGGTCGAAAGTCTGCCCCTGCCTCCTGATCTTACGTTGATTCCAGACTGTCCAATCATAGCGCAGCCAGCCATACCGCCAAAAAAGCCAGTGATAAAATTGGCAATTCCTTGTCCTCTAGCTTCTCTGTTCTTATCGCTGTCTGTATCTGTTGCATCATCTAGAATGCTTGCAGTAAGAAGTGATTCTAGTAAACCTACAATCGCCATAGCAATACTGAATGGAAAAATAATAGCTAAAGTTTCAAATGAAAATGGTACATCCGGAATCAAGAAGGACGGCAAGGTTTGCGTAATATTTCCTAAATCGCCAACTGTTTCAACATGGATATGACCAAAAATTGCTACTGCTGTCAAAACGATGATTGCAATTAACGGTGCCGGCACTGCCTTGACATATCGAGGCAATATATAAACGATTAATAATGTTATGCCGACAAAAAGATAAGTCATATTAGAGATCCCAATAAAATGAGGAACTTGTGCCATAAAAATTAGGATGGCAAGGGAATTAACAAATCCAATCATAACCGCTCTCGGAATGAATTTCATCAGCTTAGCAATTTTAAATACTCCAAAAAGCACCTGAAATACTCCTGTCAAAATAGTTGCTGCAAAGAGGTACTGCAGACCGTAATCCCTTACTAGCGGTCCCATCAGCAATGCCATTGCCCCTGTTGCTGCGGAAATCATCGCAGGTCTACCGCCTGCAAAGGAGATGATGATTGCAATACAGAAGGAAGCATACAACCCTACCATCGGGTCGACTCCTGCAATAATCGAGAAAGCGATTGCCTCAGGAATAAGGGCCAACGCAACGACGATGCCTGAAAGAATATCAGCTCGTACATTGAAGAACCACTCTCGTTTTATTTTTTCTATCAAAATGTTCACCTCAATTTTTTATCGCAGTAGTTCAATAAGGAGAAGTGTAACAGAATTATTCCCAAAAGGGAATATATATTGGGAAGTTTTTTACAAAACTCATTTTCCTATCTATAATGGTTAGTAGCAGAAATGACAAGGGAGCGAAAAAGATGATAATAGGTTATATGAGGCCATCTCAGGAAGATGAAGATTGTCAGCAGCAGGAGCAAATGCTTAAGGACATCTGCGGTAGTATAGTCCGGGAGGAGCATTCATCTGCTAAAAAAAGAGCGGTGCTTACTCAGATGCTGGAGCACATAAATGAAGGGGACAAGATTGTTGTATCCAGATTATTTACGCTAGCTGATTCTAGCAGGCATCTATTTGAGCTGCTGGAAATACTAGAACAAAAAGGTGTCTACCTGCAAGCAATATATGAGGAAATTGACACAGAAGAAAAGAAGGAATACTCCCTAAGGAAAATGGTCGGCTATTTAGTGGAATTTCAAAATGAAATTATCAGTGAACGGACAAAAAAAGGAATGGAATATGCAAAACAAAAAGGCATCTCCACAGGACGGCCAAGAAAAGCAGATGAAAATGTAAAAAAGGCCATCAAAATGTATCAAAGCAAAAAATATAGTCTAAAGGAAATAAAAGAATCTACAGGCATAAGTAAATCAACTCTATACCGCTATCTAGAAAATTAGTGCGAAGAAGGGAGCTTGATGTATGAGGAAAGTGGAAGTGTGCCCATACAGCAATGAGTGGCGTGTTTTATTTGAAACAGAGAAAAAACTTCTTCAGCATATATTTGAAGCAGAGTTGCTGGAAATCCACCATATAGGGAGCACAAGCATACGAGGTATGAAGGCTAAACCAATCATTGACATTATGCCCATTGTAATAAATATACATAATATTGACAGCTATAATGGGAAAATGATTGAAATCGGCTATGAAGCAAAGGGAGAAAACGGAATTTCTGGCAGGCGATATTTTCAAAAAGGCGGCGATGAAAGGACACATCATGTTCATATTTATGAAGCTGGCAGTCCAGAGATTTTCCGTCATCTAGCATTTAGGGATTTTTTGCGTGCTAACAAGGAGGAAGCCGAGAAGTACGGTGATTTAAAAGAAAAACTCTCCCAAAAATATCCTGCTGATATACAGGCATATATAAACGGCAAACATGATGCTGCAGCATCTTTGGAACAAAAGGCTTTAAAATGGGCTAACCTCAGAAAATCAAACCTCCATTTCCAGTAACAATTTTATTCGTTAGGCACAAATTCCTCACAAGTATTTATCTGACAATTGCTGATAAAAACAAATAAAAAGGAGAATATAAGGAATATCAACATTCGTGGGAGGATCATCATGCCAGAACAGAATATTGAGCTTACTTCAACAGAGATTGCTTCGTTATGGACTTCTTATATGAATAACACCATGTCCAAGTGTGTGCTTAGCCATATGAGTAACTCCATAACCGATCAAACGATTGCAGATGCGATAGACAAAGCACTTGTTATCTCTGTCAAGGAGGTAGAGAAGCTTGAACAAATCTTTCAGGAAGAAAATTTTGCACAGCCGTATGGGTTTACAGACAAAGATGTGAATTTAGCAGCTCCTGCTTTGTTTACGGACACTTTCTCCCTTCAATATATTAATCATATGGCAAAAGCAGGTATGCTTGCATACAGCGGATTCACTGCAATGAGTTTTCGGGAAGATATCATCCAGCACTTTACAACAACCTTAAGCGAAACTGCCAAGCTTTATAACCAAACGAATAATGCATTAAAGGAAAAAGGGATGCTGGTTCGCTCACCTTACATAATCCCGCCTTCAGAAAATGATTATATTGACAGTAACAGCTACTTAAGCGGTTTGAATCTTTTTCATAAAAAACGCCCTTTGAATGCCATTGAGATTTCACATTTGTTTCTGAATACCCAAACGAATAATATCGGTTATAAAATCAGCCTTGCATTCGGACAAACATCTAATGACAAAGATGTTCAGGATTATATGATGCGAGGAAAGGATATCTCGCAAAAACATGTAAAAATCTTTGCTGATACGTTAATTGAGGGGAATATACAGAGTCCTATGTCTTCCGATATTGGGATTACGGAGTCCACAAACAAGACATTTTCTGATAAGTTAATGATGTTTCATATGTCTCTACTAAGTGCTTCTGGAATCGGTAACTATGCAGCAGCAGCTGGCGCCAGCCAAAGGAGCGATCTTGCCGTTAATTATGAGCGGCTTTCCTTTGAAATAGCACAGTATGCAAAAGCAGGAGCTAATATCATGATTAAAAACGCTTGGCTGGAGCAGCCTCCAGCAACAGCTGATCGTGAAAACCTCATTAAAAACAAAAAATCAGAACAGAGATGAAGGATAGAAGACAGAGCTATACAAAAAGCTCTGTCTTTTATCATATTAAGGCGCAGGTTTCTTTAAATTTTTTTGAATAATGTGAGCGCTTTCTTCCAATATGTACATAACCGGCATCTGGGATGTAATATTCGAATCCCCGAGAAATACTTCTGTCACATAATAGGCAATATTTATATCTGATATCCTGGCAAGCTGGCAGTTTTTACTATTAGTAATACTGACAATATTGGAACCTTCTACTTTCAGTTGATTTGCCAAGTTAAGAGTGAAGTCAGTTTCCCCAGAAACGGAAAGAATAATGGATGTACTGTTTTTTAAATCCTTGCTGTTTATTGGATAAAATGGATCTTTAATAAAGGAGGAGAATTTTCCAAGACTGGAAAAATACCTTGCACCATATTCGGCTAAAATGCCTGAACTTCCTGTACCTACAAAAATAATCTTATCAGTCCGCAACACGAGTTCTGCCATTTTTTGAATATCGGACTCAAGATTTCCTTTTAGCGTTCGTTCTAAAAACTCGGAGAGATAGTATTGAGTAGATTTCAGATTTTCTTGTTCATTTCTGTCCAAATATAGCTTGAGCTTTACTTTAAATTCTGAGAAGCCATCACAGTTAAGCTTCCTGCAGAAACGCAAGATGCTGGAAGTGGATACATGGGTTTGATCGGACAGCTCTCTAATCCGCATATAAATGACTTTATCGCTGTTTTTCGTAATGAAGTTATAAAGAATCATTTCCAATTCATTGAATGTTTGGACCATTTCTTTTGTAAACAGGTTAATCTCCTCCTAATAGGATCTGTTTTTATTCCAGCAATGATTTCAATCCACAATATAAATATAAAACAACATGTGCCATAATTGAAACAATTTCCACAAATTGAAACAAAAATCTAAGTATCTAAATTATATTGATTAATAAATGAAAGCGTATACAATACAATTTAAGGAGGAGTTAACAAAACCTAGATAGGTTAAAGAAAAAATATCTGGAGGGGTTCATAATGAAAAAACTGTTATTAGTTTGTGCAGCAGGGATGTCTACAAGTCTCTTAGTCAATAAAATGAAGGATGCAGCAGAGGAAAAAGGGGTAAGTATCGAGATATTTGCATTGCCTGTTTCAGAATGCCAAAGCGTAGCAGATCAGGTTGATGTGGTGCTGCTTGGCCCGCAGGTAAGATACCAGAAACCGCAGGTGGAATCCATTATCGCAGGCAGAGTTCCCGTCGAGGTAATTGACATGCGAGCATATGGAACGATGAATGGGAAAGCCGTTTTAGAAAGAGCACTTGAGCTGCTGTAATCAGCAGCTTACAAAGAGAAAAAGATCAGGCAAGACCTCCTGTACAGCATGAATTTACACCCATTGCCTAATCAAACAAATTCTTCATCTAAAGGGTGGAAGAATTATATATTAATAGGGGGAGTAACTTATGGGTTTTATGGCTAATTTTGAAAAATTTGCTGAGAAGGCTTTGGTGCCAGTTGCCTCTAAACTGAACTCACAGCGACATATTGTAGCAATTCGCGATGCATTCATTTTATCATTTCCGATTACGTTAGCTGGTTCACTTATCGTTTTGCTCAATTTCGCTGTATTGGCGCCAGATGGGTTTATTGCAAAAATACTGTTTCTTCACAAGCTGTTCCCTGGCTTAGCAGATTTACAAGCAGTCTTTTCCCCTGTCCTAAATGGATCGACGAATATTCTTTCTATGTTTATCGTCTTTCTAGTGGCAAGGAATATGGCAATTTCGCTTAAAGCAGATGAACTGCTGAGCGGCTTGACGGCATTATCTACATTCTTTATTATTTATCCGCCATATACGGCTGTTGAAGGAACTAACTTCCTGACTACACAGTGGGTAGGGGCCCAAGGTCTTTTCGTTGCCATTATAGTTGGTTTGATTGTCGGTGAGTTTTTCAGTGTGCTTTCCAAGTCAAAGAAATTGCAGATTAATATGCCAGCATCTGTCCCGCCTGCTGTTGCCAGGTCCTTTAAGGTGCTGTTCCCGATCATTATTATTACTGTAGTGTTCGCAGTTGGGAACGCTATCATCAATGCCTTTTATCCGAAAGGCCTGCATGAGTTCATTTATGCAGTAATTCAAACACCGCTAAAGCATTTGGGCACTAATATTTTCTCACTTGTTATTTTGGCAATTGTCTCTAACCTTTTATGGGTATTTGGGATTCATGGTCCAAACACGATTGCTGCTATTCGTGAGGCTATGTTTGCAGAAGCAGGTCTAGAGAACTTGAACTATGTGGCAGAACATGGTTCGGCATGGGGAGCACCATATCCTGTTACTTGGGCAATAAATGATGCCTTTGCTAACTATGGTGGTTCAGGGATGACATTAGGTTTATTGATTGCGATATTTATCGTCGCTAAACGGAAGGATTACCGAGATATCGGCAAGCTATCGATTGCTCCAGGATTATTCAATATTAATGAACCTGTCATTTTCGGTTTACCGGTCGTGTTAAACCCGATTTTGATTTTGCCATTCATATTGGTTCCTGCCGTGAACATTATCATAGGCTATGCTGCTATTGTGACTGGCTTAATTCCGCCAATTGCGTACTCTGTGCCATGGACGACTCCAGGTCCGCTGATCGCATTCTTAGGCACAGGAGGAAACTGGCTTGCATTAGTTATCGGCTTTGTTTGCCTGGCTGTCTCAACACTTATTTATATTCCATTTGTAATGGCAGCAAACAAAGCAGCTGCTGATAACAATGTCTCTAGCGATTCGGAGAAGTCCGCGTAAGAAAATGAACGAATATACAATTGAGTTCTACTGTGGGCAGATTAAATTTATAAAGGATTTTTTTGAGGGCTACCAAGACAGCAGGGTGTCCACATATGTGGAGCAATCAAGCAGAATAAAGGCTGACGTCAAGGTGCATACATTGCTGCCAATCCATGAAACAAAGAAGCATTTAGAGAATGTTTTTAAGCAGTCCAAATATGGATGCGCCCTCCATTTTACAGTTAAGGCAATAGATGAACCCTTTTAATAAATAAGCAAAGAAACCTCTATTTATAATAGAGGTTTCTTTTTTTATAACAATATTTGCTTCATTAAACAACTAAAGGCACAGAGTGTCTCTGAAGCTTTATCAAATCGGCAGGACCGTAGAGGATTTTATTTCTCTTAGGGCAAGGCTGGTATTTATTTTGGAGATGCCAAGTTTATTCAGCTTCTTGATAAAGCTCTCTAATCCACCTGTATCTTTATTGGCAACCTTCAACAAATAGTCATACTCTCCTGTTAAACAATGACATTCCAATATTTCCTCCATACTGCTTAACACACCTTCAAGCTCTGCAATAGCTTCCTCTTGGTGGATATTAGTCGAAATGAAAATATAGCATAACAAATCAAACCCTAATTTTTTATGATTCAAGATTGCCACATGCCTCTCGATAAATCCCTCCTTTTCAAGTCGCTTAATGCGGGCATGTGTGGCTGGAGGAGATAAATTAACGAGTTTAGCAAGCTCGGCGTTGGAAATAGCGGCGTTTTTTTGCAATAAATCTAATAAAGTAATATCAACCGAATCGAGCACTTTATGAACAATGGATTCCATAAATGTAACCTGCCTTTCTTTTATTCTGATTCTGCTGTAAAAATCAGTACACTTCTTTATAAAATTCGGTAAAATCGCAAAATAAATATGAAAGTTTTGTATTTATTGCATTATACAGAATTTTATATCGTTTTAAAAGGTACGGTGATACGATATTAACAAGAAATTTCTAACTTTGTGCTTGAAGGAGTTGTTTGTATGCCGTATGTGTTTCTGTTGATCACAAGCTTTTTATTTGGAGGGAATTTTGTTTTAGGCAAATTTCTTGTTGGGCATGCTTCGCCTGCAACACTGACAAGCTTAAGGTGGGCGCTTGCTGTTATCTGTCTGTTGCCGATTATTTGGAAACGAGAACAAAGATTGATTCCGCCAAAAGCTGCATTGCTGCCTTTATTCCTTATGGGTCTGACAGGAGTAGCTGCTTTTAATCTATTGCAATTTCAGGCATTAGAATATACTTCAGCCAGCAATGTAGGTTTAATCTCAACATTAAATACAATCTCCATTGCGCTGTTTTCCTTTCTTTTATTGAAGGAAAAAATCAATAGCTGGCAAATGGCTGCCATGCTTTTGTCCTTCTCTGGAGTTCTTGTTGTACTAACAGAGGGTTCTTTAAGTCAGTTATTAGATTTACGCTTTAACAAAGGAGATTTATATATGATGGGAGCGGTATGCATTTGGGGGCTTTACTCTGTGTGCAGCAGGTGGGCAATGCAAAAAACATCACCGCTGATGGCCACCTTTTTTTCTGGAGCAATCGGTGTTGTTCTGCTCTTGCCATTTAATGCAGCTGATTTTTCAATCACAGAATTCAATGTTTCCTTCATGGTATCCATCCTTTATACCGGTGTTGTTTCAACAGTCATTTGTATGGTGCTTTGGAATATCGGCGTACAAAAACTCGGTGCTACAGAAGCAGGGCTGTTCCTTAATTTCAACCCAATCTTTACGGCTGTGCTGGCGTCTGTATTTTTGCATGAGAAATGGAGCTGGATGCAGGTTATAGGAAGCCTTGTCGTTATCCTGGGCTGTATTCTTTTTACGAAGCTTAAAAAGCCTCCACAGCTTACTTTAAAAAAGAGTGCGATAGTAATTAATGAAGAGAAATCGACAAATTTCGTCCATGGAAAAAAGTAGCCCTTTCTATTTTAGTTGAAATTTACTATAATAATAAGTACACATAAGCAAGAGGGGATTTCATAATTGGAGTCTCCTTTTGTTTGTTCTAAAATTCTTCATAGTGGATTTAGCAAGTGAGCAATGAGTTTTTACTGTTTTCACTTTTATTGTATAGTTAAATATATGTTAATAAATTTGTATAGAACAGGATGTTGAAATAATGAGCGAAAAACCATATAGAGTACTTCTTTACTATAAATATGCAACTATTGAGAACCCAGAAGAATTCACTAGCGAACATTTAGCTTTTTGTAAGGAGCTAGGTTTGTTGGGACGTATTCTTGTATCATCAGAAGGAATTAATGGTACAGTATCTGGTACAGTTGAACAGACTGATAAGTATATCGAGGCAATGAGAAAAGACCCTCGTTTTGCAGACACTGTCTTTAAAATAGACGAAGAAGAGGGACATGCTTTCAAGAAAATGCATGTGCGTCATAAAAAAGAATTGGTAAACTTAAGTCTTGAAGATGATGTTAATCCGTTGGAGTTAACTGGAAACCATCTAAAACCAGCTGAGTGGCTGGAACAAATGCAGGATCCTAATGCCGTAATTATTGATGCCCGCAATGACTATGAGTTTGACTTAGGTCATTTCAGAGGAGCAATTAAACCTGAAATTGAAACATTCCGGGAATTACCTCAATGGATTCAAGACAACCGTGAAATGCTAGAAGGAAAGAAAATCCTGACTTATTGCACAGGCGGCGTGCGTTGTGAGAAATTCTCAGGCTGGCTTAAGCGCGAAGGCTTTGATGATGTATCACAGCTTGACGGTGGTATCGTAACATACGGTAAAGATCCAGAGGTGCAAGGTAAGCTTTGGGATGGCCAATGCTATGTATTCGACCAACGAATTAGTGTTCCAGTTAACAGAGTCGAGAATGTAGTAGTAGGTAAAGACTACTTTACTGGTGAACCATGTGAGCGTTATGTGAACTGTGCAAACCCAGAATGCAACAGAAAAATTCTTTGCTCACCTGAAAATGAAGAGAAGTTCATGAAGAGCTGCAGTCATGAGTGCCGTACACATTCAAGAAACCTTTATGTAAAAGCACATGACCTTACACCAGAACAAGTGGAAGCAAGAGTGAAAGAAATTGCTGAGTGGGAAGCAAACCATGCTGGCAATTTAGCTTAATGAAAAGAGGATGTCTTAAGGACATCCTCTTTTTGTATTTTACAATTCGATGCTTTCACCAATCTGAAGGACTTTGCCTTTAATACCGCGGTCTTTTAGCGCCTTTACGAAGGCATCTCCATCTTGTTCGATAGCTGGGAAAGTATTGTAATGGATAGGTATGATTAAATCCGCTTTATACCATTCTGCAGCCAGCACAGCATCTTCAGGTCCCATTGTATAGTGATCGCCAATTGGGAGGAATGCGATATCGATATCATGTCTGTCGCCAATAATCTTCATGTCTCCAAAAAGGCCTGTGTCACCAGCATGAAGAATCGTTTTTCCTTCTGCCTCAATGACGAATCCAGCAGGCATGCCGCCATAAAGAATATTTTTGTTTTCTTCATCAATGATACCAGAGCTGTGAAATGCATGTGTCATCTTCGCTTTGGCAAACTGTAAATCTAATGTGCCGCCAATATTCATTCCGATTGTCTCGGCGCCTTGCCAGGACATGTATGCAGCCAATTCAGGTATAGCAACAATTGGTGCATTATTTGCTTTGGAGATTGGTGCTGCATCTAGAATATGATCTCCATGAGCATGTGTTAATAGCACAGCATCAACCTTAATATCATCCACTTTCACTTTAGCTGCTGGGTTTCCACTGATGAAAGGATCAATAATAAGTGATTTTCCATTTGCTTCAATTACAATAGTTGATTGTCCGTGATAGGTAATCTTCATCATACCATCTCCCTTTTTTTTCTTTCCAATAATGACGCTTTGATTTTCACTACTTAGATTAGAATAGTTTAGCCGATTTTGCCAAGCAATATGCTTGTTAGCAGCTAGACTGTTTTTCTTTTGTCAGGAATATATTATAATGAGCCGTTAATCTGAGGAAATTGATGCACTAAATAATTAACGTATCTGTTTCTTAAGAAAATCATGTTCTTGGCAGATTTGTATGTGAACAAATTTTTTTCTACATAATGGGTAGCTTCTTGTTGGCTGACCAATCGGGTATTCAATGCAAGGCTAAAAGAAATAAAGTGTTTAAACACTATCATTTCAACTCCTGACAAGATTATTTTATAATTAGTGTAGTGGAAAAATTAGAATATAACTATTTTTCAGAATAAGGGGGATTCGGGAAATGGCAGAGAAGGTGGCTTTAAATTACGCATTAATGATTGAACAGGTCAAAAGCAGAGGATACAGCAATGAGGAAATACTTGAGGCTCTAAATAAGGGGAATATTGATTTCTTTCGAGAGTTTGGCAAGGGACTTCCAGATTGGGAAACGCTTTTCTCTTATTTTCATGATAAAAAGGAAAAAGTGGAACAGCTGCTTAGAGGCAATTATGAGATTGCATTTTTAACAAAAGGGACATTAAAAAGATACTTGCTGTTTAAATTTGGTTTGGCTGAGGGCAAAGATTTTAAGGATAAGGGAGAAGTGCTTGGAGTATTTATGCTATCACGTGAAGACTACCAGGCTTTATCGAAAAATATAGCAAAAAACTGGATTATCACTAATGTAGAAGAGGATAAGAATAATGTACAATTTACAATTGAATTACAATTTAAACCAGTCCTCTAATAAAATTTTTATAAATAGGTTGTTATTTTTTCAAGAAATCTTTCTTTATTATATAGAGGAGGAAAGATTGATGAAATTCGTTCATGGAAGGATATGTTATAATAAGAAAGTGGCTAATGCGAGTTAGTCCCTTTTTTTACACTAAAAACAGAACATACGTTCCTTTCAGGAGGTGCTAATCATGTGTGAGGAATCTGTTAATGGATTGAAAAGGTTTATAGAAGAGAACAAAGAATTTATGGGAAATACAATTGTACAAGGTTTTTTACGGGAAAAGGGTCATTTTAAGCTGTTTGCCGACGCTGTTTGTTATCCTTCTAAAGAAAACAAAGAAAATTTAGATGAAGCGTTTAAAAAGTATTATTTTACGATCCGGTTCACGTCCTATATCTCCTCTTCCATACATTTTAGCACATTAAATTTTCATAGGAAGCAAAGGCTCTATGCAAACAGATATCCTTTGTTATTGGACGCTGAAACAGAAGATGGTAGGACGCATAAAGACAGAATGGAAGATAGGAATGCTAATTTGGAAGCATATGCAGAAAGGGAGGGAATTCGGGAAAGCATTTCTGAATATATAGCTGATCCTTTACTTTATGATGCAATACAATCACTGTCTGACTCCCAAAAGACCGTTCTCTATTTTGCTTATATTAAGAAGCTCAATGATACAGAGATAGCGGAGGTGATCCAAAAAAGCCAGCAATATGTGTCGAAGTGCCATCAAAAAGCTTTGCAAAGGATATACAGCTATATGGCCCAAAAAAAGGAGGATTATAGACGATGAGTATTGGAGACTTGACGCAATGGATGACAATTGTAAGCAATTACGCATTTCCGGTGAGTGTTTCTATATATCTGTTATTAAGAATTGATAAAAAGCTTGAACGGTTGGGAAAAGAGCTGACAAAAAGGACGGAAGAAGGAAAGGAAAATGGATGATGGCCACATTATATTCATTAGTAAAAGAGTCGAAGATTAACAAGGATGCATTAGAAGAAGTGATAGAGATGTTTGAACCAAAGTTGAACAAAGCAGTCCAATATACTTCCCCTAATGAACAAGATGATCTCTCACAAGAATTGAAAATGCTGTTAATGAAATGCATTCAGCTATATGATTTAGATAATATCCCAGGCTTCTGGGAATTTAGAGACAAAATCAATAAAATCAAATAATAAGATAAAAGGCTCCTTTCGCCAGATGGCAAAGGAGCACTTTTTTTAAAAAAGTATTAATCAGTACCTTGCATTGAACAGTAGGTGGTGTTATATTATTAATCAAAGACCAGTACTGTTCATTGTATAGTACTAAAAGAAAGGAGATCTGTAATTGAACGTCCAATTTAAAAAGGGAGTCCTTGAGCTTTGTGTTCTTGTTCTGCTTGATAAACAAGACAGGTACGGATATGAGCTTGTTCAAAAAATTTCTGATCAGATCGAAATATCAGAAGGCTCTGTTTACCCGCTGTTAAGAAGGTTGACGAAAGAAGAATACTTTTCAACCTACCTCCAAGAATCTACAGAAGGCCCTCCAAGAAAATATTACAAGCTTACTGAAAAAGGCAGGGAATATCTCCAAACATTACTTAGTGAATGGCAACAATTCAGAGACGGTGTTGATACTTTAATTAAAGAAGGTGCTAGTGATGAATAAAGATCAATTTATAAAGGAACTGTCTGTGTTACTGAAGGATTTAAATGGTAAGGAAAAACAAGAGATATTGCATGATTACGAGGAGCATTTCCAATTTGGAATCGAAGAAGGCAAAGCAGAGAACGAGATTGCTGCTTCTTTAGGATCACCAAAATTGCTGGCAAAAGAAATACTTGCCAATTACCACCTTGAAAATGCTAAGGGTGCTCAAACAGCTGGAAATGTTATGCGGGCAGTATGGGCGGTGATTGGGTTGAGCTTCTTTAATATCATCATTGTGTTAGGTCCGTTTATTGCGCTTGTTGGTGTTATATTAGCTGGCTGGGCTGTTAGCATTGCCGGCATCAGTACTCCGCTTCTCGTTCTTCTTAACAATCTTTTTGGAAGTTCCTTTGATCTTTTTGAATGGTTTTTATCCTTTGTCTACTGTGGAGCTGGTTTATTGCTATTTGTAGGGATGCAATGGATAACAAAATGGTTTATGCACGGCTTTGTCCGTTATATTTCATTCAATACAGCATTAGTTAAAGGAGGCATCAAGTAATGAACAAACGAAAGTTACTGTGGGCTGGAGCAGTTTTGCTTGTGATTGGACTGATTGGCAGTCTAGCCACCTATAAACAAAGTGCAGAAAAATTTGATTTGAATGAAAGAAAAGTAATAGAAAGCAATAACTTTGAGCATGTGGAAATTTCAGCAGATAACGCTGCAATTGAAATTCATCCAATACAAGAGTCTTCAGCTTATGTTCAGCTATCGGGAACAAAAAGAGGAAATAGAGAATTGAATTATTCAGCAGAAGTTGAAAGCAATAAACTTAAAGTGATATTAAAGGAAAAAGGACATCAGCTTATTCCAATGAGCTTATTTGGGGACAGTGAGCTTAGCTTAGATTTGTACTTGCCGGAGAAACAATATGCCAGCATGATAGCAGATATTAAAAACGGCAGGATAAAAATGACAGAGTTGTCTTCAAGAGAAGTTGTGCTCCATACAGCAAACGGCCGTCTGGAATTGGCAAATATAACTGCAGAAACAGTTAAGGCAGACTCTTCTAATGGAAGAATTCAGTTGGATAATGTCTCAGGGGAAATCGATGGAAAAACAATCAATGGAAGAATTGAATTGAACGCAAGCGCATTAAATCAGGATATACAATTACAAACAAACAACGGCGAAATCTCCATAACAGCAGAGAAGGAACCAGAAAATGCTAACATAAGTGCAGAAACAGATAATGGGGATATTGAAATTTTTAAGCAAGCCAATTCTAATGTAATCTTCGGTGATGGTGAGTATAAGATAAGATTAAAAACAAATAATGGAGATATAGAGGTAAATTAAAAGAGTAGCCCTTTTTTCAGGAAAAAAGGGCTTATTTTTTTATGTGATTTTTTATTTAAAAAAGCAGTTGACAAGTAACCGTTTACAGAATTACCTTTATATAGACCAATCGTTATAATTTTTCCTAAGGAGGATATGAGCTTGGGTGAAAAGGGGAACACTCGTGAGTTGATCCTAGAGACTGCCTCTCGCTTATTCCAGATTCAAGGCTATTATGGAACTGGCTTGA
Organism: Niallia sp. Man26; assembly: GCF_022049065.2. Taxonomy (NCBI): domain Bacteria; kingdom Bacillati; phylum Bacillota; class Bacilli; order Caryophanales; family Bacillaceae; genus Niallia; species Niallia sp. Man26. Next base: position 222,797 of record NZ_CP095743.1, read on the forward strand.
ATCAGATTATTGCAGAGAGCAATACACCAAAGGGATCACTTTATTACTATTTCCCTAGTGGTAAAGAGGAATTAGCAATAGAGGCAATAAAATATACAGAAAATGTGCTGTTGCAGAAGACAAAGGATATTCTGTTTTCCGTCAACGACGCAATAACAGCATTTCAGTTGCATATCAATGAAATCGCTGCTGATTTTGACAAGAAGGAAAGCATACACGGAATGCCAATCGGACTTATAGCGTCAGAAACAGCGTCGACATGTGAGCCAATTAGAAAGACTTGCTTAGTGACTTTCGAGAAATGGCAAGCTGTATATGCAGAAAAGCTTAAGGAAAGCGGATTTTCTGCTGAAGAGGCTGCAGATTTAAGCATACTTATCAATTCTATGATAGAAGGAGCCATCGTCCTGTGCTTAACAAAGCAATCAGGAAAGCCGATGAGAATTGTTGCAGATAAGCTTCCAAAGCTGCTGTCACAAGAATGTTAAGAAAGATGAAAGGGGATTTTTTATGGAAATGAATATGGACGCGGTAAAGGGGAAGGGAATGGAAGGAAGGCAATTTAAGACATTGCCTATCGTAACTTCTTTCTTGATTGCCGGTTTTATAGGTATGTTCAGTGAAACTGCCTTAAATATGGCATTGAATGATTTAATTGTTATTTTTAATATTGAGCCGACAACAGTTCAATGGCTGACAACAGGCTTTTTGCTTACATTGGGTATTTTAGTCCCAATTTCAGGATTATTGCTGCAATGGTTTAAAACTAGACAGCTTTTCTTTGCATCATTAAGTTTCTCTATATTAGGAACACTAATTGCTGCACTTGCACCAACCTTTGAATTTTTATTAGTGGCAAGAATTGTGCAGGCTGTCGGAACAGCGTTGCTGCTGCCGCTAATGTTTAACACGATTTTGCTAATTTTCCCTCCTGAGAAAAGGGGAGGAGCAATGGGAATGATCGGGCTTGTTATTATGTTTGCTCCAGCTACTGGGCCAACAATTTCTGGTTTGATTATTGAAAATCTGACATGGCATTGGATTTTCTGGATTTCCTTGCCGTTTCTAGTATTTGCTTTATTGTTCGGTATTCGTTATATGGAAAATGTCTCAACTGTAACAAAACCGAAAATTGATATAGTATCGATTATCTTGTCTACATTAGGCTTCGGCGGAATTGTATTTGGCTTCAGCAGTGCTGGAGAAGGCGGAGACCATTCAGGCGGCTGGGAAAGCCCAGTTGTAATTGTCTCTCTAATCGTAGGTGTAGTTTCACTTATTCTTTTCTCCATTCGTCAGTTTAAAATGGAACAGCCAATGATTAATCTTCGAGCATTTAAATACCCGATGTTCGTCTTAGGACTTATCTTAGTCTTCATGTCTATGATGCTTATTCTGTCTACGATGCTTCTTCTTCCAATGTATCTGCAAGGCGGTTTAGGTTTAACAAGCTTTACAGCAGGACTACTGTTGTTGCCTGGAGGTTTAATTAACGGATTCCTTTCACCAGTGATGGGAAGATTGTTTGATAAATATGGACCAAAATGGCTCGTCATTCCAGGTCTTGCCCTATGTTCAGTTGTTCTATGGTTCTTTACAGGAATTACAACAACATCAACAGTTGCGCTGATTATCGTGCTGCACAGCTGTTTAATGATTGGTGTATCCATGATTATGATGCCAGCACAAACAAATGGTTTAAACCAGCTGCCACCTCAATTATATCCTGATGGTACAGCGATTATGAACACATTACAGCAAGTTGCAGGAGCGATTGGTACAGCAGTCGGTGTATCTATATTGGCTTCTGGTCAGAAGAACTTCCTGGCAGGGGTAAGCAACCCTATGGACCCTGCTAATATTCCTGCTGCATTAACTTCAGGTGTACAAAGTGCCTTTACTTTTGCACTGATTGTAGCAATAATCGGATTTATTTGCAGTCTCGTAATAAAAAGAGTAAATCCAAAACATTAATCATAAAAAACAGTCTGTATGAAAAATGCAGGCTGTTTTTTTGTGCTTAGAATTTCGAGAATATTGAAGAACTTTGGCGAAATACCGCGCTAGCATCCGTCAACAAATCCTCTAAAGCTGCTATTTTGCTAAGCAGCATCAAAGCAAGAGCATTTTTTCTCCTAAATATTAAAACTGTCTTTACAAAGATTTACCAATATTTAATTTTCCCTAAACGATTACCATACAATCTCATTCTATACTTGACACAAAGGTTCAAAATACACATAAACAGTCTACGAGGTGACAATATATGCGTGAAAAGAGCTTTAATATCTACCACGATTACACCATTGTCGAGGGGGAAAAGTTCTCTGTACCAAAGGAAGCAGAATACTACTTGTATACAAAAAGGTGTTTGGATCTGCTGCTGGCAAGCGTTGGGCTAATTTTAGCAATACCGATTATTGCTGTCTTCGCAATTCTAGTTGTGTTAGAGAGCCCAGGCTCCCCATTTTATATACAGCAGCGCGTTGGAAAAAACGGAAATTACTTTAATTTAATAAAGCTTCGCTCTATGCACAATGATGCCGAAAAGGAAGGCGCTAAATGGGCCGAAGCAAATGACCCGCGTGTTACGAAAGTTGGTCATTTCATGAGAAAAACTAGAATAGACGAGCTTCCTCAGCTGTTATCTGTTTTAAAAGGAGATATGTCTATTGTTGGTCCGCGGCCGGAAAGACCAGTCTTTACTGCACAGTTTGACAGTGAGATTCCTGGTTTTGCGAAAAGGCTAGCAGTAAGACCTGGTTTGACTGGACTTGCTCAGGTAAGCGGAGGATATGAAATTACTCCTCGTGAAAAACTTCAGTATGATCTTGAGTACATTTCAAACTTGACGTTTAAGCTTGAACTGAAGATTATGCTGAAAACAGTAAAGGTATTGGTTACAGGTGAAGGCGCGCGCTAATTGACCGTATCTAAAGAGTTAAGCATAGGAATGAGCAGATTTTAACATTGCCATAGTTTTAAGCGAAGTTGGACCAACAGTCCCAGCTTAAAGCATTGTGTCTGCTGTTCCTGCTTTTTAGTATGTTTCTAATGCTAGTTTTTGCCTACCAGGTTTTTTGAGCTGGATTCAGATGAAAGTGTAGTGATTATGAGTCTAATGCTCGTTAATATGCTTTATTTCCAGTTAGCTAAATAAATGTAAAAGGAAGAGAAGCATGAAGATTCTGTGGATTACGAGTGTTTATCCGAGTAAAGAACAGCCTGGCAATGGGGTATTCCATGAAACACAGGTTCAAGCTTTGAAAAAACGAGGGTTAGAGATAACGGTAATCTGCCCAACACCGCAAAACCCTGCCGTTTTAAGAGCGCTAAAGAAAACATATAAGCGCAAAACTTTGCCGTTTTATGAAGTACGAGAGGGAGTGAAGGTTTATAGGCCGATTTATAGAGCACTTCCAGGGCAGCTCAGATGGGCACAGCCGGACAAGAGAATTGCTAAGGCGATTCTAAAGACGATCCAAGACAAAAGTCTGCAATTTGATATGATCCACGCACATTTTGCGATGCCGTCAGGAGGCGCTGCTCATATTATTTCAAAAGAGCTGCAGAAACCATGGCTTTTAACACTGCATGGAAGTGATGTGCATATTTATCCTGCTTTTAGCAGAAGTGCCAACAAAGCATTTCAGCGCTCTGTTCACTCTGCCGATGAAGTGATATCAATCGGAAGACATCTTGCTCTAGCAGCAAAGGAAAAGACAGGCAGGGATAGCTTTGTTCTCCCTATTGGGATAAACCTTTCTAGATTTCAGGCTGCAGCATTGCCGAAGGAGAACGTAAGAAAAGAGCTTAAGCTGCCTTCTGACAAACAGCTGATTACCTTTATTGGAAGGCTTGTAAAGGAGAAAGGCGTGTATGAACTTGCTGAAAGTCTTAACCGACTCCCAAAAAATATGGCAGTTGTCTTAGTCGGAGATGGCCCTGCAATGGATGATTTAAAAAAGCATGAACAATATGGAAAAAGGCTGTTTCTTCCTGGCCAAATTAGCAATGATAAAGTGAAGGATTACTTGCAGGCAAGTGATATATTCGCATTGCCTTCTTATTCGGAAGGGATGCCGACTGTTGTCATAGAGGCAATATCTATGAAAGTGCCAGTTATTTGTACAGCAGTAGGCGGGGTACCCGACTTGTTCGGCGAGTTCAATCATTTGCTTATTAAGCCAAAGTCCGTTGACAGCATTGTTGAAAGAGTATTGGACTATCATTCAGAAAAATATGACCTTCCTATTATTAAGGATCAATTGCTTCAATATGTACAAGACAACTTCCATGTGGGCAGAAATGCTGAAGTCTTGGAAAAACGCTATCGGAAACTGGCATGGAATGAAGGCAAAGCTTCATTAAGCATTAAGGGGGATTAAGGATGAGCAGAGCAGTTGTAACAGGTGGAGCAGGATTCATTGGTTCCCATATTGTCGAAGAATTATTAGCAAATAATTATGAAGTGATTGTAGTTGATAATTTCACTACAGGTCATTATCGAAATATTAGCCATCTTCCTATTAAAATCTATGACTATGATATTACCGATCCTTCCTGCATTGATTTTATATCATCATTAAATCCGGAATATATTATCCATCAGGCTGCCCAAGTAAGTGTAGCTGAATCAGTACATGATATATTGCACGATGAAAATGTTAATGTAAAGGGTTCACTGCACGTCATTAAAGCAGGCATTAAAGCATCCATAAAAAAAATAGTATTCGCTTCATCGGCTGCTGTTTATGGAAATCCGCATTTTCTGCCTGTTACGACAGATCACCCTACAATGCCTGAGTCTCCGTATGGGTTAACAAAGCTGACTGTTGAGCGCTACTTGCAAATGGCTTATAAGTTTTACCAGTTGCCATACAGCATCCTTCGGTACAGCAATGTTTATGGTCCAAGACAAGACGCGAAAGGAGAAGGCGGGGTTGTCTCTATATTTGCTGACAAGATAGCTGAAGGAAAAGCACCTGTTATATTTGGAGACGGCGAACAAACAAGGGACTTCATTTATGTAAAGGATGTAGCAAAGGCTAATGTTAAAGCGATGGAGGCGCAAGGGAATATTTGTGTAAATATCTCCACTCAAACCAAAATTACGGTCAATGAATTATGGGAGACAATGGTCAAGGCTGGTGACATCCAATTAAAAGCAGAGCATCAAGCTGCAAGGCCAGGGGATATTCTGCACAGCACTCTTTGCAATCAAAAAACATTGGATGTATTAAATTGGGTCCCGCAAACAAGCTTGGAAACGGGGTTAAAGGAAACGCTAGTTTTTACAAGGAGTATGCTCCAAGGAACAAAATGACTAATGGAAAGAAAGGGTCTGAACAGTAAATGGAAAGCAAGCAACTAGTTCGTCAGACAATTGGAGCGCTAATTGTTGTCATGGCATTACTCTCCCTTTTATATGCGATCCAAAATTTTGATATGAAGCTGCTGCTTCTTCTCCTCGGGGGCTTTGGGGGACTGCTCCTTTTTTTATACTTAAAATCGACTATTGGGCTGGAGGATATGGTGAGAGGGGCAGTTTATGCCCTTCTCATCACTACGTTTTTGAATCAGTCTATTATCAACATTAATATTGGTTTTTTTAGCTTGTTTTTGTATAGAATTCTGCTTATTGCTGCAGTATTTATTTATTTTATGTATGCCATTTCAGACAAGGGCTTAAAAAAAGACTTTGATGGTTTGTCTGTTAAAGGTATCTGGCTGTTTTTAGCAATATGGCTTGTGTATGGAACAGTATCCATGCTTTGGGCAAGATCGATTATCGAAACATTCAAGTACATGTCGCTTATGTGGATGGGCTTGTTGTTCGTCTACTTAGCAAATGTCACATTTACTAGAGTATCCCGTCTGATAATCTTTTATGTCATTTGGATGGGAATGACGCTTCTTTTAATGGCCATTGGATTGGTGAACCATTATCTGCATATTCAACTGCCAACCTCGAGCCTTTATGGTGCTGGCGAATACAGAATCGGCTATCCGACAGCAGTGTTTTTTAACCAAAATGACTTTGCTGCATTTTTGAGTATTTCTTTCTTTTTCTATTTAGCAGCAGCAAAAAACGGCAGCAGTATAAAGGTCCGAATTCCTGCTCTTGTTTTGAGTGTTTTATCCTTTTATGTCATCTATTTGACACAATCTCGCGCAGGTATCCTTTCCGTATTAATCGGGCTGTGTTTTTATGTTTTCCTGCTGGTCAATGATAAGCTGAAAAAGCTGCTTTTAATCGGTGCTTTTTCAGCCGCAGGGATTGCAGTCCTCTTGTTTTCAGGAAGATTAATAGGGAAATTCCAGCATGCTTTCACACAAGCAAACCTTTATGGAGCAGATGAGACGATGCCCTCCAATTTGGCAAGAATAAATCTGCTACGAAATATACAGCAGTATATTATTGATACATTTGGTATTGGTGTAGGAGCAGGGAATATTCCTTATTACTTAAAAAACCATCCTGTATTTTCTACGGGAGGTGTGCAGCAGGCGCATAATTGGCTGGCTGAAATAGCAGGCAACTTCGGGATTTTTATCCTTCTTGGTTACGTAGGGCTTATCCTTTCCCTGTTTATCCAATTGTACAGGATCTACAAAAAGGCAAACAGCAGGACATATAAAATGCTTTTAGAGGCAAGCATGCTTGGACTGGCAGCTTTTATGGCATCCAGTATCAGTCCCAGCACAGTCAGCAATTTGTATTTTCATTGGGTATTGATGGGCTTTATCATTTCTGTCCTGTCAGTGTTTAAAAAAAGAATTAAAGCAATGGATAAGGGGATTGTATCTCATGAAAGATAGCATAAAACGAATTGTTGGCCGACTGAAGAAATATATATGGGCAATTTTAATTATTTGCGTGGCAATGCCGATTCTTGGCTGGTTCATGCCCACAGGCAACGGACAGTCGGAATACACATCAGAAGCGATAATCAAACTAGGAAACTATGAAACCAGCTATTTAACAAATGCTGATCAGCTTGTTTCCTTGTTATCAAATGAAGCATCATTTAAACAAATCCTCCCGGATGTTTGGGAAGAGGAGGTAACTGATAAGCTCGCGGTCTCCTCTACGCCTAGTAAACTGCTTGTGCTTAGCCTTACAGGAAAAACAGAAGAGGAAGCATTAAACAATCTGACAACTATTGTTGATGGCTTTATGAAGCTTGATCAGTCTTCCTTTGAAGAAAAAAGCACAATTATTGAATCAAGCATTCAGGCATTAGAGACAGAAAATGCAAGCAGTGATACGATTGTTGACCAACAGCGGTTTCTTTATGAATTAAAGAACGAAAAGCTTGGTCTCGAGCAGGCTATCTTGATTAAGGATGTTTATGTAAAAGGGCAGATAGTGGAGGCTTCTGCAGAAGACAGAGTTATATTAGGGGCTTTATTAGGTATCATGGCGAGTATTTTAATATTAATCACTCCAGAGTTTATACGAGCACATTCCCGACAGTGAGGTGTCTTTCTTGAAAGAATTAGTTTCGGTAATTATGCCTTCATATAACAGCAAGGATTATATTTCGTTCAGCATTGAGTCTGTTTTAAAACAGACTTACCCTAATTGGGAGTTGATTATTGTCGATGATTGTTCGACAGATGGAACCCCTGATATGCTGGCAGAGTGGGCAAAAGCAGATGAGCGAATACATGTTATTAACAGGAAGGAAAACGGCGGAGCAGCTATGGCGCGAAATACAGCATTGGATTATTCGTCAGGGAGGTATATTGCCTTTTTAGACAGTGATGACAAGTGGAAGCCGAATAAACTGGAACTGCAGCTTCGTTTCATGGAAGAGAACAATTATGCCTTTACGTTTACATCGTATGAATATATTACAAAAGATGGAGAACAGCTGGAGAAGCAAGTTCACGCTCCGAGGATTATCTCCTATCAGGATATGCTGAAAAACACGATTGTCGGCTGTCTTACGGTCATCGTCGACAGAAGTATCATTGGTTCCTTCCACATGCCGAATATAAGAACTCGACAAGATTTGGCTACGTGGTTAAGTATCCTGAAAAAGGGACATAACGCTTATGGTATGAAAGAAATTCTGGCTGAATACCGTATCGGCAATGATTCTATTTCCAATAATAAGTGGAAATCAGCGCAAAAAACATGGTTTGTTTACCGGGAAATTGAGAGACTTAATCTCGCTAAAGCAGCATGGTGTTTTTCCCATTATGCTTACCATGCGATTAGAAAAAGGATATAAGGTGGTCAAAAATGAAATCAATCCATGTACTTGTAGCAACAGCAGAATGGGAGAATGACCAGTTGCGCTACAGAAGACATCGTTTGGCAGAATATTTGCAGAAACAAGAAAAAACAGCTGAAGTGATTTGGTTATGTCCTGGGAAATCTCTGGACAGCGAGGCAGTAGAAATACTTCCAAACGGTATTAAGCAATGGAAAGTTGCTGATTTGGGTGACAATAAGCTGCTTCGTTTCAGCCGCTTTATATCTATATTCTATAAGAAAAAACTAGAGAAACTGGTTGCTTATTTACAGGCAAAGCAAAGTGCGTATGATATCAACCTATGGTACACCTATCCTGCTTTTCCAATTCTTGCGGAGATGTTCCCTTGGAGAAAAATTGTATATGATTGCAGTGATTTATGGGCAGCATCCATTGATGGAAACAAATCTGCAGTAAATATGCTTAAGTATAAGATTATTCAATCAAGTGAGAGCAGAATTATCGAGAGTGCTCATACTGTTACATGCACCTCTGTCTATTTAGCTGAGCAAGTAAAAGATAAGCTGCCAATCCCAAAACAAAAAAAGGTCTATACGTATGAAAATGGGGTTGATTTTTCGCTGTTTCAGCATAATGAGAAAGCTGCGCACGTGTTAGCAGACAAGGGAAATGGACCTGTGCTAGGGTATATTGGCGGAATAAAACCGAAGCTGGACTTTGCTCTTATTCAAGAAGCAGCAGAGCAAAGAAAGGATTGGCAGTTTTTATTTGTTGGGCCTGACGGAACGAACCAAAGTGAAGAATTCCAGAAATTATTGAAGCTTCCGAATGTTACTTGGACAGGAAGTGTACCGCCAACATTAGTTTCCCATTATATGAATTTAATTGATATAGGAATTATGCCGTATAAACCATCTACTTATAACAAAGCAATATTTCCGCTTAAGCTGTTCGAATTTCTTGCAGCAGGGAAGGCAGTTATTGGGACGAACTTGCCGTCAACCAAAAGATATGCTGAAAATGGCATCTATACACATCTTGAAGGAACCAGTGTTAGCAGCTTCCTAAAAGCATGCGAAGAGATCCGCATTAATAAAGCCGAGACAGAAACAGCAGAGAGAAGGATATCACTGGCAAAAACCAAAGATTGGAATATGATTTTCGCCCAAATGATGGAGCTATAAATAATTAAACAAAAAGGGAATGTAAGCAGCCGGCTTGCATTCCCTTTTCTTTATAGTTGCTGTGATGAGACTGGTAAGAGGATATAATGCTAAAATAGTTTTAGCAGCTATATATAATTTGTGAACAAAAAGTCATTATATATCCGCTCTTTTTTAGTGGGAATAATGGCATAATACATCATATAGGAAAGATTATTTTAGGCGGTGTAATTATTGAAGACTATAGTCGTTGTCGGCGGAGGAATCACAGGATTGTCTGCCATGTACTATTTACAGAAATTAACACGAGAACATAAGCTGGATATTAAGCTTATCCTGATTGAAGGGGAGGTGTCGCTAGGCGGGAAAATTCACTCGATTCATAAAGGCGACTTCATCATGGAAACAGGCGCAGATTCAATTGTAGCACGAAATAAAAACGTTCTTCCCTTTGTACAGGAGCTTGGATTAGAAGAAGAGCTTGTCTATAATGCAACAGGGATTTCTTACATTCATACGAGAGATAAGCTTTTGGAAATCCCGAAGGACTCTGTATTCGGCATCCCTATGACATTAGAATCCTTGCTTTCGAGTGAGCTGATTTCCCAAAAAGGAAAGCTGGAAGCATTAAAGGATTTGTTAAGAACTAATAAGCATTTTACAAAGGAAACATCTATCGGCGAGTTTTTAGAGTACTTCTTAGGGAAAGAGATCGTCGAAAAGCAGATTACCCCTGTATTAGCAGGAGTATATTCTGGAGGTTTATATAACTTAACGATGGCATCAACGCTTCCATATTTACTTGAATACAAGGAGAAGTATGGCAGCATTATTCGAGGACTGGGCAAGAACAAAAGTCAATTCCAGTCTGCCTCTAATAAAAAATTCATCTCCTTCCAGAATGGACTTTCCACCATTATAAACCGGCTGGAGGAAGTGCTGGAAGATGTTGAATTTAAAAAGGGCAAAGCAGTTGAATCAATCAAGAAAGAGCAGGATGGCTACAGTATAAGTCTAGCAGAGGGTGAAGCTGTTCAGGCACAATTTATTGTGCTGGCAGCACCTCATCAAGCTGCAGAAAAAATCCTTGCTGAAAGCAGCCTTTCTACAGAGTTTGCTAGGCTTCAAAACTCTTCTAATATCACCATGTATCTTGCTTATGATATTCCAGATGAACAGCTGCCAAAGGACGGAACAGGCTTTATTGTGGCAGAGGACAGCGATTTGACTTGCAATGCCTGTACGTGGACAAGCAGAAAGTGGACACACACCTCCAAAAGCAGCAGTCTGTTGCTTAGACTTTTTTATAAGAAATCTAATCCTGCATATGAGCAGCTTAATTCATTGTCTGAAGAGGAACTGTTAAAGGTCGCTAAAAAGGATATTGAAAAAAGTCTCGGAATTACAGAAAAGCCAATCAGTTATGAAGTGACGAAGTGGAATGAGTTAATGCCGGTTTATTCCTTGCAGCATAAATCAGCAATAGATACGATAAATGCTAAGATGGCCGAGCTTTTTCCAAATGTATTATTAGCAGGAAGCTCCTATTATGGAGTTGGAATTGCAGCCTGCATCGCAAATGGAGAGGAAACAGCAGGGAAATTGACCAAGTCTCTACTTTAAAAAAAGGTGCTGGATGAACCAGCACCTTTCCTTATGTTCTTTTCTTTTTAAATGGTATAAACACAAGAATAAGCAGCAACAGTGAGATAAACAAAGCCGAATAAGATACAGCTTGTGCAGATGACCAATTTTTGATTGCTATTGCAAGATAAGCCCAGATAATAACGAGGGAATATGCCCAATCCTTTTCAAAGATGCGAAAGAAAATCCCCAGAATACCGCCAATAGCTAACAGGGAAACGGTCCAAAGCGGGTCAGTGACATTTAAGCCGATATAAGTTACGTAATAGCTTATGTTAACAATAGAGGCTACGGATATCCACCCAATATAAATAGAAAAAGGGAAGATGTCGAATAAACGATTAGACGCAGCCTTTATTGCTTTATAAAGGAAAAGCAAGGTTAATAGCAAGAGCAGAATGACGGCTACTGACAAGGCAAATAGTTCATAATGCCAGACGAGTATCCAGCCGGCGTTTAGAATGCAGGTAAGCACGAATAGAATGCTGTTTGTTTTCGAATATATAAGTGCTCTGTGTTTGCGCATAAAGCCGCGCGCAAGCCAAATTGCTAATAGAATATAAATAAATCCCCAAATCATTAAAGCATAAGAAGCAGGAGTTACAAGCACTGCTAATTTATTTGATATTTCGCCAGTTGTTTGCCCGTTGATAGGAATGATATTGGCGAGGGCATTTACTCCTACCATCATCACATAGAACAATAGGCTCAGAATTATATAGGCCAAAGACAATTCCTCCTTTTTTATATACTTATTCCACCCACAACGAGAATATAATCCAAAAAAAGAAGAATACTCCAAGCAGATTGGGAGTATTCTTCTCCTTATCTATATGGATGATATAAAGAAAAAAACAGGGTATTATTTCCACTTTTATGTATTATCAAGTTTTAGTAGCAAGTTAGTTTACTTATTTAATATAATAAGTAAGGTCAAAATACCTGAATAGGGGCTAGTAAAAATGATGGACCAAATCATATTAACATATATTGTCATAATGACGGTTGGTGGGGTTTTACAGCTTGTATTGGCATTTATAGGCTATACCAATAGACATGTTTTTGCGGGAACTAGAACGTTTGCGTGGCTTTCGTTATTTTCAGCCATCTATGCATTCGGACATGCGCTCGAGCTTACGAGCAGTACAGGAAAAGGGATTATGTTTTGGGTTGTGTTTCAATACTTAGGAATGCCGTTTTCTGCTCCAGCGACCTTGATTCTTGTTTTGCAGTACATAGGCTTGGATAAGCATTTGAACAGAAAAACCTTGCTCTTGTATTATCTCATCCCTGTGCTCACCTTTCTTTTTATCGTAACAAATGATTTTCACCATTTATTTTATAAACAAGTTAATTTTGTGCAAAGTCATGGTGCTTTACTGTTAGATATGACAGTAGGCCAATGGTATGTAGTTCATGGAAGCTACACATTTGGCACTTTGTTTGCCGGAGCTAATATTTTAATTTGGTATTGGATTAAGTCGAAGACAAAGCATTGGAAACAGGTACTAACACTTTTAATCGGCATTTTATTGCCAATTACAACATCATTGCTCTACTTATTAGGATTAACACCATATGGCATTGATCCTGTACCGATTGTGATGGGTATCACAGGCTTGTTGTATCTATGGGCGATTATGTCTACACATATGCTGACAGTGGCTCCTGTTGCAAAAGATTATTTATTTGAAAGCATGAGGGACGCAGTCATTGTTCTTGATTTGTCTGGAAAAATAGTTGAATTCAATCCGCTTGCTTCCCTGCTGTTTCCTTCCTTGAAGAATGGAAAACAAATTGATGATATAATGGAAGACAGAGACCGACTTTTAGCATTTGGCGACAGAATAATAAATGATGATACTGTATATGAGATGGAATGGAAAGACAGTGGGAAATACTATCAAGTAAGGATATCGCCGATTCACAAACGAAATCATATTCTTGTGGGAACAGCGATTGTTATTATAGATATTACAGAACTAAAAGTAGTGCAGAAACAGCTGCGAGAATTGGCCTATAAAGATGGCCTTACAAAAATATATAACCGCACCTTTTTTATGGAGAAATCCAAGGAAGTGATAAGTCGGGACAGAGGTGCACAGGATTATACATCATTGCTGCTTTTTGATGTAGATCATTTCAAAGGAATCAATGATACTTTTGGACATTTTGCTGGTGATGATGCGTTACGGCATATTGTGTCTGTCACACAAGGCCTGCTAAAAGAAGACATGCTATTCGGAAGATATGGGGGAGAAGAGTTTATTGTGCTACTCCCTGGATATTCCCTTGAATCAGCAGCTGAAATAGGCCATTCAATCAGAAGTTGCCTTGAAAATTCGAGTTTTTACTCTAAAGCAGAAAAGATTGCTATTACAGCAAGCTTTGGAGTTGCAGCAACGGAGAACATCTCTCATCCGGAGGCTGCTTTAAGCGAGCTTGTTGAAAAGGCTGATGTTGCTCTGTATGAAGCAAAAAGGAATGGCAGAAACAGAGTATATGTCGGGATTAATAGTGAATATGAGGAATACAGCTTTATATCGCATTAAAACGAACTAAATGACTTAACATACGAAATAGGCTAGGGGTGAAAGCGCAAATGAATATCCTTTCAGCGAAAGATGTGAAAATAGGTTATGATGATAAAATCATTGTCGAGCAGCTGAGCCTGGAAATTGAAACAGGTAAAATTACAACCATCATCGGACCGAATGGATGCGGAAAGTCAACGATATTAAAAGCGCTGGCTAGACTAAATAAGGTGAAGGCTGGAGCTGTTTACTTAGATGGTGAGGCTATTCAAAAGATTCCAACCAAAAAAATCGCTAAAAAGATGGCGGTTTTGCCCCAATCTCCAGATGCCCCAAGCGGATTAACGACTTATGACCTCGTTTCCTATGGACGATCTCCTCACCAAGTGGGATTTGGTCGGTTAGGGGAAAAAGATAAAGAAATAATTGATTGGGCACTTGAAGTGACAGGTCTAACTGAATGGAAGTATCAAGAGGTAGATACGTTATCAGGCGGTCAAAGACAAAGAGCGTGGATTGCAATGGCAATTGCCCAAGAAACAGAACTGCTTCTATTGGATGAGCCGACGACCTATCTTGATATGGCACATCAGCTTGAGGTGCTGCAATTGCTTAAAAAGCTCAATGAAGAGGAAAAGAGAACAATTGTAATGGTCATACATGATCTTAATCATGCTTCCCGTTTTTCTGATAAAATGATTGCCATGAAAAAAGGAAAGCTGAGAAAAGAAGGCACCCCGAATGAAGTCATGACAGCAGAAGTTTTAAAGGATGTCTTTCAAGTGGATGCAGAAATTGTTACAGATCCAAGGACAAATAAGCCGGCCTGTTTATCCTATGATTTGCTTGGTGCAGAAATGAGAAATACAGGGGTGCTGTCCCGAGGGTGATAGGCATAAAACAGCAAATTAACTCATATAATGTTACAAAAATATAAAATTCACATAAAAACAATAAGTGTTTTTGTTTCAAACAGTTAGAATGTTATACAATGGTAAATGGTAAAAGGATTGAAATATTAGCAGAAGGTTGAGATTATGAAAAATTATGATGTAAAAGAAAAGTTCTTACAGATAATGACAGAAGATGAAGTTAAGATAGATGAGCCGCTAAGTCAATATACGTATACAAAAATAGGAGGGAAGGCAGATTACCTGCTTTTTCCGACTACGTTTGAACAACTACAGAATGCTTATAAAGTAGCATTAGAGGCTGGAATTCCCATCACGATTTTAGGGAATGGATCTAATGTCCTTATAAAGGATGGAGGAATTCGTGGTGTTGTGTTCAACTTGACGAAGCTTGTGACCATTCGGCTTGAAGGAGATAAAGTATTTGCTGAGAGCGGAGCAGCACTTATCGATACTTCCCGATTCGCGCTTGAGCATTCCTTAACTGGTCTTGAATTTGCTTGTGGAATTCCAGGCTCTATCGGCGGTGCGCTCTATATGAATGCAGGGGCTTACGGCGGTGAGATTGCAGATGTATTAGAGAGTGCAACTGTTCTGACTAGTGCCGGGGAAATCATCTCAGTACGTAAAGAGGATTTGGATTTAGGTTACCGCACAAGCAATATTGCCAAGAACCATTATGTTGTCTTAGAAGCGGTTTTTAAACTGCAACCAGGTAAACAGGAAGAAATTAAGGCGAAAATGGATGAACTGACATTTTTGCGAGAATCAAAACAGCCTCTTGAGTATCCTTCTTGCGGCAGTGTCTTTAAAAGACCTCCAGGCTACTTTGCAGGGAAACTGATACAGGACAGCAATCTTCAAGGAACAAAAATAGGCGGAGCGCAAGTTTCCACAAAGCACGCAGGCTTTATTGTCAATGTGGATAATGCAACTGCTGATGATTATATTTCTCTTATCAAACATGTTCAAAAGACAGTCAAAGAGAATTATGATGTTAACTTAGAAACAGAAGTTAGAATCATTGGGGAAGACAAATAAAAAATAACCACACTGAACTTTACAGTGTGGTTATTTTTTATTGATCACTTGAATGACAGGGATTTTCGGCGGATACTTAGTTGTGAATTTTTGGTGAATCTTAAATAGGATATATCCTAACATACTGCCTATAACATTTAAAATAAAGTCATCTATATCTGCAGCCCGGTTTACGGTAAAGAAGTATTGTGTAACCTCAATGATAAGCGAAGTAACAGCCCCGAGAAATACAGTTGCAAGCCATTTGAAGCGTCTGCGGTAAATAGCCGGGAACAGCATGCCAAAAGGAATAAACATGATAATATTGCCAAGTGTATAAAGCATCCAAAATATTGGAGGCTTATTTTCATATTGATAAAGAATCTGCACATACGGAATCAAGTTAATATTCTCTCTATTACCGGGTGGAGTGAAATGGAACGGATTCAATGTCACATACATAACCATTAATAAGTAGAGAAAAAAGATATTGACGATCCATTCTCTTTTTGCGGCAACAAATTGCTTTTTCTTTGAGCGATATATTCTGTAATAAATCCAAACTGGCACCAGCATTAGCAGGATTATTGGGAAATTGAGCGTTAATTCGATATCTGTCTGAATCCAAATAATAAATAACAGGGCCAGAAAAGTGAGTAAAATAATCTTTTTCGGTATGTACACTTTCAAAACTCAAAATCCTTTCGTGTTATAACTATATTATATATATATGGCTAGGCAAATTAAAGTAGAAGCCGTAAATGAAAGAAGCAGATTGCTTTACTATTTATCCAATGATTCCCATAATAAAAGAGAAGGGTCATATTCTTCATAGGAATCTAGTGATTTCCTGAACGAAGCCCGAATTTGGAAATAAGGAGATGGAACATTTTGAGTAGTAAAGTTCAAATTGGGAAAACATCAATGAACGTCACAAAGCTAGGGTATGGAGCAAACTCAGTTGGAGGGCATAATTTATTTCCAAACTTAAAAGATGAAACTGGTAAGGAAGTAGTGAATGCAGCCTTAGATGCAGGAGTAGACTTTATAGATACTGCGTTTATTTATGGGCTGGGGAAATCAGAGGAGCTAATCGGAGAAGTGCTCAAAGAACGGGGAATTAGAGATAAAGTGGTTATTGCCAGCAAAGCTGCCCATAAAGCAGTCGACGGCAAGATTGTTCTCGATAATAGCCGTCAATTTTTGCGAGATTCAGTAGAGGAAAGCTTAAAAAAACTGCAGACAGATTTTATTGATTTGTTTTATGTTCATTATCCAGATGGTGTTACTCCACTGGCCGAAGTGGCAGGCACTTTAAAGGAATTAAAGGATGAAGGTAAAATCGGAGCAGTCGGTGCATCTAACTTAAATGAAGAACAACTAAAGGAATTTAACAAGGATGGCTACTTGGAAGTATTTCAAGGAGAGTATTCGCTGTTAAAAAGGGAAGCAGAACATTCCTTTTTACCGTATTGTGCGGAAAATGGGATAAGCTTTGTCCCTTATTTTCCTTTGGCATCAGGGCTTTTGACAGGTAAATTCTCTAAAGATGCTAAATTTGATGATATTCGTGCAAAAGATCCGCTTTTCCAAGGAGATGCATTCCTTAAAAATCTCGAAAAAGTTGACCAGTTAAAAAAGCTGGCTGAAGAGAAAGGATTTGAAGCAACACATTTGGCACTTGCTTGGCTGTTAGAGCAGCAGGCAGTAGATGTCATTATTCCAGGAGCGAAAACGGTCGCTCAACTGCAAAACAACTTACGGACATTAGAAGTCACTTTAACAAATGAAGAGATAGCAAGTATCAGTAGAATCTTTTCTTGATAGATAAGGAGCATCCTTTACATAGGGTGCTCTTTTTGTTCCGGTTGATATTATTTCGAAATAGTAAAACTCGAAACAGAATAAGTCGGGGATATCCTCGTATTCTCCTTCATGTTAGTATATTTAACGCGTGGTGTAACGAAGGTCATAATTACTTGCTGGTTTTAAGCTGATATATTTTTTCTGAAAAACGTTGAGAAGAAATTATACCAATTTTTCTATGATAGTGTTACAATGATTTAAAGTTTAAATATACAGATAATTCGTTTTAATCGGAAAATGGAGGGGTAAAAGTGGCAGAGTTAAGAAGCAACATGATCAAAAAGGGGTTTGACCGCGCTCCGCACAGAAGCCTATTGCGTGCAGCTGGTGTAAAAGAAGAGGATTTTAATAAACCATTTATCGCTGTAGTGAATTCATATATTGATATTGTTCCAGGTCATGTCCATTTACAGGAGTTCGGAAAAATTGTAAAAGAAGCAATTAGAGAAGCAGGTGGCGTACCGTTTGAAATGAACACGATTGGTGTGGATGACGGTATTGCTATGGGGCATATTGGAATGAGATATTCGCTTCCGAGCCGAGAAATCATTGCAGACTCCATTGAAACAGTAGTTTCAGCTCACTGGTTTGATGGTATGGTATGTATCCCTAACTGTGACAAAATCACACCAGGAATGATGATGGCTGCAATGCGTCTAAACATTCCAACCGTGTTTGTCAGCGGCGGTCCTATGAAAGCAGGGGTTACTAGTGATGGCAGAAAGATTTCCCTATCATCCGTATTTGAAGGAGTAGGAGCATATCAATCAGGCAAGCTTGATGATAAAGGGTTGCTTGAATTAGAACAATTTGGCTGTCCGACTTGCGGTTCATGTTCAGGCATGTTTACAGCTAATTCTATGAACTGTTTAGCAGAAGCTTTAGGACTGGCATTGCCGGGTAATGGTACTATTTTGGCTGTGGCACCAGAGCGCAAAGAATTCGTGAAAAAATCTGCCAAGCAGCTTATGACTCTAATTGAAAAAGATATTAAGCCAAAAGATATCGTGACAGAAAAGGCAATCGATAATGCCTTTGCGTTGGACATGGCATTGGGCGGTTCAACAAACACTGTCTTGCATACATTGGCATTGGCTAATGAAGCAGGTATTGATTATCCGCTGGAAAGAATTAATGAAGTGGCAAACAGGGTGCCGCATCTGTCGAAATTGGCTCCATCCTCTGATGTGCATATTGAAGATTTGCATGAAGCAGGCGGAGTTTCAGCAGCGCTTAATGAGCTGTCGAAAAAAGAGGATGCTCTTCATTTAGATACATTAACTGTAACAGGCAGGACACTTGGTGAAAATATTGCTGGTTGTGAAGTGCAGAATTATGATGTTATCCGTCCAATTGATAACCCGCATACAGAAAAGGGCGGCTTGGCAGTATTGTTCGGCAACCTGGCTCCGGATGGCGCAATCATCAAAACAGGCGGTGTGCAAAACGGTATTACTAGACATGAAGGACCTGCAATTATATTTGAGTCACAAGAGGATGCTCTTGAAGGTATCTCTAAAGGCAAGGTACAGGCTGGTCATGTTGTAATCATTCGCTATGAAGGACCGAAGGGTGGTCCGGGAATGCCGGAAATGCTTGCCCCGACATCACAGATTGTGGGCATGGGTCTTGGGCCGAAAGTGGCATTAGTAACCGATGGGCGTTTCTCTGGAGCATCCCGTGGTTTGTCAATCGGCCATGCTTCTCCGGAAGCTGCTGAAGGCGGTCCGCTGGCATTTGTTGAAGATGGTGATCACATCGTTATTGATATCGAAAACCGTTCAATGGATGTTATCGTTGATGATGTGGAATGGGAAAGACGGAAGTCAGAATGGAAAGGGTTCGAACCAAAAGTTAAAACAGGTTATCTTGCCCGTTATTCTAAATTGGTTACATCTGCAAGCACTGGCGGAATCATGAAAATCTAATAAAAAAAGTCGATGGCATATGCCATCGACTTTTTTTATTCTTCCTCCGTATGAATGCTTTGCACTTGAAGGATATCGAGCAGGAAGACAAATACCGGTATACCAAGAATTAATCCCCAGACTCCGAAGAAGTGCTCTGAGAAAATCAAGACAATAAATGTAAAGAATACAGGCAAGTCTGTTTTAGAAGACATTAGTTTAGGATTCAGAACATAGGCCTCTAATGCATGAATGATGCAAATGAAAACGATGAGGATAATGATATACATATAACCGCCAATCGTATAACCTATTGTCAAAAGTGGAATGAGAGATATGACAACCCCTGCAACTGGTATCAAACCGAAAAGGAAGACCATAATCGACAGACCGAGCAATTGCGGGAATCCTAAAATCCATAAACCGATTGTTGTTAAAATACAATTAACTAATGCAATAATGAATTGTGCTTCCAAAACTTTTCCGAAAGTCAGTACGAACTTCTTTCCGAAGAAAGCTATTTCGTTGTAAAAAGCAGCAATTTTGCTTGTTTTAAAGTTTTCTTTGTACTTAAGAAGTCTTGGTTTTTCCAGCAGAAAGAAAAAGCTTAAAATAATCGCGAGCAAAAACTGAATGCTGAAATGGCTGATTGTCGTAAAGTAAACGACGATAACCCCAAGTCCTTGTTCTAAATAACTGTCAATATCCCTAGCTTGAATTGCCTTTACAATATAATTCAAGACGGCATTATCGTGAGGCTGGGAATAGAAATCCATCAGCTGTCTGACCAACGCTGTAATTTCTTCGATAAGCATCGGCAAATACTTAATGAAGCCGTAAGATAGTAAGCTGATTGTTATGAGGTAAAGCAGGCTAACAATGATGTTTCGTTTAATCGGTATTTTTTTGGAGATGATTTTTTCCAGCCTATCCATTAGAAATGAAAGGATAAAGGTGAAAAGCATCAAATTGATCATGCTTCTTAAAAAGTAAATCCCTAAAATAAGCAACCCGAAAATGACGATGCGCTTTGCGCTTTTATTTGCTATTAATTTGTTTACTAACTCCATTCTCCTTCTCCTGACCCTTATTGTTATACTTCTTTACCTTAATTCTACCTTATATGGGAGAATATCATAACAAAAACTTACGATATTTGACTGGTTTTTTTCTTTTTTGTGTCAACTTTTTTCCATTTGAAAATTTTGTTCAGTAAATTGAATATTTTCGTTGATTCCTTTGTGAGCAAAGGACCTAAAATGGCAAGTATTAACACGTAAAGAGCAGAGAATGGCTTCAGCATTGGCATAAGACCGCCGGCAATGCCTAAGTTAGCGACGATGATGGAGAATTCACCGCGGGAAACAATTGTTAAGCCGATATTGGCTGATGCTTTGTGGGACAAACCTGTTCTTCGTCCGGCAATCATACCTGCAATGAAGTTTCCGAAAATAGTCAGGATGACAGCACCAAGAGTAAACCAGACTGCACCGCCTAATTCGAATGGATCGATTGTCAAACCGAAGCTAAAGAAGAAGATAGCTCCAAAAAAGTCGCGGAACGGAACAACAAGTTGTTCTATGCGGTGGCTGTGTTCTGTTTCAGAGAAAACAAGCCCTAATAGCAATGCGCCAATTGCTTCTGCAACGTGAATTGTTTCTGAGAAGCCAGCAACAAAAAATAGTGCTGCAAAGATAACGATGATAAAGATTTCGTTTGAGGAAATATCAAGCAACTTATTTAATAAAGGTGCGCCTTTGCGAGCGATAATGAAAAATAGCAGCATATATCCTAGAGCAGTTCCGATGCTGATCAGCGTTCCACCAATTGATGTGGAGTCGCCCATAACGAGTCCGGAAATGACAGATAAATAAACAGCAAGGAAAATATCCTCGAACATGATTATTCCTAAGATAAGCTCTGTCTCTGCATTACCTGTTCTGCGCAAATCGACAAGAACCTTTGCGACTATTGCGCTAGAGGAAATAGTGATAATACCTGAAATGATTAGTACCTCGATTAGGTCATAACCATTCAAGAATCCGTATAAAAGACCTAATGAGAAGTTGATTACTATATATATCGTGCCGGCAGTGACAATAGAGCGACCTGATTTAATCAGCTTGCCAACGGAGAATTCCAGCCCTAAATAGAACAAGAGGAATAAAACTCCGATTCTGCCCATGAAGTTAATGATTTCGGCACTTTCAATGAATCTCAGGTCAATTATTCCGAAGTGGGGTGCATGGGGACCAACCAGCATGCCGACAATGATTAAAAATGGGATAATGGAGAACTTCAATTTGCCTGCCAATATGGCTGCAAGGGCAACTAGAAGCAGTGCGGTACCAACTTCAAAAACTAAGTGATCCATTAAGTGTCACCTCCAGTGCTTTTTGTCAGTTGCTCAAGTATTAATCTTTTTAAATGCTGTCTTTCACCGGAAATGACAAGTGTATCGCCTGCCTCAACTAATGTTTCAGGTCCAGGGCTTAACATCTTATCTGCTCCTTTTTTCATGATAGCGATAACATTTACATTGTAATTGTTGCGGATATCCATATCTCCGATTGTATGATTAGCAGCTCTCGATTCACGCTCTACTTTATACCATTCAATAATGAGGTCGTTAAATGCCATCTCAATCGTTTCAAGCGCTTTAGGTTTGTATGCTAAACCACCTAATATACCGGCGATTTGCCTCGACTCTAAATCGTTGAATGTCACGCTAGAAATGCTTTCCTCATGATCGTCATCATCAAAATGATAAACCTCTCGTCTGCCGTCATCGTGAATGACGATAACTACCTTATCGTTATTTTTGGTTACTAGTTCGAATTTTTTTCCAATGCCAGGGAGTTCAGTCTCTCTGATATTCATCTTTCTTTCCTCCTTAATAATTTATAGGTTTACATCAATGCGAGGAGTGGTTACCTCTTCTTTGTTAATCCCAAGGAACTTGTATGTCTCTTGTTTTGTAGAATGGTTAAAGTGCCTCTGCAATAACGAAATGGCAACACCTCGCTTGTAAGCATGATAACCAAAGGTCTTTCGCATCGAGTTAGTACCGATATTGGAGCCGATGCCTAAAGCTTCTGCAGCCTGATGAATAATCCGGTATGCCTGCTGTCTGCTTAAATGATTTTTGGATTTCTTCGATTGGAATAAATAGCTTTCCGGTGGAAGCTGGCTCACTTGGATATAGTGAAGAATTTCCTTTTTAACCTTTTGGTTCAAATAAACCTTGCGCTCATCCCGAAGATCATCCTTTTTAATTGTGTAGAAATCGCGAATACCTGCCTCTTCGAGAAGATCAGAGATGCGGATATCCAGTAGCTCCGTAATCGTCAAACCAGTATTGATGCCAAGCAAAAACAGCAAGTAGTCCCGTTCAGACTGCTTCTTTAAATAGCGTTTCATACTGTTTATTTGCTTTAAGTCCTTTATTGCCTCTACAACTTCCATTTTCTTTTGCTCCTTTGGATTTAATGTAACTCAACATATAAAAAACATAGTATTGAGTAACATAACTCTATTATAGGTCATAATAGATGGTCAGTCAAATGTAAACGTTGTTCTGCTGTTAAAGCTAGAACTGCTGCTTCATATAAAGAGGTAGAAAAGGTTTTTTTCTTGAATATTATTTGTGTTCGACTATATAATTATTTCATTAAAGTAAAAAGTTTTTTGAGGGGGTGGAAGAAATGGGGCTGTGCAATTAAAGATTGATTTCCTAATAACAAAACGAACTATTAATCATTACACGAACCTAGGTCTCTCCATCCATTTGCTAACAAGTTGCCGATTTCGATGAACTTGCTAAAAAAAGTTTCATCATTATATAGGAAGTGATCGAAGGAAAATAGCTTAAATCTAAAAGAGATCAAGGTATGAAATGAGCACAAAAAAGGGTATGGCCGTAATATCCATTGAGGAAAAAGGGGAGAATGGCCGCCCGACATAAAAAGAAGGAAGTTAGAAATACTATTCACATGAGTGTATTTCCTTCTTTGCAGGCATTGCTGCTTTTAAGCTAATTTTCTTATAATATCAGGAGGTGTAAGCCTTTTTAGGCTGTTCATTGGAAATTTTTAATTTAATTTTATTCGCAATACTTATAGCTTTTACAGGATTTTTTGTTGCAACGGAGTTTGCGATCGTCAAAGTAAGAGGATCGAGGATAGATCAACTGGTTGCGGAAGGAAGAAAAGGAGCTTTAGCGGCGAAAAGGGTAACTACTCATCTGGATGAATACTTATCTGCGTGTCAGCTTGGTATTACAGTTACAGCGCTCGGATTAGGGTGGATTGGTGAGCCGACGGTGGAAGCAATCCTTCATCCGGTATTCGAAAAGCTTCATATATCTGGATCACTTTCGACAATCCTGTCTTTTGGGATAGCCTTTATATCTGTAACCTTTATACATGTTGTAGTTGGGGAGCTTGCTCCGAAAACAGTTGCTATCCAAAAAGCAGAAACGATTACCTTGCTTTTTGCTCCGCCAATTATTTGGTTCTACAGACTTCTGTACCCGTTTATTTGGCTTTTGAACGGATCTGCCCGTGTCTTGACTGGAATGTTTGGCCTAAAGCCTGCCTCAGAGCATGAGCTAGCCCATTCGGAGGAAGAACTCCGCATTTTAATGTCTGAAAGTTATAAGAGCGGTGAAATAAATAAAAATGAATTAAAATACGTGAACAATATTTTTGAATTCGATGAAAGAATAGCGAAGGAAATTATGGTTCCCCGTACAGAAATGGTCACAATCAGTGTAGACAATACTTTTGATGAAATCATGGACATTCTGGAAGAGGAAAACTATACTCGTTATCCATTAGTGAATGGTGATAAAGACAATGTTATTGGTCTAATCAACATTAGAGAATTCTTGACGGCAAGGATCCAAGAGAAGGAACAGATGGACCTGGAGAAATACATGAAGCCGATTATCCGCGTTATTGAGACAATACCTATTCGCGATTTGCTTATTAAAATGCAGAAGGAAAGAACCCATATGGCAATTTTGTTAGATGAATATGGCGGTACTTCTGGTATTGTTACAGCAGAGGATATATTAGAAGAAATCGTTGGTGATATCCGCGATGAGTTCGATGAAGATGAAGTTGCAGAAATTCGCAAGCTGAAAGAAAATCACTATATCTTAAGCGGTAAAGTACTAATCAGTGAAGTTAATGACCTGCTTGGCATTCATCTGTCAGAAGAAGAAGTTGATACAATTGGCGGCTGGTTCTTGACAAATAATTTTGAAGCGGTCGAAGGTGATGAAATTGAGGAAGAAGGTTTTATCTTCAAGCTGAAAAGTATTGAGGAACATCATATTCATTTCATTGAAGTATTTAAATCTGCTTTTGAAAAAGAAACAATTTAATAAAAAGAGGACTTCAGTGTGCATGAAGTCCTCTTTTTTTGCGGAAAATAACAGCAGATTGTAAGTTAACAGTTTAAAACAGTAAATAAATCCAATAATAGGTATTTTTTTAAACTAATAATTGGAAAAGAATCATTCTATTTAATTATGTCAACATTGTGTCCGTCAAAGTTATGCTTAGTTTAAATTGTAACGAAGCTGAAACCGCTTTATCATTAAGGTTAGAAAGAATAAGGGGTGAACAATTAATGTCTAACGAAAATAATAAAGGTTTTCGCGTTAAAATACAGCGTTTCGGAAGTCACTTGAGCGGAATGGTAATGCCGAATATCGGCGCATTTATCGCTTGGGGAATCATCACAGCACTTTTTATACCTAAAGGATATTTTCCTAATGAAGATTTGGCAAAATTAGTTGATCCTATGATTACGTACTTGCTGCCATTATTAATCGGTTATACTGGCGGTAAAATGGTATATGATGTCCGCGGGGGCGTTGTCGGTGCAATTGCAACGATGGGGGTTATCGTCGGTTCAGATATACCGATGTTCCTTGGGGCAATGGTTATGGGTCCTCTTGGCGGATATTTAATCAAAAAGGTTGACGATCTGTTCAGAGGTAAAGTAAAAGCAGGCTTTGAAATGTTAGTAAACAACTTCTCAGCAGGTATTCTAGGAGCAATTATTACTATTCTTGCATTTAAGTTTGTAGGACCTGTTGTTGAAGCGATCAGCCAAATGCTTTCAAACGGAGTGGAGTTCATCGTTGATGTTAATCTACTTCCACTTGCGAGCATTATTATTGAACCAGCTAAAGTATTGTTCTTGAACAATGCAATCAACCAAGGTATTCTTGGACCAATCGGTGTAGACCAAGCAAAAGAAGTAGGGAAATCAATCCTATTCTTATTAGAAGCAAACCCAGGACCAGGTCTTGGTGTCTTGTTGGCTTATAGCATTTTCGGTAAAGGCACATCTAGACAAACTGCACCAGGTGCAGCTATTATCCACTTCTTAGGTGGTATTCATGAGATTTACTTCCCTTACATCCTGATGAAGCCTGCAATGCTATTGGCAGTTATCGGTGGAGGAATGAGTGGTGTGTTCACATTCACATTATTCAATGCAGGACTTGTAGCAACACCATCACCAGGAAGCATTATTGCCATTATGGCATTGTCTCCAAAAGGTGAGCATTTAGGAGTATTAGCTGGTGTAATCGTTGCAACCGTTGTTTCCTTTGTAATCGGTGCAATCGTATTGAAAACAAGCAAAGGCGAAGCAGAAGACATCAACGCTGCTGCTGATAAAATGCAAGAGCTTAAAGGTAAAAAGAGCACTGTTGCCGGTGCAGTTACTGGTGCAGCTACTGGTGCTGATGCTTCTGTTGAAGCTGCTGAAGCAACAAACAAAGCTGCAGACTTCGATTACCACAGTGTTAAGAAAATCATCTTTGCTTGTGATGCAGGAATGGGTTCAAGTGCAATGGGTGCTTCTATCATGCGTAATAAAGTGAAAAAAGCAGGCATTGAAGGTGTGGATGTAACAAATACATCGATTGCCAACCTTCCAAGTGATGCAGATCTTGTTATCACACATAAAGATTTAACAGATCGTGCAGTTGCGAAGCTTCCAGATGCACACCATGTGTCTGTAGAAAACTTTATGAACAGCCCTAAATATGATGAGATTATCAATAACTTGAAATAATGATAAAAGGAGTATCGCCTAAAATGGTGATGCTCTTATTTATGTTGTAAAAGGATTAAAAGTGGGTAATATAAACAAAATGATTTTTATGATCTAATATTTAATAATGGCAACATTGAGTGTGAAAAAAATGCTATAACAACTGTTTGAATCCAAGCAATTACTTACTTATAATTAAATTATGTCAAGAAAACAAGGTGATATGGCATGGTTATTTCTGCGAGAGAAAGACTGATTCTGCAATTTTTGCTTGAAGATATGAAAGAGGATGTCACCATTAAGCAGCTTGCTGACATTGTAAATGTGAGTGAGCGGACAATCCATCGCGACCTGAAGAATATTGAAGATGTTCTGCAGGCATTTCATTTGAAGTTGCAGAAAAAAGCAGGAGTGGGAGTAAAGGTAATCGGTACACAAGGTGATATTTATCAATTAAGGGTCACCATCCTAAAGCAGGATTTTACAGAATATACCCCAGATGAAAGGCTTATCGTCGCATTATGTACACTGTTAGACAATAAGGAGCCTGTGAAACTCTTTTCCCTTGCAAATGATATGGGTGTGACTACGGCAACGGTCAGTCATGACTTGGATAAGCTGGAGCCGATCATAAAAGAATACGACTTGCGGCTTGTGCGCAAACGAGGCTATGGAATCGAGCTGGAGGGTTCTGAAGATGCAAAAAGAAAGGCGATAACAAGTCTGATTTCAGAAAGATTTGATGTGCCGGAATTTTTGAAGATGGTCAGAGACAATATCCAAAAGAAATCCACCAACAAAATAGATTCCATTTCAGAACGGCTGTTAGGTCTCGTTCATAAGGAAAAGATTATCCTGATTGAGGGAATCATTGAAGATATTAATGAAGAGCTTCCTTACAGCCTGGCAGACAGTTCGTATGTAGGGCTGGTTGTCCATATTGCATTGGCGATGGAGCGTATCCAGCGGGGAGAAAATATCACTCTTCAGGAAGATTACTTAAGCGAGTTAAAGATAACAAAAGAGTTTGAATTCGCTCGTAAAATCGCCATGCGTCTGGAGCGGACCTTTGAGGTTGCAATACCAGATGAAGAAATTGGCTATATAACCATGCATTTGCGGGGAGCGAAAATTCGCTATGACAAGGATATAGGGATAAAGGATGAAAACATTGAGGTCGCTGTCATTGTACAGAGCTTAATAAAAAATGTGGAAAATTTGCTTCATACAAGATTATTAGATGAAACCTTATCTCAAGGGCTTTTAGCGCATCTCAAGCCAGCTTTATACAGGCTTAAACAAAAAATGAGAATTTCCAACCCGCTGCTAAGCGATATAAAATTGGACTATCATGACCTGTTTAAAGTTGTAAAAAAAGCAGCAGAATTAACATTACCTAAACTGCATATTCCAGATGAGGAAATTGGTTATTTAGTTCTTCATTTTGGGGCAGCGTTGAATTCCAAGCAGCTTACGACTAAATTAAGGGTTTTAATTATTTGTTCAAGTGGAATTGGTACATCAAAAATGCTTGCCACCAAAATCGGCAATGAAATACCAGGGCTGTCTGAAATAAAAACAGCATCTGTGTTTGAATTGAAAAACATTACCCTTGATGATTATGATGCCATTCTTTCTACTATCCCGATTGAGGAAATCAACAGAGATTATTTTGTGGTAAGTCCGATTTTAACGAATCAGGAACTCGAGATTGTCAAAAACTACTTACAGGAAAAAGGTGGACAATTAACAGAATCAGCTGATCCAGCTGTTGATGGGATGGAGATATTATCCTTAAGCTTTGAGCATTTTGATCAGTTAGGAAAGCAAGTCACAGTTCTTGCCAATCTGCTCAAAAGTTTCGAAGTGTGGGAAGCAGCTACTAATGCTGATTTATCTAGGTTATTACAAGATGGGCTGGAAAAGCTTAAGCAAAAAGATTCTATCACAGATGCTTCAGAAGTGTTACAGTCACTCCAGGCAAGAGAAAAGATAGGAGGCTTAGCCATTCCAGATACAACACTTGCTCTTTATCATACAAGAAGCAATTCAGTGGCGTTTCCATCTTTTAATATAATAAATACAACAAATGCTTTTGAATTAAAGGCGATGAATGGCGGAAGCGAAAAAGTTACAAGGATTTTGCTGCTCTTAGCACCATTCGATCTTGCTTCGTCCACTTTAGAATTGCTGAGCTTTATCAGTTCCCTTATAATCCAGTCGCAAACAAGCATCAGGATGTTTGAAAAGGGGTCAAAAGAAGAGTTGGCACATTTCATAAGCAACCAATACTTAAAAAACTATATTCATACAAATCAGGAGGCAACAAAATGTCTATATTAAAAAAAGAAAACATCATCTTAAACAGCAATGTATCTGAAAAAACGGAAGCTATTAAATTAGCTGGTCAAATCTTGGTAGATCAAGGCTATGTATCAGCAGATTATATTCCAGCGATGCTTCAAAGAGAAGAGATGTCGTCCACTTACATGGGGAACTTCCTAGCAATCCCTCACGGTACAGATGAAGCGAAAGCAGCTGTTCTTCAATCAGGTCTTTCTGTAGTGCAAGTCCCAAATGGTGTAGATTTTGGTGACGGCAATATTGTTAAATTGCTTGTTGGTATTGCAGGAAAAGATGGAGAGCATTTGGAAATCCTTTCTCAAATCGCTATCGTATGTTCTGAAGAAGAAAATGTAGAAAAGCTTGTACAAGCAAAATCAGAAGAGGAAATCATTTCAATTCTAAGCGAGGTTAACTAATATGAAAGCTATCCATTTTGGAGCAGGAAATATTGGGAGAGGCTTTATCGGTCTCTTGTTACATCAATCAAATTATGAAGTTCACTTTGTGGATGTAAATGAAAAAATTATTGATGAAATAAATCAAGAGGGAACATACCGAGTTCTCCTTGCGAACGATGCGAAGGATGAATTTACAGTTTCGAATATTAAAGGCATTAACAGTAAGGCGAACCCTCAGCTGGCTGTCGAGGAAATAGCTTCAGCTGATTTAGTAACAACTGCTATCGGTCCGAACATCCTTAAGTTCATTGCACCATTGATTGCAGACGGATTAAAAGCAAGAAAAGCAAATGATGGTTCATTCTTAAATATTATCGCATGTGAAAACATGATAGGCGGCAGCACAGAATTAAAAAAATTCGTGTTTGAGCACTTAAATGATGAAGAAAAGACTTGGGCTGAAGAATATATCGGATTCCCTGATTCTGCAGTGGATCGAATTGTTCCGAACCAGTCGAATGAAAAGCTGCTTGATGTTCTTGTAGAGCCATTTTTTGAGTGGGTTATTGATGAAACAAAAATTAAAGGCGAAAAGCCTGTAATTCCAGATGCGCATTTTGTTGAGAATCTGACTGCTTATATTGAAAGAAAACTTTTCACAGTTAATACTGGTCATGCTACTACAGCTTATTTAGGTAACAGAAAAGATTATAAAACTATATCTGAAACAATCGAACATAAAGATGTTGAGGAAAAAGTGCTGCAAGTATTGAGTGAGACTGGAAAAGTACTTGTTGAAAAATACAAGTTCGACAAGGATGAGCATCAAAAATATATCCAAAAAATTATTGGCAGATTTGCAAACCCTCATATCGTTGACGATGTGAAAAGGGTTGGACGTTCTCCGCTTCGTAAGCTAAGCCGTAATGACCGTCTGGTTGCACCGGCAATGGAATATATAGAATTGTTTAAAGAAAAGCCTGCTGGTTTAGTAGAAGTTATGGCATCGGCTCTGCTGTTTTTCTCTGGAGAAGACCAAGAGTCAGTTGAGTTGAAAGAATTAATTTTGGATAAAGGTGTGGAACAAGCATTCAGTGAAGTTTCCGGACTGCCTTTAGACAATCAATTAGTTGGTGCTGTCTCTGCTGCTTACAAAGAAATGCAATAAATTGTTTAGAAAGCTGTCCTTTAATGGGCGGCTTTATTTGTATTATTTTCCAAGAGGTTTCACTGAATTTGGACAAGGGTAAATTATTAGCAAATAGAAAGGAGCGAGTAGTAATGAATTCTAGCAAGACTATCCATGTAGTTTCTTCAACAGATGATAATTATGTTCCCCATCTAGGAGTAATGTTTGTCTCACTTCTAGAAAACACACAAAAAAACAGAAAGGTGCAGCTGTATGTCCTTAATGGCGGCATAACGGAGAAGAACAAACAATGGCTGCAAAACACTGTGGCCCCGTACCAAACTTCCATACAATTCCTGGACGTCGATCCAAAACAATATGAAAATGCAGTCGAAAGCAGACATATCACAAAAGCCTCCTATTATCGTATTTCCATTCCTGATTTAATTTCAGAACCAGATATTGAAAAGGTGCTTTATATTGACAGCGACACTGTTGTGCTTGAAGATGTCTCTTCCATTTATGATCAGGATATTTCTCCAAACATAGCTGCGGCTGTAATAGATTGTGGACTTCATGACAGATTAGCAACACTCGGTGTCAGTGAGGAAGCCAATTATTTCAATGCTGGTATCATGCTTATCGACTTAAAAAACTGGCGTGAGAACCAAATTACAGAGAAAGCCTTTGAGTATATTAAGAATGCAACAGATGAGCAGCTAGAATACCATGACCAAGATATTCTTAATACATTGCTTTGCAATAAGTGGCTGGAGCTTCATCCAAAATGGAATGCTCAGGCGTATTTATTGTTAAAACAGAGGAGATTAGAGTTTATAGATGAAATTAAAAAGCAAGAAGCCTTTAGCAAACCTGCCATCGTTCATTTCTGCGGAGAGGAAAAACCGTGGCTTAAAGGCTATGTTCATCCATATAAAAAGACATACTATCATTTCTTAGCTAAAACAGCGTCTGGATTAGAGCAAGGGACAAGCGCTAAGAATTTTTAAAGGGAAAAAGCTGATAAATTCAGCTTTTTTTATATAGAAGAGGCCGAAACTTAAGTTTCGGCCTCTTTTAATGTCTTTTATTTAGTTAGGCATTCGTGATCTAGAGCGAGTACTTCCTTTAGATTGCTTCTTTTTATCCATCATCTTTTTTACGATAGGATAGATGACAGGAGCCCATTTAATGACTGTACGTATCATTTTTTTCATATCTATCACTCCTTTTTCTTATCTATTCCCTGCAATAAGTGTATATAAACAAGCCAAAATGAGGCAGAGTCCTGTATTTTGGCTATAATAAATATTGTATTTGCAGAAGAAAGAGCATATAGTTTTTATTAAATGAGATGCAACAATTTAAGACGGAAATACGTCTAAATAGAAAGTATAGAGAAATAAGCAAAGGAAAGGGTAAAATGATGGAGAAAATCAAATCCCTGCTGGAGATGTTCTGGCGGTTTTGGAAAAGAAGACATTTAACACAAATTCTTCTTTTAGCATTGTTATTATTTGTTCTAGTTTCTATATTATATTTTATGTATTTAGCAAGTCAGGCAAATGTAAGTACGTTGAAGGCTGGGCTTAGCCAAGCTACTGTTATTTATGATAAAGACGGCGACGAGGCAACGGAGATAAAGACAGAACGGACAGAAGGCATTGAGCTTAAGGATGTGCCGGACTATGTACCGGGTGCAGTCGTTTCTATTGAAGATGAGCGGTTCTACAGCCATAATGGCTTTGATTTGAAAGGGATAACGCGAGCGTTTTTTAAAAACCTGCTTGCTGGAAGTATAACAGGCGGGGGCAGCACGATCACCCAGCAGCTGACAAAAAATGCACTGTTATCTTCTGAACAAACATACAAACGAAAAGCAGAGGAATTGTTTTTGGCTGTGGAAATAGAGAAGCACTACAGCAAGGATGAAATTCTGCAGATGTATTTAAATCATGTTTATTTTGGCAGCGGTGCTTGGGGTATTGATCAAGCAGCCAAAAAATATTACAACAAGAATATCAAGGATGTTTCCATAAGCGAAGCAGCATTGCTTGCAGGGCTTTTACAGGCTCCATCTTCTCTTGATCCGTACAAAAATTATGATGGTGCCATCAAGCGAAGAAATGTAGTGTTAGGGAAAATGAAAGAAGAAAATGTCATTACAGAAGATGAATATAAGGATGCTGTCGCTGAAAAGATTGTTCTAGAGGACGGCGGAGGTTCGTTCATTGACAGAGATTATCCTTATTTTGTTGATTCCGTTATAAGTGAAGCAATTTCCGAGTATGGTCTTACTCAAGAGGAAATTCTGACTAGAGGGTATAAAATTTATACAGAAATGGACCAGAATCTCCAATCAACACTTGAAAAAACATTTGCAAACGATTCGCTTTTCCCATCGAGCAGTGATGGAACAAGCGCACAGGGCGGGGCTGTGCTGCTCGACCCCGAGACAGGCGGTATAAGAGGTCTTGTTGGAGGCAGAGGCGAACAAGTCTTCAGAGGATTAAACAGAGCTACACAAATTAAGGTGCAGCCTGGTTCGACAATGAAGCCGCTGGCAGTTTACACCCCCGCATTGGAACAGGGCTATAAGACAACCTCCATTTTGAAGGATGAGCCGTTTAAAAAGGGTAACTATGAGCCGCAAAACTTCTCGAAAACATATCAAGGAGAAGTGCCAATGTATGAGGCGTTAGAGAAGTCCTTAAATGTTCCTGCTGTTTGGCTTTTAGATAAAATTGGCATTGATAAAGGGCTGGATGCATTAAATAGATTCGGCATTCCATATGATGAGAAAGAAGATAAATATTTAGGTATTGCGCTTGGAGGAATGTATGAGGGAGTGTCGCCGCTGCAGATGGCAGAAGCGTACTCAACATTTCCGAATGATGGCGTTCGGATGGAAGGACATTTAATCACTAAAATCGTCGGACCGACAGGCAATGTGATTGCAGAGTATAAGTCGAAGTCGACTAAAGTAACATCAAAATCCGTCGCAGAGGATATGACCTCGATGCTGCTGGATGTTATAGATTCAGGAACAGGCCAAGGAGCAAAGGTTACAGGCTTTGAGATTGCTGGGAAAACAGGCTCGACTCAATTAGACAATGCTAATCTGTCTGGCACAAAGGATCAATGGTTTGTAGGCTATACACCAAATCTAGTTGGAGCGATGTGGCTTGGGTATGATAAAACAGATGAGCAGCATTATTTAAAGAGTAAAAGCTCTGGAGATGTTGTGCCGATTTTTAAAACGATTATGGATCAAGCAGTACAGTATGTAGAACCAGAAAATTTCTCTGTAATATCTGTAAGTGACCAGCTTGCTGGCAAGACTGAGCGAACACAGAAAGTAGAGGAAACAAAAGAAGCAATCAAGGAAAAAGCGAAAGAGATACAGACTACCATTGAAGAGAATTCTTCCAAATGGGGCCAAGTATTGGATGAAATGAAAGAGGACGCAGGCATCATCAGTGATAAGCTCAAGAATAAATGGAATGAAATAATGGGTCAATAAAATAAAGGAGGCTGGAACACAATGTTCCAGCCTCCTTTATATGATTTGTGCCAATTTTTAAAGGAAAAAAAGAGTATATATAATAGAAGCGTTTAGTTTGGCTAAAAATGGTTCAATATCCTTTTAAAAAAGTATATGTGACAAGTTTATGGACATAGATTTTCATAGCCACATCTGCTATAATTACTGAGTTGGTATCTTCTTGGAAAATGTTTGCTAGATTTAGGGGTAAATCAATTATGACAATTGGTAAATTTATCCTTACGATTTTTGTCACATTTACAGGCTTCGAGATATGATATCATCATACAGGTAGTAATAATAGATATTTTACCTATTTAAAATGAATGTTCTATGTCTAAATCTTGAACATTCTGTGAATATTTTAACATTTAAAGTTAAATTGGAAGGAGATGCACTAAATTGAAGTCAAAAAAAGGCTTGTTATTATCACTTCTAGCGATTTTGCCAATTTTTGTACTGAGCGGCTGTGAAAGCATGGTTGTTTTTGATCCTAAGGGCCCTGTTGCTAAGAGCTTAATGGATTTGATCAACTGGTCGCTTATTTTTATGACAATTATCGTACTAGTTGTTTTTGGTTTGTTCGCGTACATTGTTTGGAAATACCGCGCTAAACCGGAAAACGAAGGCTATGAGCCGCCAGAGGAGCACGGAAGCACAGTGCTTGAAATTGTCTGGACAGTTATTCCTTTCTTAATTATCATTGCTTTGACTATCCCAACTGTTAAAACTATTTATGCAGTAGAGGATATTCCGAAGAATTATGAAGATCAAGAACCAGTTGTGATTAATGTAACATCTGCAGATTGGAAATGGATTTTCAGCTATCCGGAAGAAGGAATTGAAACTGTTAACTATGTAAAAATTCCTGCTGGTGTTCCGATTGAGTTCAAATTGACTTCTGCTGGAACAATGCAATCTTTCTGGGTTCCACAGCTTGCTGGGCAAAAGTACACAATGTATGGAGCTGAAACTGAGTTGTACTTAGTTGCAGATCATACAGGAGAATACTTAGGACAAAATACAAACTTCAACGGTAAAGGATATGCAGAGATGCAATTCAACGTAGAAGCTGAAACACAAGACGATTACGATGCTTGGGTTGATGAAGTTAAAGATACTGCACCTAAGTTGACAGAAGATAAATATAAAGAATTGTTGAAGCCGACTCATCTAGGGCGCATGACATTCTCTAATACTCATTTAGAGTGGATTGACCATGGAAAAGGCGGAACTTCTAACTACTACTTGAACCCTGAATTGTACAAAGTTCATGGTTATCAAGGTAAAATCTTCGATCATGAAGATGCAGACAGCGAAGAGAAAACTGATGGGGGTGAGCATTGATGGACATTAAATGGAATGAAATCCTTGTACAAGGAGATCCGTTGATCCTCGGTTCCCAAATCGGTATCGCATTGACGATGATTGGTGCTGTTGTTCTAATCACGTACTTGAAAAAATGGCGTTACCTTTGGGATGAGTGGATCACAACTGTCGATCATAAACGTATTGGTATAATGTACATCATTGTTGCGGTATTGATGTTCTTCCGCGGCGGTATTGATGGATTAATGATGAAAACACAAACAGCGGCACCAGACATGAAGTTCCTGGATGCACAGCACTATGATGAAGTATTTACAACACATGGTGTTATCATGATCTTGTTCATGGCGATGCCTGCTTTAATTGGTCTTATGAACGTTGTTATTCCGTTGCAAATCGGAGCGCGTGACGTTGCATTCCCGCAGCTGAACGCATTAAGCTTCTGGCTGACTTTCGCTGGAGCAATGCTTTTCAATATTTCTTTCGTAGTCGGTGGTTCACCAGATGCTGGTTGGACATCGTACTTCCCGCTTGCAGGTAAGGAGTTCACACCTGGGGTAGGTAACAACTATTACGCAATTGCCTTGCAGATTGCCGGGGCAGGTACATTGATGACAGGTATTAACTTTGTTGTCACAATCCTGAAAATGCGTACTAAAGGCATGACATTAATGAAAATGCCTATGTTTACATGGACTGCGTTATTGACAAACGTCCTAATCATTTTTGCATTCCCAATCCTTACAGTTGCATTAGCATTGATGACATTTGACCGTATGTTCGGTACACATTTCTTCACTGTTTCTGGCGGAGGAAATGCAATGCTTTGGAACAACTTATTCTGGCTATGGGGACATCCAGAAGTATATATTGTTGTCCTGCCGGCTTTCGGTATGTTCTCAGAAATTATTTCTACGTTCTCAAGAAAAACATTATATGGTTATAAATCTATGATTATTTCCATTGTTGGTATTGCGATTTTGAGTTTCGTTGTTTGGGTTCACCATTTCTACACAATGGGATCTGGACCTGTCGTTAACTCCGTATTCTCTATTACAACAATGCTGATTGCGGTTCCGACCGGGGTTAAGATTTTCAACTGGTTGTTTACCATGAGAAAAGGTCGTATCCAATTTACGACTGCAATGCTATGGTCACTTGCATTTATTCCAACCTTCACTATCGGTGGGGTAACAGGGGTTATGCTTGCAATGGCTGCAGCTGACTATCAATACCATAATACGTTATTCCTAGTGGCTCACTTCCATTATGTGTTGATTCCTGGGGTAGTATACGCAGTATTTGCTGGATTCTATTACTGGTGGCCAAAGATGTTCGGTCATGCATTGAACGAACGTCTTGGAAAATGGCATTTCTGGTTATTTAATATCGGTTTCAACGTAACATTCATGCCAATGTTCTTCCTTGGCCTTAAAGGTGCAGTTAGACGTTCTTACACGTTCTCTGCAGAATCAGGATTTGCACCGTTATTCGCAGTTTCAGCAGTAGGATCATTGATTCTAGCAGCTGGTTTCGCAGTATTAGTGTACAACATCTACTGGAGTGCACGTTATGCAAAACGCAATATCTCTACAGATCCATGGGATGCAAGAACATTAGAATGGCATACAGCTTCACCTGTACAGTTCTATAACTTTGCTCAACTGCCTGAAGTTAAAACATTAGATGCTTTCTGGCACATGAAGAAAAAAGATAAAGATGCGTTAGTTCTAAAAGAAGACGAGTTAGAAGAAATTCATATGCCAAGCAATTCAGGGCTTCCATTCATTATGTGTGTAATCTTTGGAGCTGCCGGATTCTTCATGGTATTTGAGTGGATTCCTCTAGCAGCAATTGCAGCTGCCTTTATATTCGTAGGCTTGCTTGTACGTTCCTTCGATTACGATGAAGGTTACCACGTAAAAGTCGACGAAGTTAAGAAAATTGAGCGTGCATGGAGGGGTGAAAAATAATGGCTAAAGTAGATACTTCTTTACCGTTGGAGTACCAAACGGAACAGAACCGTCTGAACATTTTCGGTTTCTGGATTTTCTTGGGTGCTGAAATAGTCTTATTTGCATCATTGTTCGCCGCACATGGCTCTCTATACAATGCATTCGCAGATGGACCTACTCCTAAAGATTTATTTATACTAAAAGACGTTATGATTGAAACATTGCTGCTGTTAACAAGTAGTTTCACATGCGGTATTGCTATCTGGTATATGCGCCGCAACAACTTGAAAGGCTTGTTAACATGGCTTGTTATTACATTGTTACTTGGTGCTGGTTTCGTATTCTTCGAGGTGACTGAGTTCATCCATTATGTTCATGAAGGTGCGAAAATGCAGACAAGCGCATATTTCTCAAGCTTCTTTGTACTGTTAGGAACACACGGACTTCACGTTTCTATCGGTATCGGCTGGGCAATTGCAGTTATTATTCAATTAGTTAAACGTGGATTGACACCTACGACTGCGCGTAAAACGTTTATTATCAGCTTATATTGGCACTTTTTAGACGTTGTGTGGATCTTTATCTTCACATTCGTTTATCTAGCAAGGATGGTGTAATAGATGGCGAAACATAATAGCAGTTTTCCGACAGGTCACGTAGCAGGATTTATCGTATCTATATTGCTGACTTTTGCAACAGTAGGTGCTGTAAGATATACAGATCTGCCTTTCGTGACAATCATGTGGATTATTGGTTCTTTAGCAGTTATCCAAGCACTTCTTCAGCTTTTCATGTTCATGCATTTAACTGAAGGTGAAGGCAAAATGCAAATGATTAATATCATTTATGCATTCTTCTGTGCGATTGTTGTTGCAGCAGGAACTATTTGGGTAATGACATCAGGACATGTTCATTACTAATTGATAAAAACCTCCGAGAAATCGGAGGTTTTTTTGTTGTTTTAAGCCTAGTACGAACGAACTAATTGAGAATAAAATGACTGGAAAATGGAAACTTGTTCAAGAAAAACCATTGACGATAATCAAAAAAATGATAAAATCAGTTTAAGAGCGTAAATGATAATGAAAATCATTTGAGAATTTTTTTTAGATAGAATTACTTTTTAAGGAGGCGAGTTGAGAGAGGTTTTTGACTCAATCTACCATCTATGAAGATAAGATATTTAGCCATCATGTTAATAGTGTTGTCAATCGCCTCCTTGTTTATAGGAGTTATTGATATTAATCCTTTGAGCATCTTTAAGCTGACAGAGGATCAAAAAGAAATATTATTAATCAGCAGGTTCCCCCGATTAATAAGCATTATTATTGCAGGTGTAAGCCTTAGCGTTTGCGGACTAATTATGCAGCAAATTACCAGAAATAAATTTGTGTCTCCAACAACAGCAGGCACGATGGACTGGGCAAGATTTGGCATTCTTATTGCGCTCATGATGTTCACAACTGCAACTCCGATTGTTAAAATGCTTGTTGCCTTCGTTTTTGCATTGCTTGGTACATTCCTGTTTATGCAAATACTGAATCGAATCAAATTTAAGGATGCCATTTTCATCCCGCTTGTCGGCTTGATGCTTGGAAACATCATCAGCTCCATTACAACATTCTTTTCTATGAAGAATGATCTTGTACAAAACATGTCATCATGGCTCCAAGGTGATTTTTCACTGATCATGGAAGGAAGATATGAGCTCCTGTACATAAGCATTCCTGTCGTCATTATCGCATATCTATATGCGAACAAATTCACAATCGCCGGCATGGGTGAAGAGTTCTCCACGAACTTAGGTCTTAACCATAAAAGAGTGGTAAATATTGGGTTGATTATTGTTGCCCTTGTTTCATCAGTTGTACTGCTCACGGTCGGTATGATTCCATTTTTAGGGCTTATCATTCCTAATATAGTCTCTCTCTACAGAGGAGATAACTTGAAGAACAGCTTAACGCACACAGCATTACTTGGTGCAAACTTTGTGCTGATATGCGATATCCTTGGACGGATAATCATTTATCCTTATGAAATCTCGATAGGTGTAATGGTTGGCGTTATCGGGAGTGCCATATTCCTTTATTTATTGATAAGGAGAAGAACGTATGAATCAGCCTAAGAGAAAACTTTTACTTCTAGCGATAATAGCCGTTCTGCTTATTGCAGTATTCATGCTGATAAAGGTGAGCAGTGTGAATTGGGAATATGTTATACCAAGAAGAGCAATCAAAATATTAGCAATATGCCTGACAGGCGGATGTATCGCATTTTCATCCATGGTTTTCCAGACCATCACTAATAACCGAATCCTAACACCGAGTATTCTAGGTCTAGATTCTTTGTATTTATTTATCCAAACGTTTGTAGTTTTCTTTTTCGGTTCACAGAGCTTAACGATGTTGAACAGTAATGTTAACTTTCTGTTATCAGTCGGGCTGATGATTCTTTTCTCAGTTGCCCTTTACTACTTGTTCTTCCGAAAAGGAAGTCAGAATATCCTGCTGCTTCTCCTGATTGGGATTATTCTTGGCAGCTTCTTCTCAAGTCTGTCATCTTTTATGCAGATGCTGATAGATCCTAATGAGTTTTTGATTGTTCAAGACAAAATGTTTGCTAGCTTTAATAGTGTAAATACGGATATTTTGACAATATGTATTGTGATAATTGCAGTGATTGCTATTTACGTGTCACGCTACAGCAAGTTTTTCGATGTAATGTCACTTGGAAAAGAGCAGGCAATCAATCTGGGAATTGATTATGATCGTGTTGTAAGAAATATGCTCGTTGTAGTTGCAATTCTGGTCAGTGTATCAACTGCTCTTGTCGGACCAATCACCTTCCTTGGATTGCTCGTCGTGAATCTTGCAAGAGAATTCCTTAGAACGTATAAACACAGCCAACTCATTGCAGGTTCCATCTTGTTAAGCATCATAGCCCTTGTTGGCGGTTTGCTCATAGTGGAAAGAGTGTTTACATTCTCGACAACAATCAGTGTTATCATCAACTTTGTCGGCGGAATTTATTTCATCTATTTATTGTTAAAGGAGAGAAGAGCATGGTAGAGGTCAAGAATGTCAGTAAACAATACAATGGAAAAAGCGTCCTTGAAAATGTGTCTCTTTCCATCGAAAAAGGAAAGATTACTTCCTTTATCGGCCCGAACGGTGCCGGGAAAAGCACATTGTTATCCATCATCAGCAGGCTGATTAA
The DNA here is from genome assembly GCF_022049065.2 of Niallia sp. Man26. Classification (NCBI taxonomy): domain Bacteria; kingdom Bacillati; phylum Bacillota; class Bacilli; order Caryophanales; family Bacillaceae; genus Niallia; species Niallia sp. Man26. The sequence continues at coordinate 263,064 of NZ_CP095743.1, forward strand.
AGCTGACAACGGTGAAGTCCTGATTGATGGGCAAGATGTCTCCACTACAAAAAGCAATATTCTGGCAAAAAAGATTTCCATCCTCAAGCAGAGCAATCATATTAATATACGATTGACTGTTAAGGAACTAGTAAGTTTCGGAAGGTTTCCTTATTCACAAGGAAGACTGACGAAAGAGGATGAAACAGCCGTGGCAGAAGCAATTTCGTATATGGAGCTTGATGAAATTCAGCATAAATATTTGGATCAATTGAGCGGCGGTCAGAAACAGCGAGCATATATTGCGATGGTTATTGCACAGGATACAGAATACATCTTGCTCGATGAGCCGCTGAACAATCTGGATATGAAGCATTCTGTGCAAATCATGAAGGTTCTTAGAAGGCTTGTAAATGAGCTGGGGAAAACAGTTGTCATTGTAATTCATGATATTAATTTTGCCTCTGTTTATTCTGACAATATAGTGGCATTAAAGAATGGCAAACTAGTTAATAATGGTCCAGCAGACAGTATTATCAATCAAGCTGTTCTAAAGGATATCTATGAAATGGATATGCAGATTGAGGAGATTAACGATCATAAAATCTGTGTCTATTTCGCTTAAAATCATAAATTAATGACTGTAAAGCTAAGCGGAACTAATGGTAGATGTTGTTCGATAAAAAGAAAGGAGGCAGTGTTTCTATGGAATACTTAAAAATAAGTCTCTTCGCCAGAAGAACCATAATAACACTACCATTAGCATTAGTACTTTTCTGTGTGACATTCTAGGAAAATGCACTAGGAAAATATTAATATCTCAATCATAGGATATTCTGTTTATCATTGCAATCAATTTAATTTAAATAATCTAAATATAATAATAGGGGTGTCTTAATTGAAGAAAAAACTATCTATATTATTCATAGCATTAGTTATGGCAGTATTAGCAGCTTGCGGCAATACTTCTACAAGCAGCAGTTCATCTGATAATGAAAAAGCAGCAGAACCAATTACAGTAAAACATGATTTAGGCGAAACAAAAGTTGATCCAAATCCAAAAAAAGTGGTTGTATTTGATATGGGTATCTTAGACACATTAGACAAACTTGGTGTAGAAGTAGCAGGTGTTCCACAAGACAGCCTTCCAGAGTATCTTTCAAAGTACAGTGACAGCAAATATACAAATGTCGGTGGACTTAAAGAGCCAGACTTAGAGGCAATAAGCGAATTGGCTCCAGATGTTATCTTTATTTCAGGCAGACAATCAGCAGCATATGAAGACTTAAGCGAAATTGCGCCAACTGTTTATGTGGGTGTTGATACGACTAAATATATGGAATCATTTAAGAGCAATATGGAACTAGTTGGACAAATCTTCGGTAAAGAAGATGCAGTAAAAGAAGAATTAGCAAATATTGATGAAACAATTTCAGCATTAAACGATAAAGCGAAGGCAGTAGAAGGTAAATCATTAGTAGTATTAGTAAATGACGGCAGTGTGAGTGCGTATGGATCTGGATCAAGATTCGGAATCATTCATGACGTATTTGGATTGGCTCAAGCAGACGAAAAAATTGAGGCTTCAACACATGGACAAAGCATTTCCTTTGAGTATATCGCAGAAAAGAACCCAGAATATCTATTTGTTGTAGATAGAGGCGCTGTTGTCGGCGGAGAATCCTCTGCAGAAAAAGTATTGGATAACGAGCTAGTTAACGGTACTGATGCAGCTAAAGACGGTCATATCATCTACTTAAATCCTAACTATTGGTACCTTTCTGGCGGTGGTTTGATTTCTACAGAAGAAATGGCGAAAGAAATCGATGCTGGTATTTCAAAATAATAATTTCTAAGATAGGAACCCGGTTTGCTTATAAGCAGAACGGGTTCTTTCATTTACAATTTATGAAAATGCTGCTATAGAGTTGCTTTTTCATAATTTTCGATAGAAAATATAAAAGAGAAAATATGTTTAAGATGGGCAAGGAGGATTTTCATGAGTATTCGATTTGGAATTATAGGAACAAACTGGATTACAGAATCATTTATTCAAGCAGCAAGTATGGTGGAGGAGTTCACTTTAGCTGCTGTGTATTCACGTTCAAAAGAAAAAGGTGAAGCATTTGCGCAAAAGTATAATGCAGAACATATATTCACAAGTCTGACTGAGATGGCAGAAAGTGATCAAGTCGATGCCGTATATATTGCAAGCCCCAACTCATTGCATGCGGAGCAGTCCATCCTTTTTTTAAAGAATAAAAAGCATGTTTTAACAGAAAAAGCATTCGCTTCGAATGTTAAGGAAGCGGAAATAATGATATCGGTTGCAAAAGAAAACAATGTGCTGCTGATGGAAGCTTTAAAGACAACCATGCTGCCTAATTTCAAGGTAATTCAAGAAAATATACATAAAATAGGGAAAGTTAGACGTGCTTTCGCAAGCTATTGTCAGTATTCTTCCCGCTATGACGCATACAAAGAAGGGAATATTCTTAATGCTTTCAAGCCGGAATTCTCTAATGGAGCATTAATGGATATCGGCGTGTACTGCATTTACCCAATGGTAGCCTTATTTGGAAAGCCTCAGTCTGTCAAAGCATCAAGCTATCTGCTTGAGAGCGGTGTCGATGGAGAAGGAAGCATCATTATGACCTATAAGGATATGGATATTGTGCTAATGTACTCTAAGATCACAAACTCCCTTATCCCATCAGAAATCCAAGGTGAGGATGGCAATATCTTAATAGATCAAATGAATACACCGCAAAAGATAGAGATAGCGTTCCGCAACGGGGAAAGAGAAGATGTTTCTGTTCAGCAAAAGGAAGAAGCTATGTATTACGAAGCGAAGGAGTTTATTGATACTATCCTTGCAGGGAAGACAGAATCGTCCATAAATTCCCTTGATTTATCCTTAGCTGTAATGGAAGTAATGGAAGAAGTAAGAAAACAAACAGGAATTGTGTTTCCTGCAGATAAAAAGTAAATCCTTGTTTAGACACTTAAAATAGCCTGGTGCTATTTTAAGAGAAAATATTGAAAGCGTTCTTACTGATTATGAAACGGGGGAGAAAATGCATGAAATTATTCGGTGCAGTGGAGGCTGGCGGAACAAAATTTGTATGTGCGGCGGGAACGGAAACAGGAGAAATTAAGGAACGTATCTCAATACCTACTACTACTCCAGAAGAAACGATGCCAGAGGTAATTGCTTTTTTTAAAAAGCATAAAGTGGAAGCAATCGGCATCGGCTCTTTCGGACCAATTGATGTAGATAATAATAGTCCGACATATGGCAACATCACGACAACTCCTAAGCTTGCTTGGAGAGATTACCCATTACTAAATGCGCTTAAGAAGGAATTTTCCATTCCAATGGGCTTCAATACGGATGTAAACATTGCAGCCTTAGGAGAAGCAGTTCTTGGAGCAGCTAAGGGACTTGACAGCTGTCTCTATATAACTGTAGGAACCGGAATAGGTGCAGGAGCAATAGTTCAAGGAGAGCTACTCCAAGGTTTAACACATCCTGAAATGGGTCACATCCTAGTGAGGAGACATCCTGAAGATAACTATAAGGGAAGATGTCCTTATCATGGAGATTGCCTTGAAGGATTAGCTGCAGGACCTGCTATTGAAGAAAGATGGGGCAAAAAAGCAATAGAATTAAGCGATAATAACAAGGTCTGGGAAATAGAAGGATATTATATTGCTCAAGCACTTATGCAATATATATTAATACTGTCACCGAAAAAAATCATCCTCGGTGGCGGGGTTATGAACCAGGAGCATGTTTTGTCACATATTAACCGCAATCTCAAGGAGCTTTTGAATGGCTATATCGAATTTCCCCAAGTCTCCTCAGATATAGACAATTATATTGTGAGACCGGGCCTTGGCGACAATGCAGGTATAACAGGCGGAATACTGCTGGCAAGCCGTGTATGGAAAGAAAGCATAAATAAATAATGAACAGGAAAAGCCTCCAGGGAAAACCCTTTTCCCTGAGGCTTTTTATTATTTTATCTCAAGCTGGACGAGAACAGGGCCGCCTGCAGGTGTAAATGTCTTCGTTATTTCAAAACCCCATTTTTGGTAAAGCCGGACTGCTGGCGTATTCTTCGCAGCAGTGCATACATGAACTGGTTTCCCCCGTTTTTCCAACAGGCTGCTTAGAAGTCTTGAAGCTACGCCTTGCTGAAAATAGGCAGGGTGAACAATGAGTCTGCTGATGAGAAGGATATTCTCTGTTTCCTCGTAAGAAAGAACACCAACCAATTCTTTATTAACCTTCCAGCCGATAAACACTTCACAGCTGTTCTGAATATGAAAGAGGCTCTCCTTTAATGGAGGCAGATCATCATATTCAATAAGATCAGCCTCCACTTGATAGGAAAGCTTTTGTAATTTATGAATAGCTCCTGCAGCTAATTCATCTGCTTGATTTAAATGGATAAGCATAAACATCAGCTCCTTTGTTGTTTCCTTTTATTATAAAGCTTAAGCATAATTTTGAAATTATGAACAAATTATTGCTAACCCATTAACATTCATTTAAACCTGTTCAAGAACTGTTGCATAGAGGAAGGAAAGCAGGTTTAATAAATACAAAAGCAAGAGGCGGAGGGCAGCAAATATGAAAGTTTTAGTTGTAGAAGATAATATTGGTGTTTGCTCTATGTTAGAGATGTTTTTTGGGAAAGAAGGATTCAATGGAGTATTTCTTCATGATGGATTAGAAGGATATAAACATTTTATAAATAATGAATATGATATGGTTATTTTGGATTGGATGCTGCCGGGAATGGACGGAATAACAGTTTGTCGGAAAATTAGAGAAGTGGACCAAAATGTGCCGATTATAATGTTAACAGCAAAGGATACAGAATCTGATCAAGTTCTTGGTCTTGAGATGGGCGCTGACGATTATGTCACTAAGCCGTTCAGTCCGTTGGCGCTGACTGCGAGAATGAAAGCAATAATCAGAAGACAGGTAAAGGATAAAAATAGTTTGGAAGAAGCGTTAGAAACGAGTATCATTAAGATTAATAAGGAAACACGGGAAGTATATATTTCAGACAAGCTTATTCCTAATCTTACTCCTAAAGAGTTTGACCTTCTATCGTTTTTTGCACAGCATCCAAAACAAGTGTTTTCAAGGGATCAAATCCTTGAACAAGTGTGGGGCTTTCAATTTTACGGAGATGATCGTACAGTAGATGTTCATATTAAAAGGCTGAGACGGAAAATCGGCCGTGATAATCAGCCATTCTTTCACACTGTGTGGGGAGTAGGCTATAAATACGATGAAACGGTGGTAATGAATGAGAATTAAGTATTTATACCAGCAGCTGATCAGCCATATCAGTGTCATAGTAGTTGCGTTTTTAGTTGTAAGCATTGCCTCCACTCATTTTGTAGAGAAGGTCGTGCTCACCATTAAAGGACAGGAGCTTTATGATTATGGCATCAACATCCTGACAGATATTCAAGGAAACCAAATGCAGACCTCCGCTCAGGAAACACTGCTGAATTACGCAGATGTGCTCAAAAGCAGGGGCGTAACATTCGGGATTTTTGATACACAGCAAAATGTCATTGCATCTGTCGGCAAAAGAATTAATATAACGGATGAAGAATGGAATGCCATTAAAGACGGAGAGAACAATAAAGTAATTAAAAGCAGTACACGACGGGGCAATCAAGAAGTTACCCTTGTTGCTATTCCTTATAGTGTGAACGGAGAGGTGGAAGGTGGAATATTGCTGACCGCTCCTTTAAGTGATTCGAAGCAGCTTATAAATGAAATAAATAAATATCTTGTGTATTCTGTGTTTTTTGCATTTGGAGTAGCATTGCTGTTAAGTATATTGTTGTCGAGAATTCACGTGAGAAGGATTAAAAAGCTGCAGGAAGCAACAAGTCTTGTTGCTGTTGGAGACTACAGTGTCAGAGTTCACTCCTCGAACTTTGATGAGATTGGCGAATTAGCGAGTGACTTTAATTCCATGGTTGATCGTCTGCGTATTTCAAAGGAAGAGATAGATGCCTTAGAAAATCGACGAAGACAGTTCATGTCAGATGTATCTCATGAATTGAAAACACCGCTAACAACCATCAGCGGTGTTATCGAAGGACTCAATAATAATATGATACCTGAAGCAGAAAAAGGAAAAGGGATTACTCTTGTGAGTCAGGAAACGAAAAGGCTTATTAGGCTTGTGAATGAGAATTTGGATTATGATAAAATTCGCTCCAACCAGATAGTGCTGATGAAGGAAACAATTCAGCTTGGAGAAGTTCTGGAGATTATTCAAGAACAGCTTTATACACAGGCAGTCGAGAAAAATTTGGCAATCAATGTCGATGTGGCGGATGATATTTATATTTATGCCGATTATGACAGACTGATTCAAATTATTATGAATATCACGAAGAATAGTATTCAGTTTACAGATGCCGGCGAAATTTGGTTAAGAGGCAGAACGGATGAAAGTTATACAATAATAGAAATCAAAGATACAGGTATTGGAATGGACCCAGCAGAAATTGAAAATATTTGGAAGAGGTTTTATAAGGCTGATATTTCAAGAACGAATAATCCATACGGAGAGTTTGGGTTAGGGTTATCGATTGTAAAACAGCTTGTACAGTTCCATAATGGGAAAATTGAAGTAAGCAGCCAAAAAGGAGCAGGAACGAGATTTACGATTTATTTTCCAATATTTAAATAGGAGAGATGCTTCTGATTATGCTGGGTAGTAAGGTTTATGCTTAGCGTAATCAGAGCTTTTTTACTATCTGCAGCAACAGTAGGTGGAAATTCTCTATTTCGTCCTTAATTTTTCTAGGTCTATTAAAACTTTGTTAATAATTTATTCATATATAAGTTTTATTATATAAACATGAAATCAAAACAATAATTAATTTCTTCTTATAGATGATGCATAGTTGGTAATTATTATAGGAGGTATAAAACGATGAATGAGTTTGAAAAAAACAAAGAGAATATGAACGGAGAACAGGACTTTGAAAGCAAAAATGAGAGTGTGAACGAAGAACAAAATGTTGAAATGCAAAAAGAGCTCACAAACAATGCTGAGTTTACGGCAAGAAAGGAAGAAGACAAAGCGAATGATGAAGCAGTTGATTTAAACAAGCTGGAAGAAAATCCAATAGTAAAATCAGAGAATCAGGAGGATGACAGCCAAAATACAGGTATGTCCGACTTCGATAAGGCAGATGCGATAGCTCGTGAATATGAAAAAATGGCAAGTGACGCTGAGGAGGAAAGACTTGCAGCCCAAAAGCAGATTCACGTTCAGCAAACAATGGCAGCAGCTGCAACAGCTGAAGAGCCTTCTGGCAAAAGAAGCAAGGAGCGGCCGTCAGCAGGCAGTCCTAAATGGAAAGGGTTCTTTTCCTTGCTGGCAGCCGGTGTTGTCGGGTCTGCATTGACATTTGTTGCTGTTCCACATACGAATTTGCTTGATGGGCAGTATGAAAAGCTGGAACAACAGGTAGAGGAATTAAGTAGTAAAGTTGGCAATAGCAGCTCTAGCTCTAATAATATAACAGCACAGACTACATCAGCCCAAACTTCTGACAGTTCAACGTCCATTGCAGATATGGTTGAGTCCTCTTCTAAGGCAATTGTTGGAATTGTGAATGTTCAGCAACAAACAACGAGCCAATTTTCCCAAAGTACGTCCACTGACGTCGAATCAGGGTCAGGCTCTGGAATCATCTTTAAAAAGGATGATAAATATGCGTACATTGCTACAAACAATCACGTGATAGAAGGTGCGAATTCATTAGAAATCTCACTGTATAACGGTGATAAGACAGAAGGGAAATTAATCGGTGCAGATGCCCTTACTGACTTGGCTGTTGTCAGAATTGATGCGAAGTATGCTACGGATGTAATTAATTTTGGGGATTCCACTACACTGCGCCCAGGTGATCAAGTTTGGGCAATCGGTAACCCACTTGGCCTTGATTTATCGAGAACAGTTACACAAGGTATTGTAAGTGCGGTGGACAGAAGTATTACTGTTAACACATCTGCTGGTGACTGGGAGTTTAACGTAATTCAGACAGATGCGGCGATAAACCCAGGGAACAGCGGAGGTGCCTTGATTAACTCTGCAGGCGAGGTTGTCGGCATCAACAGCTTGAAAATCTCAGAGGATGGAGTAGAGGGGCTTGGCTTTGCAATACCAAGTAATGATTTGCTTCCAATCGTCAATGAAATCATTGAAAATGGCGAGGTAGAGCGTCCATATATCGGTGTCGGACTGGCAAGCTTAGAAGAAGTTCCGCAGATGTACTTGCAGGACCTTCCTGACTCTGTAACAAAAGGAGTTATGGTAACAAATATTGATTCTAACTCTGCGGCAGCTAAAGCAGGTCTTGAAGTACAAGATGTAATTGTCTCCATAAACGGAACTGAACTAGAAGGGTCTTCTGACTTGAGAAAATATCTATATACGAAAGTGGATATCGGCGATAAAGTAAAAATGGTCGTATATCATGATGGCAGTAAGAAGACAGTAGAGCTGACTTTAACGAGCAACAGCAGCAGCACTAATTAAGAGGCTTGCTTCATACTAAAAATCCCATCTGGTAAAATTACTAAAAATCAGATGGGATTTCTATTTTTGTTAATATTTTTGTAATATTTTTATGGTATGATGTATTTTATGTGGCAATGGAATTGTCATATCTATTATGATAGTTTTAGTTTATTAAAATATAGTTTAGAGAGGACACAGGATGAAAAACAAAAAGATCATTTTACCCATTTTAGCAGTAGTACTAATAGCGTTGATCGTTGTTGCTGTTATTCTAGTTCAGAAGAATAACACAGTAGCATCTATCGATGGAGAAAAAATCACGCAAGATGACTTAAACGAGGCGTTGAATAAGCAATACGGGACATCTATCCTTGAGACTTTAATTGCTAATAAAGTAGTTGATTTAGAAGCGGAAAAAGAAAAAGTTAAGGTAACGGATAAAGAACAAGAGGACGAGCTTAACGAGCTTATTGAATCTTCAGGCGGCGAAGATGCTTTCAATGCTGCATTAGAAGCGAACGGTGCATCTAAAGCAGATATCGAAGAAGAGCTGTTGCGCTATTTGAAAATCAAAAAATTGCTTGAGCCAAGAATCGAAGTTACGGATGATGAAATCCAGGCTTACTTTGATGAAAACAAAGCAAGCTTTGACACTCCTGAGCAAGTAGAAGCAAGTCATATTCTAGTTGCTGACGAAAAAACAGCAAAAGAAGTGAAGCAAAAGCTTGATGACGGTGAAGATTTCGCTGATCTTGCAAAAGAATACTCAACTGATACAGCAACAAAAGAAAACGGCGGTGAGCTAGGATACTTCTCATCTGGCCAAATGGTTGAAGAGTTTGAAAAAGCTGCTTTCGCTATGGATGTAGATGAAATCAGTGATCCAGTTGAAACAACAAACGGCTGGCATATCATTAAAGTAACAGGCCATAAAGATGCAGTAGAAGCTAAATTGGACGATCATAAAGATGAAATTAAAGATACAGTGTTCGAGAGCAAAATGAACACAGAATACAGCACATGGTTGGAAGAAGTAAAAGCTGACTACGACATCAAGAACAACTTGGATACTGCTAGCACAACAAGTGCAAGCTAATGAAAAAAGCGACTTTCCTGTAAAAGGGAAAGTCGCTTTTTTATGCTTAAAGAGGATTGATATCCATATCTGGAAGCTGAAATGGATTAGTGCTGTTAATATGGTCCGGAAACAATATACCGTTTAAATGATCGATTTCATGCTGAAATACAATTGCTTCATAGTCTTTCAGTTTAATTTTTACTTCTTTCCCGTTAATATCATAAGCCTTCACTGTAATTCTTTTAAAACGGGGCACATAGCCAATGACAGGTCTGTCAATAGAGAGACATCCTTCGCTGTCAGGCAGGTATATCATGCTTGCAGAATGGCTGATGATTTTTGGATTGATTAGCATATGCTCAAAGTTATTGCCATTTTCACCTTTAATAAAGGCCGCAAACATCCTTTTGTTAAGCCCGATTTGATTTGCGGAGATGCCGACACCGGGACGAAGCTTATACTTTTTAGCAAGGCTAGGATCCTGGCTGTTTTTTAAGTATTGCAGCATGCACAGAAGCTCTTGCTTATCCTCCTCGGTTGGCGGCAGTGAAAGTTCAGGCATTTTCTCTCTGAGGATATCATCACCTTCTCTTACGATATCCTGCATCGTTATTACATATGATTGATTGTACTTGCTCATGTATTTAATCAACTCCATTATTGTCCTTTTATAGTCGAAAAACCATATAAGTAAAATAGCAAAAGAATGGATGGAAGTCTAATTCTAACTTACGGGATCATCATAAAAATAATGTCTGTTTTCTTCAAGTTAATTTACAATAAAAAATTACATAAATTATGAAACGAAGGAAAAGATAGGAGGGAAGGAAAATAAAGGAGGAAGCAATGTGAAAAAAATACTGGTAGTTGGATTGTTAACACTTAGTTTTATGATGCCTAGCTTTTTACATACAGCAAAAGCAGCTCCGGAGAACCCGCCGATAAACCATCAGGCGCCTGAGGAGGACCAAGCCTTCATTAAGAAGATGGCTGAGAGCTTAGGAATAAAAACAGACGGGAAAGACGGAGAAGCGCTAAAAAAGGAAATTCATGAGGTTTTAATTAAAAAAGAGGCAAGTAAGCTTGGTATTAAAACAGACGGAAAAGACATGAAGCAAATTGCTGCAGAGGTTCATGAAAAAAGACTGCAGGATGAAGCTAAAAAGCTGGGAATCAGCACAGAGGGCAAAGATCCACGCACGTTGATGAAAGAGTTATACGAAGCAAAGATTAAGCAAAAGGCAAAGGAATTAAATATTAAGACAGAAGGTAAAACACTTGAGCAGCTCAGTAAAGAAGTCAGAGAACAATTAATACTGTCAGAGGCAAAAAAATTGAACATTAAAACAGAGGGTAAGGATTTAAGAGCTCTTGCAAATGAAGTCAGAGAAGTCCAGATTACAAATGCCGCTAAGGAGCTTGGAATTGAAACGAAGGATAAAACACCGAAAGAACTGTTGAAGGAAATGATGATTAGTTACCCAGAAGAAGTGAAAAAGCTTAAGCTGCTGCCATTTCATGAAGGACCTATGATGGGGCATCACCATCGAGGCAAAGAAGCACGAGAGAATTAAATAACGATATTCTACAATACAGAGCTATAGACGCTGCTTTAAAGAGCAGCGTCTTCTCTATGGTTTATAGTGGAAAATTGTATTTTTATGCAAAATTAAAACAAATGATAAATGTACTATAAACCGGCAGAGAATAAGCAGTTTTTTAATAAAGGGAGTATTTGGAAGGAGAAACAGTGAGTGATTTGCGTAGTTTAATGCTATTTATTGACTAAATATTAAGACTATTATACCTGTGTTCTATATATTGAAATGATATGAAATACCTATTAACAAATCAGATTATCAACCCTAATATCTATTTTTGTAAAAAATATGCATAAATGAATGTTATTTTCGTTAATGATTAGTATTCTTATTTTACAGGGGTCTGTCTTTCATTCATTTTTGGTTAGAGAAATGAACAGAAGTCAGCTTAGATAAATTATCGAATAAGGGAGAAGCATTAGGAGGAATACATTTTGAAACAATATTCCAAACTACGAATTACCGAAAAAGATCAGAATATATACAACGCTTTGTGTGATTTGTATAAGGAAAAGAACGAGGAAGCTGGAATAGGTCCTACCGAGATTGGGATAAGAGTTGGCAGGGATTCGTATGATGCTTCTGCTTACTGTAATGCTTCACTTAAAAAGCTTATACATTTCGGGAAAATAGAAAAAGTGGAGAATGGAAAGTATAGACCGTTAATGGAGGAAGAATAAGTTTCTATTCAATGTGGGAGGATTTTGCGAAAGCAAAGTCCTCCATTTTTTTATATGTTGGATGTTTTTTTAAAATAGGATTGCAGTCCATTTAAATTATTGTATAATGAACGGAGTAAAATTAAACTTAAAGTTTAGTTTCGGTAAACTTTTATGACTTTGAGTTTACTATTTCTAAACAAAAAAGTAGGTTAAAAATATGGAAATAGGTAAAAAGATAAAGAACTTGCGTTTGAAAAAGGGTCTGACCCAGGAAGAGCTTGGGGAAAGGACAGATTTAAGCAAAGGTTATATATCACAGCTCGAACGAGATTTAAGCTCTCCTTCTATTGAAACATTCTTTGATATTTTGGAAGTGCTAGGCTGTTCTCCAAAAGAATTTTTTGATGATGAAGAGAGGAAGCAGAAGGTTGTTTATACAGAAGAGGATGTAACAGACTTTTTTGATGAAGAAAAAGGCTATCATATTCAATGGCTAGTACCGGAATCCAATGAAAAGGAAATGGAGCCAATAAAGCTTAGCTTTAGTAAAAAAGGTGAATTTAAAAAGTTTGAGCCTTCCCTGTCTGAAACATATGCCTTCGTTTTGGAAGGGGAAGTGCTGTTAAAGCTCGGAAAACAAGAATACAGAGCAAGACAAGGGGAGTCCATCTATTTCCATGCGACAGAGGAGCACCAGTTCTTTAACATCGCTGATGGTAAGTCCTCGCTGCTGCTTGTAGCAACTGATTCTTACTTATAAATTTAGGAGAAAAGGAGAATATCATGCCAGGTGAATCTATTATAAGGTTTGAAAATGTAACAAAAGCCTATGACCAAAATACGACTGTCCTAGAGAATGTCAGCTTTGAAATAGAACGAGGCAAATTCTATACACTGCTTGGACCTTCAGGCTGCGGAAAAACAACAATTCTGCGCCTTATCGCAGGCTTTATGGAGCCGACTGAGGGGAATATTTACTTTAATGATAAAGTAATCAATAAAATTCCAGCGAATAAACGACAAGTAAATACGGTGTTTCAAGATTATGCGTTATTTCCTCATTTAAATGTTTTTGAAAATGTTGCCTTCGGTTTGCGCATTAAAAAGCTGAAAAAGCAGGAAATAGAGAAGCGAGTAAAGGACGCATTACGGTTTGTCAATTTAGATTCCTATGAGAATAGGGAAATAAGTGAAATGTCAGGTGGCCAAAAGCAGCGTGTGGCCATTGCGAGAGCTATTGTAAATGAACCGGAAATAATTCTTCTTGATGAGCCTCTTTCTGCATTGGATTTAAAGCTGCGCACAGAAATGCAGTATGAGCTGAGAGAACTTCAGCAAAGGCTTGGGATTACGTTTATCTTTGTCACACATGACCAGGAAGAGGCATTAGCAATGTCAGATGAAATATTTGTCTTAAATAAAGGCAAAATCGAACAAAGCGGCACACCTACGGATATTTATGATGAGCCGATTAATCGTTTTGTCGCTGATTTTATTGGAGAATCCAATATAGTCTCCGCGAGAATGGAGAAAGACTTTGTCGTTCATTTTGCAAGCAAAACATTTGAATGTGTCGACCAAGGCTTTAACCATAATGAAGCGGTGGAGGTTGTTATCCGTCCAGAGGATTTAAACATTACTTCACCAGATGCAGGAAAGCTTAAAGTAAAGGTAGATTCCCAGCTGTTTAGGGGAGTTCATTATGAAATTTGCGGATATGATGAGGATGGCAATGAGTGGCTTGTTCATTCCACTAAAAAAGTTGTTGTAGGGGAAGAAATTGGTCTTGATTTTGAAAAAGAGGCAATTCATGTCATGAGAATAGGAGAAACAGAAGAAGAGTTTGACAGACGCCTTGAGGCATATGAAGGTGCAAATGATGAAAAATAAGGCAAATTGGTATACGATTCCCTACTACTTATGGATTGCGTTGTTTGTAATTGCTCCTGTGGTGCTGATTGTTTATTATTCTTTTTTTGATATTGAAGATCAGCTGACATTCAGTAACTACGAAAAGTTTTTTACACCTGTTTACTTGAAAATGACGTTAAACTCCTTTTGGTATGCGTTTTTGATCACTTTTTTCTCCTTGATTATCGCTTATCCAACAGCATATATATTAACGAAGACTAAGCATAAGCAATTATGGCTGCTCCTTATTATACTGCCTTCATGGATTAACCTGCTTTTAAAGGCTTACGCATTTTTAGGGATTTTCGGAACATATGGTGCAGCAAACGAGGTGCTGGACTTCTTAGGAATTGGTAAACAGCAAATTCTGTTTACAGATTTCAGCTTCCTGTTTGTCAGTGTGTATATCTTTATTCCGTTTATGATATTACCAATCTTTAATGCACTAGAAAAGTTGAATCCTAGTCTTGTAGATGCGTCAAAAGATTTAGGTGCATCGAGCTGGACGACGTTCTCAAAGGTAATATTTCCATTAACAATAGATGGGGTCAAGTCAGGCTGCCAGGCTGTTTTTATTCCAGCATTATCTCTGTTTATGATTACAAGATTGATTGCCGGCAACAGAGTCATCACGCTTGGAACAGCCATTGAACAGCATTTCTTAATCACACAAGACTGGGGAATGGGTTCTACAATAGCTGTTTTCCTGATTATTATCATGATTGTGATTATGATGCTAACAGGTAGCAAGAAAGAGAGGGGGATAAGATGAATAAATTATCGAAAGTATCTGTACTATATTTAGTTTTCATTTTTATTCTTCTATATGCCCCAATCTTTTATTTGATTTTTTATTCCTTTAACAGCGGTGGTACAATGCATGATTTCCAAAGCTTCACTTGGAAGTGGTACAAAGAGCTGTTTCAAGACACAAGGCTGCTTGTGATTGTACTGAACACGATAATTGTCGCACTGCTGTCAGCATCGATTGCGACCATTATCGGTGTGTTTGGAGCAATCAGTCTTTCCATGATGAGAAGAAAACGATTAAGGAATACGGTGTTGTCCTTAAATAATGTTTTGATTGTAAGTCCTGATGTTATCATTGGTGCATCGTTTCTGATTTTCTTTACTATTTTAGGAATAAAACTCGGTTTTGTATCTGTTCTCTTGTCGCATATTGCCTTTTCTATTCCGATAGTGGTAATAATGGTGCTGCCAAAGCTTCAGGAAATGAGCCCAACCTTAATGGATGCAGCTTTTGACCTTGGCGCAGGCTGGAAGGAAGTTCTGTCGAAGGTTATTCTGCCATATATTGCTCCAGGTATCTATGCTGGATTTTTTATGGCGCTAACCTATTCTTTGGACGATTTTGCAGTTACCTTCTTTGTGACAGGCAATGGTTTTTCTACTTTATCTGTAGAAATATATTCATTGGCAAGAAGAGGAATTTCGCTTAATATCAACGCACTTTCTGCTTTGCTATTCTTTATTACACTGCTGCTTGTCATCGGCTACTATTTCGTTGCGAAGCGAACAGTCAGAAGGCATAAACCGGGGGTGAGCAAATGAAGGGGCTAATAAGAGGGCTGACAGCAGCTCTCATCTTATCAGCTATCCTAATGGCAGTTGTTCATCAAGTGAACAGCAGCAGAGGGTATGCGGGTGGAAATACGATAACGGTCTATAACTGGGGAGATTATATCGATGCGGACCTTATCGATAAGTTTGAAAAAGAGACAGGAATAAAGGTTATATATGAGACATTTGATTCAAATGAAGCGATGATGACTAAAATAGAACAGGGCGGCACGAATTATGATATTGCCATCCCTTCTGAATATATGATTGATAAAATGAAAGAGGAGAATCTCCTTCTCCCGATTGATCATACAAAGTTACCGAATCTCAAAAATATTGACAGCAGATTCATGAATTTATCATTTGATCCGGATAATAAATATTCCATCCCTTATTTTTGGGGAACAGTAGGTATAGTGTATAATCCCGAAATGCTCGGAGGGAAAAAGATAACTTCCTGGAATGACTTATGGGATAGTGACTTGAAAAACCAAATCATGCTTATAGATGGAGCAAGAGAAATAATGGGGATGAGCCTTAACAGCTTAAACTATTCTCTTAATGACAAAGATCATAAGCATTTGCGGGAAGCGAAGGAGAAGCTAGATACGCTGACTCCTAATGTTAAAGCAATAGTTGGGGACGAAATTCGTATGCTTATAGAAAACGAAGAAGCAGCGATTGGCGTACTATGGTCAGGCATGGCAGCTGAAATCATGTGGGAAAATGAAGAGGTAGAATATGTGGTTCCACAGGAAGGCTCTAATCTTTGGT
The DNA here is from genome assembly GCF_022049065.2 of Niallia sp. Man26. Classification (NCBI taxonomy): domain Bacteria; kingdom Bacillati; phylum Bacillota; class Bacilli; order Caryophanales; family Bacillaceae; genus Niallia; species Niallia sp. Man26. The sequence continues at coordinate 279,229 of NZ_CP095743.1, forward strand.
TTGATAATATGGTTATTCCGAAAACAGCAAAAAATATTGATGGTGCTCATCAGTTTATCAATTTTATGCTTGATGCAAAAAATGCAGCACAAAACACAGAGTATGTTGGCTATTCGACGCCAAATAAAGCGGCAATGCAATACTTGCCGGAAGAAATTACTTCTGATAAACGCTTTTATTTAGATGAGGAAATGACATCGAAACTTGAGGTGTATGAGAATCTTGGGCAGCGGTCTTTAGCTGAGTATAATGATCTGTTCCTGGAATTCAAAATGCATCGCAAATAGTGACTTGGCTTTATGCCAAGTCATTTTTTTATGGAAGTAAATAAGTGGATGAAGTCTGGATTAGAAGAAAATACTAAGGAAAAAAGCGAGGTGTTTTTATGAGAAAAACATTATTACTTTTTTGTTTGCTCACCTTTTCCTGTGTGACTGCATATGCGGAGGGTGAAAAGCAGCAGGCAAAAAAAGAGCTTGCGATTGTCATTGATGATTTCGGCAACAATATGAAGGGAACAGAAGAGATGCTGAATCTGCCTGTGCCAATCACTGCGGCAATTATGCCATTTATGCCGACGAGCAAAGAGGATGCCATTAAAGCTCACAAAAAGGGGCATGATGTTATCATTCATATGCCGTTAGAGCCTAAGCAAGGTAAAAAAAGCTGGCTTGGTCCTGGAGCAATCACAACGAATTTAAGCGATGAAGAAATTAGAAAAAGAGTTGTCTCCGCCATTGAAAGTATTCCTTATGCAGTTGGGATGAATCATCATATGGGTTCAAAGGCTACAGAGGATGAAAGAGTGATGAGGATAATATTAGAAGAGTGTAAAAAACACGATTTATTTTATCTCGACAGCAAAACGACAGGGAAGAGCGTCGTAAAAAAACTGGCAGAGGAATTGCAAGTGCCTTATTTGGAGAACAATATGTTCTTCGATCACATTTATTCTAACCAGCATATCCAAAAGCAGGCAACAAGTCTTGTTAAGAACCTTAATAAGAAGGACGAGTATATTGCAATCGGCCATGTAGGCATTTCCGGTCCTGCTGTTGTATCTGTGCTGAAACAATATATTCCGTTATACCAAAAAGATGCCGAAATAGTGCCGTTGTCCACATTGGTAGACGGTTATGAATTGCTTGATACAGACTTGCCGTAAGAATAAGCAGCGGAGCAGCTGACCATCACGCTATGCAAAATTCACGCATATAACGCTGAAAAGCTCCGCCGTTTAGTTAAGCATAAACTATGAAATTGGTTTCATATCAACTAATAACTTATAAGAAATGACGGTTTTTTCAGATGATTGAAAAAAACTCCGCAAGCAAATTGCGGAGTTTCTTTACATATAAGCTTATTACATACTGCTGTCATCTTGATTCTTATTGATTCCTGATTCATCCATCTTTGCATCAAGCTTTCTTAATCTCTTAGCAGCAAAATCTTTTCCGCCAAGACCGAAGGCTAGTCCGAATGCAAGAGCTAGACCACCAAGGATAAGAGTGAATGCAGCTGTAACAATAGAAGAAGCAACACCTAATTGATCTAATGCCATAAAGATTGTAATGGCAATAATAGAGTACTTCGCTATGGAAGGAAGCAGTCTAAATGCCGCTCCATGAAGTAGTCCTGCAAGTGTGTTTTTCACAAGAACTCCGAGCCACAAACCTACACCAATAATTACAACAGCGGCAATGACTTGCGGCAAGTAAGCCACAACAGCCGTTGATAATGTAACTAAGAACTCAAGGCCGAGCAGATTTAATGCTTGGACTGCCATCAAGAAAACAACTAAAATTTGTGCAATTGAACCAATCAGGTTGGCAATGCTTGTAGAAGGTGCAATTCCTATCTTATGGACATAAGAATCGATTCCTAAGCCAGATAATAGGGATGAGACGATTTGTTTAATCCATTTACCAATCCATACGCCCAGCAATACAAGGAAGATTGCCACAGCAATGTTTGGAATCATTGTCAGTACATCATTCAGCATGCTTACTGCAGGCTGGGAGATTCCGTCTATATCCAGTTTCTCTAATGCAGAAATAACGACAGGAATCATAATGAAGATAAATACGATATTACCTACTATAGTAGATAGGGATGTTTTTTCAAATAACTTCGCCATTCCAAAGCGGTTAGCCAATGATTCTAAACCGACGCTTTGCAAGAAGCTTGTAATGATTGTGCGGACGATTTTTGCTGCAAAATAACCGACTAAAACAATCAACGCTGCTGCAAGAAGCTTAGGCAGGAATGCAAGAATATTTTGAAGCATGTTAGCAAATGGTTCTGAAACCCCGTATAAATCAAGTGCGCCTAAAACCGCAGGCAAGAAAAGAAGTAGTACAAAATAAAAGACGATATTCGCAATCTTGTCTATCAGGTTAGGCTGCTGTTGATTGTTGTCTAGTAATTTCCATTTGTTAAGTTTCTCATGGACTTTCAATGTGTTCCCTGACTTTTTAATCAAGTACTTTAAGCCAGAAGCAACCAGCCATGCAACCAATAGAATGATGGCAGCTTTTAGAATATTAGGGATTGCTCCAAAAATAGATGAGAGCATTGATACTAATGGTGATGTAATAACAGTTAAATTCAAGATGTTAAAGAAGAGACTGAATACATACACAAGTAGAATGTAAAATATTATTTTACTGATAATTTTTTCAGAAGAGTACTTTTTTGGTTTTCCTTCAGGAAAAATTTTATCATCGAGCTTTGTTTTCTGAAGTCCTTTATAAATGGCTTTCTCAATGATTTTTGCGATAATCCAACCGAGGATTAATACGACCACTGCCAAGAGAAAATCTGGCAATCTGTCTAAGTAGTTGTTCCATCCATTCCAATTTCCACTGTTATTTATCATATTATTCCTCCTTGTCATGACTTATTGTCCTTATTACCCGTCAGATTTGAGAATAAACTAAAAAGTTAGAAGGAAGGTTAGCTGAAATTGGAGTGGAAACAGAGAAGGTCTGCATTCTAGCTGCATAAAAAAAAGCGGATTTTCTCCGCTTGCTTATAATCCATCTTCTTCGAATCGGTAAATATCTTCATTGCTGCCGATGACAATCAGTGTATCGCCTTTATAAATTTTCTCTTCGGCAGAAGGGGAGACGATTGTATCGCCCTTTCGTTGAATGCCGATTATCGTACAGCCGAAATTGGCTCGAACATTTAATTCAAGAAGTGTTTGCTGGTGTACTTTCTCTGTGGCAGCTAATTCTACAATGCCGTGTTTATCTGACAGCTCAATATAATCAATCATTTTTTCAGAGATAACATGATGGGCGATTCTTTTAGCCATATCCCTTTCTGGATGGATGACTCGGTCTGCTCCTATCTTTTCTAGGACTCTTTTATGATAAGTATCTGCTGCTTTAACCCAAACTTGCTTCATGCCCATTTCTTTTAAAATCAAGGTTGTAAGTACGCTCGACTCAATGTCATCTCCCAAAGCAACAAAAGCATGATCCATGTTGCGGATTCCAAGAGTTGTCAGCGTTGCCTCGCTCATATTGTTGACCTGTACACAGTGCGTGGCAAACGGGCGGTATTTTTCGACCCTTTCCAGGCTTTGATCAATTGCCAATACCTCTGTTCCAGCCTCATGAAATTCTTTAACAAGACTCCCGCCAAAATTCCCTAGTCCAATCACCACAAATTGTTTTTTCACATAAGTTCCTCCGCTGCTTTTGTATTTGGACTATATTTTATCATAATGCTAGATATTTCCAAAGTTATGCAGAGACAAGTTAGCTTTTATGTACTTTATGGGTAAAGGGTATAAAAAGAAGGAGGATGCATAGAAACTATGAAATATAAAAATGCCCTTTTTATTTATAATGGCAATGCAGGCAAAAAGGAAACGGATGTACAGCTTCAAAGCTGTTTACCTGTGTTTGCAAATGAAATAGATCAATTGCATGTTTTTAAAACGAGCCGGCCAAAGCATGCTGCAGAAATATGCAGAGAGTATGGAGAGAAGGTAGATCTTGTAATTGTTCTTGGTGGAGATGGAACTATCCACGAATGCATAAATGGACTGGCCGGCTTACAGAAACGACCTGTGCTGACTGTCTTGCCAGGGGGGACATGCAATGATTTCAGCCGGACTTTAAATATACAGCAAAATTTGCAAAAAGCAGCCAAGGAGCTTGTTTCTAATGGAGAAGAAGAAGCTGTTGATATTGTTCAAACTGATTCTGCTTACTTCTTGAATTTTTGGGGGATAGGCATTGTTGCTGAAACATCAAATAATATTAGGGAAGAGGAGAAAAACGTTCTTGGAAAGGCGAGTTATGTTCTAAGTGCTATTAGAACCATCCAAAACACAGAGCCGAAAGAGCTTGTCATGAATATAGACGGCAAGGAAATACGTGAAAAGGCTGTTTTGGCAATAGTAGTGAATGGTAACTATATTGGGGGGAAACGATTGCCATTCTCCATTTCCTATAATGATGGAATGGTTGATGTTTTCCTTGTCAGGAATACAAATTTTCAGCTAGTAAAAGAGTTAAATGACTTGCGGAAAATTGACTTCGAAACAGATAAGGCGTTTATGGAGGAGGTTGTGTATATAAGAGGGAAACATATTAAAATAAGCTCTGAGCATTTTGTGGATGTGGATATGGATGGCGAGGTTTACACAAAAACACCAAGTGAACTGAAGGTTCTTCCTGGACATATTAAAATGCTGAAGCCAAAGTTAACATGAGAAAAGGCATCCTTTGAAAGGATGCCTTATTTTTTATTCAGATAAGTATGCTGTAAGCATCCATAGATGCTTCTCGATTTTTTCTGTTAATCCAATTGCGATATCATGTGTCACAGTATCGTCAAGCTCGTCAGCATGTCCCGCTAATGCTCTAAGTTGTGTATTGATGTGGCTGTAATCTTCTACAAGAGATTTCACCATTTCAGTTGCTGATAATTTTTCTGTGCTTTCTGATAGTGTAGAAGTTTCCATAAATTCTTTTAATGTGGAAACAGGCTTTCCACCGATTGCCAATAAACGTTCTGCAAGTTCATCTACAACTTCTGCCGCTTCGTCGTAGAGCTCTTCAAATTTTTCATGTAATGTAAAGAAGAAAGGTCCTTTTACATACCAGTGATGCTGGTGAAGTTTTGTGTAAAGCACGCTCCAGTTTGCTACTTGTACATTTAATTCTTTTTGTAATTCAACTTTAGTTTGTAATCCCATTTTGATTAGCTCCCTTCGATTTATCATACTTTAATTATAACAAGTTTTAATTTAAAATCAATACTTAATTATAATTATTTTAATTTAGTTTTGATTTCAATTTACTGATGATTCTTTCTACTACTATCATATACAGGAAACATGTGGAAAACTAGTGTAAAACACATAAGTTCAAATAACTTTCAAATATCACCATTATTTTCTGCAGCTGTTAGAAAACTATACCCGGTTGCTGCTAGGATTTAAACAAGCAAAAAAGCAGCAATGAATGATTTGCTGCTTTTTTTGCTTTCTATTATATGGAAAGAGAGGGAGAGAACATATAGCTGCGATGATGATAGCGAATGCTGAAGATTAGCCCCATTGCCATCATATTCGTCATTAGCGAGCTTCCTCCATAGCTGATAAAGGGAAGCGGAATACCTGTAATAGGAAGGAGCTGGATTGTCATCCCAATGTTCTCAAATACATGGAACGCAATCATGCTAATAACACCGACACATATATAAATGCTGTAAGGATCATTAGATAGAAAGGCAGTTCTGATTAAATGATATATAAGCAGGAAATATAGAATAATTAGGATGCTTCCACCCACAAAGCCATATTCCTCTCCAATAATAGTAAACACAAAATCTGTATGCCTTTCGGGGATATAAACCTCAACGTTCCCATAGCCCTTTCCTGAAATAAGACCTGAGCCTATTGCCTGCAGAGACCAGACGAGCTGGAGACCGGAATCTCCTGCTTCAACAGGATCAAGCCATGAGTCAATTCTGGCAAACTGATACTGGTCGATGCTTAAGTATTTAGCGAGAAGGCTTCTGCCGAAAACAGCTAAATACATCACAAGCGCCCCGAAGGAAATAATGGAGCTGTATAACGGAATAATGATCTTCCAGGTAATGCCTGAAACAAGAACCATCCCTGCGACGATGGCAATTAAAACTAATGTCGTTCCAAAGTCTTGTACAATAACAAGTCCTATTGGAATTCCTGCCGTAAGGCCTATTTTACATAAAAGGATAAGGTCTGTTTTTAATGAAGTATAAACTGTCTTTTCATGATGGTCATGGATAACCTTTGATAATGCCATAATCGTGAATACTTTCATATATTCCGAAGGCTGGATGCTGCCAACAGATGGGATGACATACCAGCTTTGAGCGCCGTTTCGTTCTGGAGTGAAATCGGTGATCGGTGCAAAAACGAGTCCTAGAAGAAGGGCGATTCCGATTCCGTATAAAATCCACGTCAGCTTCCTCAACTGGTCATTATCAAAGCAAGTAATAACAGCGATAGCGACCGAGCCGATCACATACCACATAATTTGTGAGGGCAGATAATCTTTGTCTGCACTGTATATCGACACACAGCTTGTCAAACAAAACAGCAGCAGCAGCAAACATAATGTCCAATCAACTTTATCTGAAACACTGTTGTTTCTTCCTCTCATAAGCAAAACTCCTTATAAATAACTGGAAATGAATTGCAATTATTAAGACGGTTACAAGGGACTAATAGTTTCCATTTTTTTATATTGGCAAAAAATATTTAACTTTTGCTTAAGTGAAAAAAATAACGCTTCATTAGAAATTGGGAAGTCATTCTAATGAAGCGTCTGGCTTTACATAATATGTTTGAGGAAGGCACTTGCGATGCCAAAATAAATAAACAAAGAAAAAATATCATTTAATGTAGTAATAAGTGGACCTGAAGCTACTGCCGGATCAATCTTAAAGCGATACAAAATCAGCGGAATGATTGTACCAGACAGTGTTCCGATAATAAGTGTAAAGAAAAGGGAGCATCCAACCACAAATCCTAAGACAGGATCTCCTTGCCATACATATGCTATTAATGTGATGATTATGCCACATGTTGCTCCAATTATAAGGCCGACAAGCAATTCCCTGAAAATTACCTTAGTAACAATCTTTTTATTAATTGTATTAGAAATTAATCCGCGAACGATAACCGCAAGCGATTGTGTGCCAGTATTACCGGTCATTCCGGAAATCATCGGCATGAAAAAGGACAACGCTACAGCTTTACTGAGAATATCCTCATAAGAACTGATAATGCTGCCTGACACTATGCCGATAAACAGGAGCAAAATAAGCCAAGGCAGTCTGCGATATGCTGCAACATGAGCTTTCGTATCGAAGTCTATATCCTTACCGCCGGCAGATAATTTTTGAATATCTTCATCAGCTTCCTGGATAACAACGTCAATAATATCATCGACGGTAACAATACCCATCAGCATGTTTTCATCATCAACAACAGGAATGGCTAAGAAATCATATTTCTGGATGATATGAGCAACTTGCTCTTGGTCCTCAGCAACAGAAACACTGATTACCCGCTCATACATAATGTCCCTGATTTTATCCTGCGGCTCTGCAATTAATAAATCCCGGTAAGATACTACTCCAACTAATTTCCGTTTTTGATCAATGACATAAAGATAGCTTAATGTTTCTGCAAAATCAGCAAAGCTCTTAAGCTTATCGACTGCTTCTCTTGTCGAATAATAATCGCGTATCCAAACAAAGCGGTTCGTCATTAGTCGGCCGGCTGTTTCATCCGGGTAGTTCATTAAGTTTTGGACGATGATGGACTCTTCTTTTTTCATCCCCGAAAGCAATTGTTCCGTTTTTTCCGGTGAAAGTTCATTAAGAAGGGATGCGAGGTCATCGTTGTCCATTAAATCAAGAACCTTCCCTGTCTTTTCAATGCCAAGTTTATTCAATATATCAAGCTGCTCTTCTTTATTAACCTCTTCGAGCAGGTCTGCTAACAAATCTGTATTTAGATAAAGGAGAAAGTGGGTCCTATGCTTATCGGGGAGTGATTCATAAATTTGAGCAATGTCGTATGGCTGAAGCTCATCAACAATTGTCTCAAATTCTGCTTTTTTATTTTCTTTCAGTGTTTTAATAATGTGAAGTGTGATTTGATTGTCTGACATGTTTTGTATCATACTTCCCACTCCTTTCCGCCAAAGTCATAGTTGTTTATACCCTGTACTATTATATGAAATAAACAACAAGAATGAAATGGATATTTTTTTACCATCGGGTTGTAAAAAGTATGTTAAGTTTTCTGACAATTAACTTGCTGTCAAATGAGATTGAGTTAATATTATCTTATAAAAGTTAATTTAATTATGTTACTTTCGTATATCCTTAATAATTGGTTTAAGGGTCTCTACTTAGAAACCGTAAATTTCTAGCTACGAAAAAACAGGCATTTTCAGCTTGTTTTTTCGTAGCTTTTTATGTGTATAGGGGGAAAAGGACAATGACGACAATATTAATCAAGAATGCACAAATCGTAACGATGAATGGGCAAGAAGAAATAGTAAACGGGGATATATTAATTGAAAATGACCTTATCAAGGCAATTGGACCAGAAATTGATGCTAGCACTGCAGATAAAATAATAGAGGCGGCAGGACATACGGTAATCCCAGGATTTGTGCAAACACATATTCATTTATGCCAGACCTTATTCAGGGGCAAGGGAGATGATTTAGAGCTGATGGATTGGCTGCGCAAACGAATCTGGCCACTAGAAGCTGCTCATGATGAGGACTCAATTTATTACTCAGCAATGCTGGGGATCGGTGAGCTGATGGAAAGCGGTACAACAACAATTGTCGATATGGAGACCGTTCATCATGCTGATTATGCTTTTCAGGCAATCGCCAAAAGCGGAATCAGGGCGGTTTCAGGGAAGGTGATGATGGATAAGGGCAGCGAGGTGCCAAAGGCTCTGCAAGAAAAAACGGCAGACTCTATCCAGCAAAGTGTGGATTTATTGGAAAAGTGGGATCAATTTGATGGAGGAAGAATAAAATACGCCTTTTCACCGAGATTTGTTGTGTCCTGTACAGAGGAACTCCTCAAAGAAGTAAAGGTGCTTTCAGATAAGTATAATGTGCTTGTACACACACACGCATCTGAAAACAAAACAGAAATTGAAATTGTTCAAGAAGAAACAGGAATGAGGAATGTAGTCTATCTTGATCATCTCGGCCTGGCCAATGAGCGGCTGATATTGGCTCACTGTATTTGGCTTGATGAAGAGGAAAAGAGGATTATAAAAGAAAAAGGAGTTCATGTAAGCCACTGCCCAGGCTCTAACCTAAAGCTGGCATCAGGTATTGCAGATACCCCTGAGCTCCTGTGTAATCATGCCTCAGTAAGCCTTGGTGCAGATGGAGCTCCATGCAATAATAATCTTGATATGTTCAATGAAATGAGATTAGCTGCATTAATCCAAAAGCCAATTCATGGTCCGACAGCAATGGATGCAAGAACAGTATTTAGAATGGCGACAATCGGCGGCGCAAAGGCAGTAGGATTAGAGAAAGAAATCGGAAGCATTGAAGTGGGGAAAAAAGCAGATATAGCCATTCTCGATTTACAAAACTTCCACACATATCCTTCTTATGATGTAGATCCAATATCGAGGATTGTCTACTCAGCAACAAGAGCTGATGTAGTAACAACAATAATTGACGGCAGAATCGTAATGGAAAATAAAATAATGCGAACAATAGATAAACCGCTCATTTTGAAGGAAGCAGATAGCAGCATAAAAAGATTATTGAAAAAAACGAATATTGTGTAGGGGTATCCCATCATAAAACCGTCTCTTTTATTGAGGCGGTTTTTTAAAATAAAATTACATCTATATATCATTTTTTATATTCCTTCGATAATTATATAAAACAACACAGATACCTTGTATAATGTAATGGAAAATGGCTTGCTGCTGTATCAATCTACGTATATTAGGAAAGCATACAGGGAGAAATTAAAATACTCCGAGACAGTTTACATATTTGTTTTTGACGATAAATCATTTAGAAGCTATTTAAGTTTGTTTTTGATAAACTAAATGGGATAAAAAGTATCTATTATTTTTGCTTAAAGGGTTTGGGGGGTACTTTATGAAAAAAGGCAATCATGATATCCGGGATGTAGTGTATATTCATCTTCATGAAAAGGAACGATTCGTCCTATCATACGGAATTGAATTTTACGAATTTTATCAATTTTTATCTGAATCGATTTCATCAATCTTACTTATGAAGCATCAGTTTGATGACGGAGAATTACATACACACACAATGTTTGAATATGTTTCTGACCAAAAAATTGCAAAGCTTGCCAAAGAAGATGTTTATGGTTACGGTGACTTTGCGTGGATCGATTTTGAGGAGACAGAGGCATTAGATGTGCTTGATGGGCAAACAATTGCGGAGCTACTATATCTTGCTCATAAAAGAGACCATTTAAGGGCGCCGTTCTATCAGCATCTCAACAACCAGTTTGTATATTTAGCTCATGATGACGGCTGGTTCAATAAGACATATTATAAAAACCTTCCTGTATTTTATTCCTTTTTCGGTGAGGTGCTAGGACAGAAACTGAACCGTTTGAAGGCAGACAAAACTTTGTTTGGGGTAAAAAAGAAGCGGGTATATACACCGCTGAGTCAGCAAGGAGTTCTGCTTTTAAAGGGTTTAATGAAAGAAGGAATGGTCATTTCCATTCAAAAGGCAAGCCAAAACCGGCTTCGGATTGAAATCCCTATATGGGTCATCGGTGATTATCTGAATATGGATAATATGTACGAAGAATATGAGAAAAAAAGCAAACAAAGCAATTATGATGCAAAGCTAATTTATGATAAAAGAACAAAAGAGTGGGAGGTTATCATTAACTAGCTAGAAAGTGGTGAATAGTTTTGAGCAACTCGATTTCGGAAGCTTTTCCCCAGCCGCTTGTCAGAATGCTGTTTAAAGAAAGACCAAATCGCTTTATTCTTACATGTCTGCACGAAGAAACAAACTCTATCGAGACTGTTCATTTAGCTGATCCTGGCAGATTGAAGGAACTGTTAGTCAAGGATACGGTCGTATATGTGCTCCCAAGTACAAATCCTAACAGGAAAACTAAATGGACTGCCGTGCTTGTTGAGCATGAAGGGATATTTGTATCTGTTAATACGACATTTCCTAACAAGCTGATTGAAAAAGTGTTGAAAAGCAGTGCGCTTCCCGAGCTTAACACGTTTAAATGGGTGAAATCAGAGTTTGCTTATGGCAATTCCAGATGGGATTTTATGCTGCAGAATGAAAAAGGCGAGGGGCTTTTGCTTGAAGTGAAAAGTGTCACACTTGCAGAGGGGAAGATCGGAATGTTTCCTGATGCTGTAACAGCACGAGGGGCTAAGCATGTTCAAGAGCTTGCAGCAATAGCGAAGGAAGGGACATGGAATACGGCTATATTATTTGTTGTCCAGCGGGAAGATGTTGATTTAGTTACATCTGCAGCACATATTGACCCCTTCTTTGCAGAATCACTCATTCAAGCTGAACAGGCTGGTGTGAGGCTGTTGGCATATACATGCAAGCTGTCTCTGGAGGGAATCCAACTTGATCGCCCGATACCTGTTGAGCTCGATAAAAAAATGCTTGCTGTTAACTAACTTTGACAGCTTAATTTAGTGTATAATCAACGTTGATGAAAAATGAAAAAGATAGAGGATGGTGCTTGGTGTGCTTTGCATTAAGCTTAAAAGGGAAGCTGGTGAAAATCCAGCACGGTCCCGCCACTGTAAATGACTGCTGTTCTTGCAATGATGCCACTGTAAACATATGGGAAGGCGCAAGGAAGCAATAGTCATAAGTCAGGAGACCTGCCATCCATCTATACACCTTAAAATGCCTACGAGGATAGGATGGTGTGGAGCGCGATTTTTATAATGAAAGTCCTTCCCGGAGGTTGTCCAATGGGACCTTTTAAAGCTGCCACACTCTTTTGCTAAAAAAAGTGTGTTTTTTTATGGGTTCTAATCTATGAGGACAAGCCCCTTTTTATTTTTCCAAACAAATAAAGGGAGGAAATAAAATGAAAAAGTATTATTCATTATTTTGCGGAGCGTTAATGGCGTGTTTAGTTTTGGCTGGATGCGGACAAGCTTCTGACAGTGAAAGTAATGACAAGCAGAAATCTGAACAAGCAGAGGCAGAGTTTCCTGTTACTATTACAGATGCAGTTGATAAAGAGGTAGTCATTGAAGAAGATCCTCAAAAAATCGTTTCCCTAATGCCAAGCAACACAGAAGTAGCTTTTGCATTAGGCGTGGGCGATGAAGTTGTTGGTGTTTCTGAAAGTGATGATTATCCAGAAGAAACGAAAGATATCGAAAAAGTAGTGGGTATGGAGCTTAATGTGGAGAAGATCCTTTCCTTAGATCCTGATTTAGTGCTTGCACATGAATCAGTCGCTGACACATGGGCAGATGGACTGCAGCAGATGAGCGACGCTGGGATAGATGTACTTGTAGTAAATGATGCGACTGATTTTAATGGTGTTTATAACAGTATTGAAATGATTGGTAAAGCAGTTGGTGAAAAAGAGAAAGCTGAAGAAATAGTTCAAGATATGAAGGATGACATTGCCTCTATTAAAGAAAAGGCTGCAAGCATATCTGAAAAAGACAAAAAGGATGTGTATGTAGAAGTCAGCCCTGAACCAAGTATTTTTACAACTGGAAAAGATACATTTATGCAAGAAATGATTGATACCATTAATGCAACAAATGTTATCAAGGAAGCTGGCTGGGTTCAAGTTGACCAAGAGGCAGTCATTGAGGCAGATCCAGATGTAGTTATAACTACTTATGGCGGCTACTCACCAGATCCGGTCGGTCAAGTAACAAAAAGGGATGGCTGGGATCAGGTAACGGCAGTAAAGGATAAACAAATAGTGGAAGTGGATGAAGATCTTGTATCACGTTCTGGCCCAAGGCTGGCACAAGGGGTAGAGGAATTTGCGAAGGCAGTATATCCTGATGTATTTAAATAAAACAAAAGCGGCTTATTTTTTGGCCGCTTTTTTTCTCATCATCGCACTTTTTTTAGGGATATCCATTGGAACGGTTTCTGTGTCTTTCTTAACGATCATCAAGATATTCATAAATTCAGTCAGTCATACAGAAGTATTTACAGTAGATACGATGCAAGCCAACATCGTTAGTAATATTCGTCTGCCTCGTGTTATCCTAGCGGGCCTTGTTGGTGCAAGCCTTGCAATTGCAGGCTGTGCTTTTCAAGGATTGCTGCGCAATCCGTTGGCAGACCCGTATACTCTCGGTGTATCCTCAGGTGCCTCTGTTGGTGCTGTGGCAACCTTGTTTTTTCATATTACCATTCCCTTTTTAGGGAGCTATACGTTGCCTGTGCTGAGTATTGTGACCGCTTTTTTAACCGTTTTTCTGGTGCTGTTATTTGCAAAAAAGCTGGACCCTGCTATGAAGGTAGAAACGATTATACTGACAGGCATTATTTTCAGTTCCTTTTTAGGCGCTTTTATTTCCTTGTTAATTGCGTTAACAGGAGATGAGCTAAGACAGATTATTGGCTGGCTGCTTGGAAGTGTTTCAATGAGGGGATGGACGTATATTCAAATGTTCCTGCCCTTTTTTATCATTGGCTGTTTGATTCTTTTATTGCAAGGCAGGGAGCTTAATATATTGGCATTCGGGGAAGAAAGAGCACAGCATTTAGGAGTGCAAGTAAGGTTTAGGAAAATGACCATTATACTTGCCGGCAGCATGCTCACAGGTGCTGCTGTTGCAGTATCTGGGACAATTGGCTTTGTTGGGCTTGTTATCCCACATTTAGTCAGGATAGTGGCTGGAAGTAATCACCGTCATGTACTGCCGCTGTCTATATTCGTTGGCAGCGGATTTTTAATCTTGGCAGATTTATTGGCAAGATCGATAATTTCCCCGGCGGAGCTGCCAATCGGTGTAATTACAGCCCTTTCCGGAGCTCCTGTATTTGCCATTTTGCTGTTGAACTATAGAAAGAAAGGGAGGTAAGACGATGCTGGAGGCAAAAAAGCTGTCATTTCAATATGGAGAGAAAAAAGTGTTAACGGATATTACTTTTTCTGTACAAAAAGGGGAAATGCTTGGCATACTCGGCCCGAATGGCAGCGGAAAAACAACTTTATTTAAGCTGATAAGCGGGATTGTTATACCTAATGCTGGGGAGCTTTTTATTAAAGGCAGAAAAGTCTCCGAATATAAACAAAAGGAATTTGCCCAGATCGTTTCTACCCTTTCTCAACAAACCGCAGAGGCATTTTCTTATACTGTCGAGGAAATCGTTTCAATGGGCAGATATGCACATCAAAAAGGCTGGATGCAAGGATTATCAAGGGAGGATAAAGCTGTCATTCATAGCGCAATGGAACAGACAGGCATCAGCCATTACAGCAATACCTTGATTGGTGAGCTGTCTGGAGGGGAAAAGCAAAGGGTGTATTTAGCGCAATGCTTGGCACAGGAGCCTGAAATTCTCCTACTTGATGAACCGACTAACCATCTTGATCTTTCCTTTCAAAAGGAGCTGCTTGAATTATTAAAAGAGTGGAGCAAAAAGCGGGGCTTGACGGTTGTTTGTATTTTTCATGACTTAAATTTGGCTAGTCTTTATTGTGACAGGCTATTATTGCTTCATAACAGCGAGATTGAAGCAGACTCGCACCCGCGGAACGTTCTTCAAGAGGATAAAATAAAAAAAGTATACGGCACAGATGTGATAAGAGCTCAGCATCCGCAAGTGCCGGCGGCGAACCTTGTGCTCTCTCTTAGAGAAAGCAGTGCTGATTTGCAAGAGGAAGTTGGCGAAGCTAATTTGACCCTCTCTAAAGAATACATAGCCATTACAACCGATATTCCACTGAAATCATTATCTTCTGGTGTGACAGGAGCAGGGATAGGCTGGCACAAATATTTTATTAACCGTCATGTGAATAAAGACTACAACTGTGATGATTATAAAATGGAGATGAATGATTATCTCGTTAAAAACGGGTTTTTGCCAAGTGAAACGGTTGCGATGATGACAGCGGTTGAGCTGGAGGATACTGCTTACCGCAAATATCAGGCAGGTGCCACCAGTCTTTTCTTCGTCGTTGCTGCCAGTGTCGGCAATCCGGCGGATGCAGCTTTGAGTGAGCAGCACTCCTCACTCATTGTCCCGGGCACGATTAATATTTGGATATTTATAAATGGCGAGCTGTCTGAGCAAGCATTTCTGCAATGTGCGATGACGGCAACAGAGACGAAAGCAAGCGTACTTCGGAACAGACAAGTAACTGATCCTGCTACTGGCACGCCTGCAACGGGAACTCCCACAGACAGCTTGCTTGTTGCTGCTACCCAAAAAGGCAAATTTCATGAATTTGGCGGCAACATTACAGATTTAGGGAAAGCTGTTGCTAAAGGAGTTTATGAGGTAATGACGATGGCTTTGGATAAAAGGCAAAATAGGAAGACAGCTTTAGAAAGAGGGATGAAATGAAAATTTATACGAAAACAGGAGATAAAGGCCAGACACATATCATTGGCGGAAGAGCTTATAAAGATGATATCAGAGTGGAAGCTTACGGCACAGTGGATGAAGCGAATTGCTTCGTTGGCCAGGCCATTTCTTTGTTAGTGGAGGATATTTATTCAGATGTAAAGGCGGATTTAGAAAAAATTCAGCATGAGCTTTTTGACTGCGGTGGAGATTTAGCTAGCATAACAAAAAACAGGCCGTTAAAGTTACCGGAAGAAGCTGTTTTGTATTTGGAAGAGCGCATCGATGATTTAATGGAGGAAGCGCCGCCGATTGAACGGTTTATTCTGCCGGGGGGAACAGCTGCGGCCAGTGCCATCCATATTGCCCGAACAGTAACAAGAAGAGCGGAGCGGTGTGTTGTTACTTTAATGAGGGAAGAGGAGCATGTCCCTGAATTGCCCTTAAAGTATTTAAACCGTTTATCTGATTATTTCTTTGCATTAGCGCGAGTCATTAATTTTCGCAGCAATGTAAGTGATATAGAGTATGTCAGAAGTGCCAAGGTTTTTCGCGGAGAAAATAAGAAAGAAGATTAAAGGCTTGGCAGCCTGTCTTAGATGACCGATAAATAGCCTATAGAAATTTCTTTGAATAAGCTGCATTTACATGGCTTGTGACATAATTTATTACAAAAGCATGCGCAAATTTTACAATTTGATAAAAAGCAGAGCTAGTCCATGATTCCTCTTTTGAAGATAAGGGTGTAGTGGTAGAATAACAAGTGTGTGTCTTTAAAATATGGAGGTACGAATTATGAAAAAGAAAATTGGTTTACTATATGGCGGAAAATCCGCTGAACATAGAGTCAGCATGCAAACTGCCTTGGCTGTTATAAAAGCCTTGGATACAGATAAATTTGATATTCATCCAATTTACATAACAGAGACGGGTGAATGGATTAGAGGAGAACAGCTTACTGGGCCTGTAGAAACAGTGAAAGAATTAGAGTTTAAAAGACAGGAAGGGCTATCAGGAACAGTTCTTTCTCCTGACTTGTTCCAAGCTGGTGACACTCAGCTTGATGTTATTTTCCCATTGCTTCACGGACCGAACGGGGAAGACGGAACAGTGCAAGGGCTGCTTGAGCTGTTGAATCTTCCTTATGTAGGTAATGGTGTATTAGCATCATCTGCTGGTATGGATAAGGTAATCATGAAGAATATCTTTGAGGTAGCCGGATTAAACCAGGTTAAATACACTTCTTTCATTCGAAGTGAATGGCAAAGTGAAAAAGAAGCAGCCTATACAAAAGTAGAACAAGACTTAGGCTATCCATGTTTTGTGAAACCAGCTAATTTAGGCTCAAGTGTAGGCATCAGCAAATGTACGTCTCGAAATGAGCTGGATGCTGCGTTTGAGGAAGCATTCCAATTCGACCGCAAAATCATTGTGGAAGAGGGCGTTACAGCAAGAGAAATCGAAGTGGGTGTTCTTGGTAACGATTTCCCAGCAGTGTCTGTTGCTGGGGAAATCGTTCCGAAGAAAGATTTCTATGACTATAAGGCGAAATATGAGGATGGAAATACTGGTTTAATCATCCCGGCAGAAGTGTCAGAGCAAGAATATGCAGCAATTAAGGAAGATGCAATTAAAGCTTTCAAGGCACTAGATTGCTCTGGTCTTGTTCGTGCTGACTTCTTCTTGACAAAAGACGGCAAAGTTTATATAAACGAAGTGAACACAATGCCTGGCTTTACTCCATTCAGCATGTTCCCATTGTTATGGAAGCATACAAATGTTGAATATGCAGCTCTTATCGAAAAGCTTGTAGACTTGGCAGTAGAAAGACATGAAGAAAAACAAAGCATCAAATATACTTTTTAAGGGTAAGGGCATATTTGAAAGAAGACAGCCCGCCCTTTAAAGAAAAAAGGAGGCATTTTTTAACTGCCTCTTTTTTTTGCCAAACAATAATCTACCTAAAAAGGAGGAGACTGCTATGATCCGGAGATCTTTGCAACAAGCAGCAGATATGATTGGACCAGATGCAACTTTAAGTTCAAGCGATATTGGAGAAGTCATCATTCATGGGGTGACAATTGATTCAAGAAAAATTCAGCCAGGCAACCTTTTTATCCCCTTTAAAGGAGATAAAACAGATGGTCATAAGTATGTTGAGGCTGCTATTCAAAATGGGGCAGCTGCGTCCTTTTGGCAGAAGGATGTTCCAAATCCCCCCGAGCATTTACCGCTTATTTTTGTGAGCGACCCGATGACTAGCATCCAGAATCTTGCAAAAAGCTACCGTCATGAACTGGATATAAAAGTGGTTGGTATAACAGGAAGCAATGGGAAAACGTCTACAAAGGACATTACTACTAATCTCCTGTCATTGAAATATAAAGTGCAAAAAACAGAAGGTAATTATAACAACCATTTAGGACTTCCTCTAACAGTGCTGAGCCTAGAGGAAGACACAGATGTGGCTGTACTGGAAATGGGCATGAGCGGCCGGGGAGAGATTGATTTCCTGACAAAATTGGCTGAACCTGATGTTGTTGTTATCACTAATATTGGAGAATCCCACCTGCAGGATCTTGGTTCAAGAGAAGGCATTGCTGAAGCGAAGCTGGAGATTTTGAATGGGTTGAAAAAGCAAGGCAGAATTGTTTACTTTGGTGATGAACCGCTGTTGGCTGAAAGAATACCGACTTTTGATAAACCTGATGCTGCTATATGTTCTTTCGGCTTAGAAGATAAGAATAGTCTTTATCCGTTTGAAATAGAAGAAAGCAGTACAGGCAGCAAATTTAAGATAAACAAAAGTGATAAGGAGTTCAGCCTGCCGATATTAGGGAAGCACAATATCCTCAATGCATTGGCAGCAATGCTTGTAGCAGATTATTTTGATATCAGCTATGAGAAAATGGATGAAGGGTTCCAGAATTTAAAGCTGACTAATATGAGAATGGAGCTTTTAGAAGGGCAAGGTGGCCTGAAAGTCATTAATGACGCTTATAATGCCAGCCCTACAAGCATGAGAGCTGCTATAAATGTACTGCAAAGCCTTCCTGGCTTTAAGCATAAAGTTCTAGTACTAGGAGATATGCTTGAGTTAGGACCAGATGAGGCAACATTCCATTACGAAATTGGCGAGGAGATTGATGCTGCGGCAATTGATTATGTTTTCACGTTTGGTGAACTGGGCAAGCATATTGCACAAGGAGCAAAGACAGTATTTGCAAATGAAAGAGTTCAATCCTTCCTAGACAAAAGCGAATTGATTCAAGAATTGAAAAAAGTTGTTGATGGCGAAACAGCAGTCTTAGTTAAAGCATCAAGAGGAATGAGGCTGGAAGAGGTAGTAAAAGCTCTCCAGTAAGGTTTTTGAGTTAACAAGACAGGGAACAAAGGAATCTAGATGATTCTAGTTCCCTTTTTTGGTTTTAAATAGAATCGCAGAAGATATAGTGTAATTTATTATTAAATAGTGTAAAATGTAAACAAAACAATTGGTGGTGTTATCATTGACTGCTTGTTTATGTATTCACGGTTTTACCGGGGCTCCTAATGAGGTGGAGCCATTGGCGGAATTTTTAGGAGAAAACACAGATTGGGAATGTGCTGTACCTGTTTTACCTGGTCATGGTGAGCTTTTGCAATTAAGAGGAGTTCCTTTTAATGAATGGATAAGTTGTGCGGAAAGAGCATTGGAGGATTTATTGAAGAGGCATAAGGAGGTTTATGTAATCGGTTTTTCCATGGGAGGAATGATTGCAAGCTATCTAGCTGCCCATTATCCTGTAAAGAAGCTGGTACTGTTAAGCGCCGCTGCTTATTATATTAATCCACGGCAGTTGGGTGCAGACATCATTAGTATGTGCAAAGATCTTTATAGTGGGAAATTGCTTCAAAATGAACTGTTTAACCGCTATTCTTATAAAATCAAAACAACTCCCATTTCTGCGACTATCCAATTTAGAAAGCTTGTGCGGCATATTAAGCCGTTGCTTGAAACTATCACTATTCCGACGTTTATAGCCCAAGGAGAAAGTGATGGAATCGTCCCACTAAAGAGTGCGGAGTACTTATACGAAACCATTAAGGCAAGAAAGAAAAAGATTATGTATATGAAAGATTCCAAGCACTTAATCTGTCATTGTAAGGAGAAGCAAGTCCTTTTCTCTGAAATATTAAGCTTTTTATCATGAAGAAAAGGACCTTCCCTTTTCTGATAAAGTATGGAAGAATCTAGGATTAATATCCTATTTTTATATGTGGAAACGAAAGAAAATTAGCTGTTTTTTTAATGATAGCAAGCCTTGAGCTCCATTTTAAAACCGAGAAAGAAACTTGGCTTTTGAACTTCCACATTATTGCAAACCGATATTGTAAGTGATAAGATTATTTCTAAAAGTATTATGAAAATAAATGAAATGGTTATACTGAAAAAGGCACAATAAACATATTCAAATAAAAAGCAGTCAAATAGAGAGAAATTATTCAACATGGCAGATGCTTTGCATCCTCTTTATGGAGGAGATGTTTGCAAATTGTGCCCAAAATTTCTCTGTCTTTGGCTGACTTTTCAGTTTTAGCTAGCTATAAAAATTATAGAGTCATTTGAAATATTTCTCCTATTAACTTGGTTGAAAAGTATCTCATACTTGAGAAAAAAAGCATATAGCCTCGGAGTTTCTCCTTATAATTTTAAGTGATGATTATAATCCACAAAAACTTATGCATTCATAAAAAATATACGTAGTTTATTGTAATTATTAACTGTTTGGGGAAAAAACGGATAAGTGGACGGGTCAAACCATTTTTTATATGTTTCATTGATGGTAAAAAGGGGTACATACAATGGTTATTATTGGGGTAGACCATTATACCGTGGATATTTTTAATGACTAGAAGGAGATTGAATATATTGGTTAAGTTTCAAGATTTAGGCATCAGTTCTGCGACAATGAAAGCTTTAAATAGAATGGGGTTTGAGGAAGCGACTCCTATTCAAGCCGAAACAATTCCGTTGAGCCTTCAAAATAAGGACCTTATCGGTCAGGCGCAAACAGGAACAGGAAAAACAGCAGCATTCGGTGTGCCTCTAGTAGACAAAATAGATATAAGCAATGAAGTAGTGCAAGGCATAATCATTGCACCAACACGTGAATTAGCGATACAAGTATCAGAAGAGCTATACAAAATTGGTTTTGGAAAGCGTACAAGAGTATTGTCCATTTTCGGAGGCCAAGACATTAACCGCCAAATCCGTGCACTGAAGAAGAATCCGCATATCATTGTAGGAACTCCAGGGCGGATATTAGATCATATCAACAGAAAAACACTTCGTTTAGATAATGTTTCTACTGTTATATTGGATGAGGCAGATGAAATGCTGAACATGGGATTCATCGATGATATCGAAGCAATCCTTTCTAAAATTCCAGAAGAGAGACAAACATTGCTATTCTCAGCTACAATGCCTCCGCAAATCAGAAGAATGGCAGAGCGCTTCATGAAGGAGCCTCAAGTGGTCAAGGTAAAAGCAAAAGAAATGACTACACCGCTTATTGAACAATATTATGTTGAAACACAAGAAAAAACGAAGTTCGATATTTTAACAAGATTATTGGATATCCAATCACCAGAATTAGCAATCATCTTCGGACGCACAAAGCGCCGTGTTGATGAGCTGTCTGAGGCTTTGAACCTGCGCGGTTATACAGCAGAAGGCATTCATGGTGACCTTAGCCAAGCGAAACGTATGTCTGTTTTGCGTAAATTTAAAGAAGGTGCCATTGATGTTCTTGTAGCTACAGATGTTGCTGCACGTGGATTGGATATTTCCGGAGTTACACATGTTTATAATTTCGATATTCCGCAAGATCCAGAAAGCTATGTGCACCGTATCGGAAGAACGGGAAGAGCTGGTAAAGAAGGAATGGCGATTACGTTTATCACATACCGTGAAAGATCATATCTTCAAGTTGTCGAAAAAGTGACAAAGAAAAAAATGGAGAAGATGATTCCGCCTACTGTTGATCAAGCACTAGAAGGACAGCAAAAAGCTGTATTGGAAAAAATCATGCAGACAATTGATGAGAATAATCTTGATTCTTACAAAACAGCTGCAGATGAACTTCTGGAACAAAAAGATGCTTCTACAGTTGTAGCTGCTGTTCTAAAAATGATGACAAAAGAACCGGATACAACTCCAGTTAAATTGACAGAGGAAAAGCCGCTTCCACAAAGACGTGACCGTAAGTTTAATGACCGCAACAGCGGTGGCGGTTATAAAGGCAAGAAGAGCTATAACTCTAACTCTAATTCTAATTCTCGCCAAAGACAAGGCTACAGCAACAAAAGATCAGGCCAATCTAGCAGCAGCAGCTATTCTAAATCTAATTCTTACAGATAAGAATTCAACCCCTGTGAAGTGAATCTTCACAGGGGTTTTTTATGTTTTTTCTTGTGCATACTAACCAAAAGGCTTGTAAGGAAGGATGTTAGCCAATTGACTATATTCAAACTAGGCTATGTTGCAATGAGTGAAAATCTCAAAAATGCATCACCATCTCAAACGATGACATATAAGCAATTCTCCCAAATTGCGAATAAGGAAGCGGCATTGCAGAAGCTTGAGAGGATTGCCATCAGCAATCTTGAGAATTGCTTAAGACTCTTAAAACATAATATAGGTAATGATATTCACTTCTTTCGTTTTAGCTCTAAGCTGATACCTCTTGCCAATCACCCAGAGCTTCAAGGCTGGAACTTTATGCGGCCGCTGAAACCAAAGCTGTCAGAATTGGGGGAATGGGTAAAGAAGCATTCCATGCGCGTCGATTTTCATCCAGACCATTTTGTTGTTTTAAACAATTCTCATGCTGATATCTTAAAAGCATCCTTGAAGACACTGTCTGTCCATGAGGGGTTGCTGAAAGGGATGGCTATAAATACTACTCACAGATGTGTGCTTCATGTCGGAGGAGCCCATGATGATAAGGAAGGGGCACTAGAGCAGTTTATCGTCAATTGGGGATTTGTTCCTGAGAAGCTGCAAAGAATGATTATCCTTGAAAATGATGATACGACCTTTACGATTGATGACACCCTTTATTTATGTGAAAAATTAGGGATACCGTTTGTTTTTGATTTGCATCATCACCTAGCCAACCATACGGACAGCAATTGGGAGGAACAGTGGCCGAGAATGATAGAAACGTGGAAAGACTCTCCGCTTCCTCTGAAAATGCATATATCCAGTCCCCGTTCTGAAGCAGAATTTCGGGCGCACGCCGATTATATTGATGTTGATATGTTTATGGGATTTTTGGAGAAAGTCAATCAGACTTTGCCAGAAATACATTGTATGATTGAAGCGAAAGCAAAGGATAATGCCCTCTTTCAACTGGCAAAAGATCTTCGTGAGTCAGGGAGGGCAGAATTCATTGATCAGTCTACCTTTACTTTGAAAAATCAATCATAAATGAGTTTTTTAGGTCAGCGAAACAGACCGATTAATGCAAGCAAAATAATAATTGTCCAAATCGTCAGCGTTCGCGCTGGCGGTTTTCTGTTTGAGCGAACTCTTCCTTTGAGTTCTAAAAACTCTTCTTTATACGAAGAGAAGATTTTTCTGCCTTTCGCTTCAATAAGGCTCCCGGCTGCCATTCCAAAGAAAAAGCCGAATAGATGTGCAGCAATATTAATATTGGGTTGGAGGAACGTCATGATTAAGCTTAATGCCGCAATCGTGCCAATTACTTGTGAATTATTCCTTGATATAATATCTTTGCGGAATACAATTAAAGCGATATAGTAGCCGAATAGACCAAAAATGCTGCCGCTTGCACCGAGATGTGAAAAGGTGAGCGGTTCTGTCACAAGGGTGGCGAGATTTGCTAATATGCCAGTTAACAAGTAAATAGCAATAAATTTAAATTTACCAAGTATTCTTTCTAATGCAGGTCCAAATAAAAAGATGCTGAAGCAATTGAACAGGAAATGGGAAAAGCTCGTATGCAGGAAAATCGGTGTGATCAGTCTCCACCAGTCTCCTTGGATAATATAGAGATTGACGCCAACCATGTTCGTCATGATAAGCTGGTTTGGAAAAACAGGCAGTACAGTTGATAAGTAAACCAACAAGTTAATGAACAGAATGAGAGAAACAATAGGATAGTAAGTTAAATACTCTTTAAAGCTTTCTCTTCTTGTAAACAATAAAAAACCTCCTTTGCACTTAGTTTCATGATAGCCAATGGGAAGGGAAAGATACAAATAATTTATGCTTACTAAATAGAAAATAGAAGGATGTGTCCTGATGATAAAGGGAATTGGAATCGATATTGTAGAACTTAAGAGAATAGCTGAGCTGCTAGAGCGTAAACCGCAATTTGCGGACAGAATTTTGACAGCATATGAAAAGGAAAGATTTGATAAACTGCTATTAAAAAGAAAAATAGAGTTTCTAGCAGGCAGATTTGCAGCAAAGGAAGCATTCTCAAAAGCTGTTGGAACAGGTATTGGCAAAGGGCTCAGCTTTATAGATATAGAAGTTGGGCAAACCGAGCAAGGTAAGCCGTATATAGTCAGGCCTTATTCAGATGGAGTTCATTTATCCATCACCCATAGCAGCGAGTATGCGTTCGCCCAGGTAGTAATAGAGGAATAATAATCAAAAAAATGAACAGCTTGTTTCTTTCTGATGTGCATATTCCCTATAGTTGTCTCATATATTCATAGAGCAAAAGGAGACAAGTTTAAAGTCAGCTTTATGCTAATAAGACCTAAACTTCTCTTCTTAAATCGATGAAATGAGAATAAGGGAGTTGAAAAAATGAACAAGAAATTATGGTTGCTTTTCGTAGGGCTAGCGGTCATGGTAATGTTAACTGCCTGTGGAACAAAATCCAAGGAGGATGTACTTAAAGATTTGGATGAAAAGGTTGCTACAAAAGGCTATAAAGCCGATGCAGAAATGACATTGCAAATGGGCACTGAGCCGCAAACCTATGATGTTCAAATCTGGCATAAAGATCCTACGTATTACAGGGTGAATTTAAAGAATGCGAAAAAGGACCAAAGCCAGATGATCCTCAGAAATGATGAGGGTGTTTATGTACTGACACCAGCATTGAACAAAAGCTTTAAGTTTCAAAGCGATTGGCCAGAAAACAGCAGCCAAGCGTATCTATATGAGTCTTTAGTTAAGGACATCGAGGAAGACAAGGATGCGAAATTCTCCTCTACAGATAAATATTATGTATTTGAAACAAAAACTAGATACCAAAATAATAAGATGCTGCCTACACAGGAAATCACTTTAAACAAAAAAGATTTATCACCTGTGAGTGTTAAGGTGAAGGACACAGACGGCAAAGCACTTGTCACTGTGAAATTCTCTAATGTGAAATTTGATGTGAATTTTGATAAAGCTGACTTTGATTTACAAAAGAGCATGACTGCAGCCAAACTAGCTGTGCCTGTAATGGCTGAAGTGGATGAGGATGAATCATTCTCCGTCAAATATCCGGAAACTTTATTAGGTGCAAGCCTTGTTGAAGAGAAAAAGGTTGCAACTGAAGATGGTGAAAGGGTAGTTCTGACATATGACGGACAGAAATCATACACAATCATTCAAGAAAAAGCAGAAGTAGCCCCTGCGACAGCAGGTCCAATTAATATGACTGGAAATCCTGTCGACTTAGGTTTTGCGATTGGAGCTGTTTCTGGCAATAAGATATCGTGGACATATGAAGGAGTAGACTATGTTATTGCATCTACAGAGCTGTCAGAGGATGAAATGGCAGAGATAGCACGGTCTGTTCAAGGAGAAGCAATTAAATAAGCCGTAAACAAGCCGGGTGTGGTACCACACCCGGCTGTTTTTTTGTTATGCTGGTCCGTATCATTGATAATTTATTGACAAGCAAAAGTGGAAATAGAATAATTTAACTATTATACTTCGTGTTTAGGAAAGAAGGAAGGTTAGCTTTGATGCTAGAAAATACATTTTTTCGGGATACTTGGGCAGAAATAAATTTAGATTATATAGAAGAAAATGTGAAAAACATGAGAAGCAGGATGAAGCAAGACAGCAAACTTTTTGCAGTAGTGAAAGCGAATGGTTATGGTCACGGAGCTGAAGAGGTTGCTCGTGCTGCACTTCATGCAGGAGCAGATTATTTAGCGGTAGCTTTTTTAGATGAGGCTCTTTCACTACGGAAAAAGGGCATTGCTGCACCGATATTGGTATTAGGAGCAAGCAGACCTGCTGATGCCTTAATAGCAGCACAGCAAAACATCTCCTTGACCGTTTTTGATATACAATGGTTAGAAGAAGCTGCGATTCAACTGCAAGGCAGTGATATTAACATTCATGTAAAAGTCGATTCAGGCATGGGAAGATTAGGGCTAAGAACGGAAAGGGAAGTTAAGGAAATTGAGGAATTTCTTTCTCGGCATACAGAGTTTATTTTAGAAGGAATTTATACCCATTTTGCAACAGCAGATGAGCGTGATTCCGATTACTTAAACAAGCAGTCACAAAAATTCGCAGAAATATTAGCTAGCTTTACAGCTAAGCCTCCGATTGTACATTGCAGCAATAGTGCTGCAGGACTTCTTCATCCTGAACTGGCGTTCAATGGAATCAGGCTGGGGATTTCCATGTACGGCTTGTCTCCTTCAATGGAAATTGAAGAATTGCTGCCATTTAAGCTTAAAGAAGCTTTCTCGCTTCACACAAAAATTGTCCAAGTGAAAAAGCTTCAAAAGGGTGATAAAGTAAGTTATGGTGCCACATATGAGGCGAAGGAAGATGAGTGGATTGGGACATTGCCGATAGGTTATGCAGATGGGTGGCTCAGAAAGCTGCATGGCCAAGAGGTTCTTGTTGATGGCAGAAGAGTTCCGATTGTAGGCAGGATATGCATGGACCAATGTATGATTAAACTTCCCTTTCAAATGGAGGTTGGAACAAAGGTTACATTGATTGGAATTCAGCAAGAGCAAGCGATTTCTATTAATGAAATTGCCAAAAAACTGGACACGATAAATTATGAAGTGACCTGCACCATTGCTAGCAGAGTGCCGAGAATATATATAAAAGACAAAGCACAGCGAAATATCGTTAATCCGCTCCTAAATTAATGTAATGGAAACATACTATGCAGAATAGGATTAATAAGGGTTGCTGCCTAAATACTTGAGGCAGTGTGTGAATATAAAAAAATGTACAAAATTTATTGGGAATGATGCATAAAACCTATAATTTTTGGCGGATAATACATTAGAATTGCTGAATGGACTTTGCAGATTGGGTTATTAGTGGTATGATTAAAAAAAAGAGCTAAATATGGTGTGTAGTGATGGTGGAGGTGTATGTTTGTGTCTGAATCCAGCGCAACGACAGAGATCATGATAAAATTACCAAAGCATTTATTATCTGAATTGGACGGCTTCGTAAAGCAAGAAAATGTGAATCGTAGTGAATTTATTTATCAAGCAACGAAAATGTACCTTCGTGAACGGAAAAAGAGACATATCCGGGAATCAATGAGAAGAGGCTACATGGAAATGGCAAAATTAAATTTATCCATTGCATCGGAAAGCTTTCTAGCAGAATATGAGGCAGAGCATACAGTAGAACGTCTAGTTAGCGGAGGATAATCCTTTGATTGTCAAACGTGGTGACGTTTATTTTGCAGACCTATCCCCAGTTGTTGGCTCAGAGCAAGGCGGTGTCCGTCCTGTACTTGTCATTCAAAACGACATCGGGAATCGGTTCAGTCCCACAGTCATTATTGCAGCAATTACGGCTCAAATTCAGAAGGCTAAATTGCCGACTCATGTGGAAATTGACGCGAAGCGCTATGGTTTTGAGAGAGATTCAGTAATTCTTTTGGAACAAATTCGCACGATAGATAAACAGAGGTTAACGGACAAAATTACCCATCTTGATGATGAAATGATGGAAAAAGTAGATGAAGCTCTGCAAATAAGCTTGGGTCTCATTGAATTTTGATAGGGATTATTGCGCTCTTTTTTAAAGAGCGTATTTTTTTTGCATTCATGCACATAAATTTTATATATTTTTCTTGAAAACAGGTTTTGAGGCAGACGATAAAGGGAAAATAGAAAAGTCAAATAGACTTTGTTCATATTCGAAGCATATTAATGGTTCGTAAAGATATTGTATACTAATAATTTCACCTGCTAGTTATGAAATTTGATGATGATAGACCTGTAAAAAACCCCATTACTATCATCCGAATATGTTAAAATGGAGGTTGAACCTTGAAAAAAGAAATAATAGATTTTTTGAAATCTAATCATAAAGAAATCCATTCTGACTGGCTCAACAAGATGGAAGAAAATAGGGATAAACTGACTATCAGAATCACCTCTGATCATGATTATTACATGATGGGCGAGGAATTTATTAACCTGCTCCTTGTGGATTCATTAGGTAATAAAGTGTTTAATGATAAGCTGCCTGCTTTTATAGAAAAGGCTGTCAGCTATAATTGGCCTCTCCGGTTCTTGGTGCAGGGAATACAGGTGCTTGAGCAGGTGGTGTTGGAACATCTGGAGAAATCTGAGTCGAGTCATAATAAGGCCTATGAGCAAGTCAGCCTCTTAAATGCTTGGGTTCATCCACTGTGCCAAAGGATTGTAGAAGTATACTCCGAAACATGGGAAAGGACTTTCTCCTTGCAAAAGATTGCGCTGCAGGAACTGTCAGCTCCTTTAATTCCAGTTTTTGATGGAATTACAATAATGCCGCTTGTTGGTACAATAGATACACAGCGTGCAAAGCATATAATGGAAAATCTGCTCCAGGGTGTAGTTAAGCACCGATCAGAAGTTGTGCTGATTGATATAACAGGTGTTCCTGTTGTTGATACGATGGTTGCCCACCATATCATTCAAGCAGTTCAAGCCGTTCGGCTGGTAGGAGCAAAAAGCATGATTGTCGGAATTAGGCCGGAGATTGCACAAACCATTGTTAATCTTGGAATTAAATTAGATCAGTTTGAAACGAAAAATACATTAAAAAAAGGCATGGAAAAAGCTTTAGAATATACAAACAGAAAGTTGGTTGAAATTGGTGAATAAAGTGAGAATACCAATATTAAAGCTGCATGATTGTTTGCTTGTTTCTATCCAGTGGGAGTTGGATGACCAGACAGCCCTCCAGTTTCAGGAGGATTTGCTGAATAAAATCCATGAAACAAGTGCAAATGGTGTCGTAATCGATTTAACTTCTATTGATTTTATCGATTCATTTATAGCGAAGGTGCTGGGCGACGTTATTGGCATGTCCAAATTGATGGGTGCCAAGGTTGTGTTGACAGGCATTCAACCTGCTGTTGCAATTACGTTAGTAGAACTTGGGATCAGCTTGAATGATGTGTTGACCGCCCTAGATCTAGAAAAAGGTTTGGAGAAATTACAACAGGAATTGGGGGATTGACCTATGGGAGACCAATCCTGCGTAAAGATTGTCAACGAGTGGGACATTGTAGCTGCTCGTCAATTAGGAAGAAATGTAGCAAAAGAGCTAGGGTTCGGTACCGTAGATCAAGCGAGAATAACTACGGCTATTAGTGAGCTAGCTAGAAATATATACTTATATGCTGGCCAAGGCCAAATATGCATCAGCAAGCTTTCCGAGAACGGCAAAGTTGGCTTGAAATTAAGTGCTGTTGACAGCGGTCCAGGTATTAAAGATTTACGCCAGGTCATGCAGGACGGATTTTCAACCTCAGGCGGATTAGGAGCTGGCCTTCCGGGAGTGAAAAGGCTGATGGATGAGTTCCAGATAGAAACAGCAGTAGGAAAGGGTACAGATATCCAAGCAATCAAGTGGCTCAGATAAGGAGGGGGAACATGGATTTCCGTGAAATGATGGATTCTAAGTATCGAGATCTTCTTGTCAGTTACATCAAAGACGAATCTGAGCAAGCCCTCTATCAAGGGCAGAAGTTCAGCAGGAAATCGATTGAACATAAAATATCACCAGAGGATATCATAAGCCTACATAAATACTTAATGATGGATTTATATCCAGATTTACCGGAGCATGTAACAAGGTCTTTTGATATATTGCTCGAGGTTATGATGGGTTACGGTCTTGCGTACAGAGAGCATCAGAGCCTCCGCCATGTGCAGCAGGAGATTAGAAGTGAGATGGAGATTGCTTCTAATGTTCAGCAAACCTTGCTGCGTACAGAGATTCCTGATGTGGAAAGTATTGATATTGGTGCAATAAGTGTTCCTGCTAAAATGATGAATGGTGATTATCACCATTTTGTACAGGATGAAGATAAGTTTATCAATATTGCCATAGCTGATGTTATCGGCAAAGGGATACCTGCCGCTCTTTGTATGTCCATGATTAAGTATGCGATGGACAGTCTGCCGGAAAACCGCAACTTTCCAAGTAAGGTTCTGGAAAACTTGAACCGAGTAGTTGAACAAAATGTTGATCCAAGCATGTTTATAACAATGTTCTATGGCGCTTATGAAATGCAAACACATATTTTTCATTATGCTTCTGCCGGTCATGAACCAGGATTTTTCTTTGAAGCAAAAACCGGTGAGTTCAGCGATTTGGAGGCAAAAGGGCTCCTGTTAGGTGTAGATAAACAAGCTAAATATAAACAGTTTGAAAAAGAAGTGAATATTGGCGATATGATTATCCTGATGTCAGACGGCGTGACTGAGTGCAGGACAGAAGAAGGTTTTATCGAAAAGGAAACTTTAATCGGTTACATAAAAAAACATATTCACTTGAAAGCACAGGAAATAGTTAACAATGTCTATGAAGAGCTAGTGAAAATACAGGATTTTCAACTAAGAGATGATTTCACTTTAATTATTTTTAAAAGAGAAGTTTAAACTTCCTGCGCATCGGGTATTTATCTAAGACATTAGAATGTTAAAGGTGGGTCGTACATGAATATTGTGATAGATGTAAACGAAAAAGAGTTAGATGTTGATATTAAGGTGGCTGGTGAAATTGACGCATATACAGCACCGAAATTAAAAGAAACAATTTATTCCTTCTCTGAAAAAGAGGGTGTAAGGATGACTATAGACTTATCAGATGTAAATTATATGGACAGCACAGGTCTTGGAGTATTTGTTGGCGTCTTTAAAAATGTACGTTCAAACGATGGAGAATTTAAGCTTATCGGCTTATCTGAACGCCTAATCAGGCTGTTTGAAATAACAGGTTTAGCAGATATTATCGACATTAACAGTAAGATTGAAGGTGGGATTAAATGAGCCAGCATTTTGAATACATTGAAATGAAAATCCCTTCAAAACCAGAGTATGTAGGTATCATTCGGTTAACCCTTTCCGGAATTGCGAGCAGAATGGGATTTAATTACGATGAGATTGAGGACTTGAAAATTGCCACAAGTGAAGCATGTACAAATGCTGTTCAGCATGCTTATAAAAATAAAGAGTCAGGGGAAGTGCTGATTGGGTTTCGACTTTATAATGACCGTCTAGAGGTTATTGTTGCTGATAATGGAAAAAGCTTTGATTTTGACAGCACAACAAAAGATATCGGACCATACGATCAGGATGAATCTATTGAGTTCCTTCGAGAAGGAGGCCTTGGACTCTATCTGATTGAAACACTAATGGATGAAGTTAAAATTCATCACAATGAAGGTGTTACGGTCTTGATGACGAAATACCTTGAGGGAGAGCAGGTGGAGAGTGATGCCGAGACAATCTCAACCTAAGCGCCAATTAACAAAAGAAGAAGTAAATGAGCTAATAAAAAAATTCCAGCTAAATCAAGATGAGGAAGCCCAGAATATACTTGTGATGAATTATCGGGATTTAGTAGAAGTGCTGGCAAGAAAGTACTCTAAAGGAAAAATGTTTCATGAGGATATCAGCCAGGTAGGCATAATCGGGCTGCTCGGAGCTATTCGCAGATATGACGAAAGTTTTGGGAAAAGCTTTGAAGCATTTGCTGTGCCGACTATTATAGGTGAGATAAAAAGATTCTTACGAGACAAGACGTGGAGTGTCCATGTTCCTAGAAGAATAAAAGAGATTGGTCCGAAAATAAAGAAAACAGTAGAGCATTTAACAACTGAATTACAAAGATCACCAAAAGTTGATGAAATTGCTGACTATCTAGAAGTCTCTGAAGAGGAAGTGCTTGAGGCAATGGAGATGGGTAAAAGCTACCAAGCTTTATCTGTTGACCATTCCATCGAGGCAGACTCTGAGGGCGGTACAGTAACCTTGCTTGATATTGTAGGGGATGTAGATAAAGGCTTTGAGCGTGTCAATCAAAAGCTTGTGCTTGAAAAAGTGCTGCATGTATTGAGTGAGAGGGAAAAGAGTATCATTCAATATACATACCTGGATAATATGAGCCAGAAGGAAGCTGGTGACAAGCTCGGAATTTCCCAAATGCATGTCTCCAGACTGCAAAGAAGGGCGATTAAAAAACTCCAGGAAGCGATTCATGCTGAATCCAGCAATTCGGAGTTTATTCTATGACTGCTATAGCTGACTCCAACATTCAAGTTTTAGCACATCAGACGAACAAGCAAGGTAAAACATTATGTGGTGACAGCTATTTTTTTCTATCGACAGAAGAATACTTTATCTGTGTGCTTGCAGATGGCCTGGGGAGTGGAGAGTTTGCCAATGAATCATCCCAAGCGGTAGCAGACGTAATTGAAGGTAATCACACTGCAGACGTGGAAGAATTGATGGAGTTGGCAAACAAGGCTCTTCTTAAGAAAAGAGGTGCCGCTGTTAGTGTTTTCAAAGTGGATTATGAATCGAAAAGCATTAAGTACAGCTGTGTCGGAAATATCCGGTTTTTCTTGTACACTTCCGGCGGAAAACTCACCTACCCGCTTCCTGTAACAGGTTATCTGTCAGGAAGACCACAAGTTTATCATACTCAAATTTTTTCATATGAAGCTAATTCGAAGTTCCTTGTCCATTCAGACGGCTATAATATTCAAGGAGTGAAGGATTTACTGAAGGGCTATCACCCATTGCGTAATATTGCCGATACAATCGCCAAAAAATATAATAATTCAGATGATGATTCTACCTTTATTTTAGGAAGCTTGCTTTAATGTAAGCTTTTTTTTTGTCTTTTAAAGTTTGATATACCTTATTTTGGGATGATAGGGTTAGATAATTTCATTCAATATATAGTAATATGAAGGAAGCAACTCTTTATGATACATATAAGGAAGGACAGTGGTAGTTCGTATGGAGAAAGTTTTAATTAAAGAGGATTATCAAAATATGATTGCGAAGGAGCAATCAATCACGAAAAAACAAGTATCTAGTGTTCTTGCGCTTTTAGAAGAGGGGAATACAGTGCCCTTCATCGCCCGTTACCGCAAGGAGCAAACCGGTGCTTTAGACGAAGTGCAGATAAAGGATATTATGGATCGATATCATTATATTCAGAACCTGGAGCAGAGGAAAGAAGAAGTTATACGGTTGATAGATGAACAAGGAAAGCTTACAGAAGAATTGCGAAAGAGTATTTCAGCATCTGTTAAGCTGCAAGAAGTAGAGGACTTATATCGTCCTTATAAGCTTAAAAGACGAACTAAAGCTACAATTGCAAAGGAAAAAGGGTTAGAGCCACTTGCTCAATGGCTGCTTGAATATAACGGTAGCTCTCCTATAGAACAAGAGGCAGTTAAATATATTTCAGAAGAAAAAGAAGTGCTGACAGCTGAAGATGCCATCGCAGGTGCAAGGGATATTATTGCAGAGGTAGTATCAGATGATGCTGACAGCAGGAAATGGATACGAAATAAAACATTTCAAGGAGGACTTATCGCATCAAGTGCTAAAGATGCTGATAAAGATGAAAAAAATGTTTATGAAATGTACTATGAATATGAGGAGCCTTTAAACAAAATTGTACCTCATCGTACATTGGCGTTAAATCGAGGCGAGAAAGAAGACATATTGAAAGTATCCATTAAGGCGCCTGTTGATACAATTGTCAGCTATCTCGAAAAAAAATGGATGAAAAGAGAAGGTTCCCCGTCTCATGACACGATTAAAGCTGCAATTGAAGACAGCTATAAGAGACTTATACAGCCTTCTATTGAGAGGGAACTTCGAGGAGAGCTGACAGAAAAAGCCGAGGAGCAAGCAATTCATATCTTCTCGGAAAATCTTCGGAATCTGCTGCTACAGCCGCCTCTAAAAGGGAAAATGGTGTTAGGAGTCGATCCAGCTTACAGGACAGGCTGTAAATTAGCAGTCGTAGATGAAACGGGTAAGGTGTTAGAAATAGGAGTTATCTATCCTCATCCCCCGGTCTCGAAAGCGAAAGAAGCAGCTGCTAAGTTTCAAGAGCTGTTAACAAAATATAAAATTGAAATGGTTGCTGTAGGGAATGGAACAGCCTCCAGGGAAACAGAACAATTTGTTGCCGAGCAGATTAAGAAGCAAGACAAGGAAATATTCTATCTGATTGTCAATGAGGCAGGGGCGAGTGTATACTCAGCTTCAGAAATTGCCAGGGAGGAGTTCCCAAACTTTCAAGTAGAGGAAAGAAGTGCAGTATCCATTGCAAGAAGGCTTCAAGATCCTTTGGCAGAACTAGTGAAAATTGATCCGAAGTCAGTCGGCGTCGGACAATATCAGCATGATGTGTCTCAGAAAAAACTGTCCGAATCTCTTGGATTTGTCGTTGAAACGAGCGTAAATAAAGTTGGGGTTAATGTAAATACGGCATCTTCTTCTCTTTTGCAATATGTTGCTGGTCTTTCTAAAGCGGTAGCTAATAATGTTGTTAAAAAGAGAGAAGAAGAAGGAAAGTTTACAAACAGAAAGCAGCTAAAGAAGATTCCGAGGCTCGGTGCGAAAACATATGAACAGGCAATCGGCTTTTTGCGCATATTAGACGGTGATGAACCGTTAGACAGAACAGGAATACATCCGGAGCATTATGATGAAGTGAAGGCCCTGTTGAAAAAAATCGGTTTTGATTCTAAACAAATTGGGACAGATGAATTGAAGGAAGCATTAAGCGGTCTTAATATAAAGGCGGTTTCAGCTGAGCTTGGAATCGGTGAGTTGACTTTAGGTGATATTGTCGATGCTTTAATGCGTCCAAGTCGTGACCCGAGGGATGAACTTGCAGCACCGCTCCTTAGAACGGATGTTTTGAAGCTTGAAGATTTACAAGCAGGCATGGAGCTTCAAGGGACTGTCCGGAATGTTGTTGACTTTGGTGCCTTTGTTGATATCGGCGTTAAGCAGGACGGTTTGGTTCATATCTCAAAACTCAGCAATAAGTTTGTTAAGCACCCATTGGATATAGTGAGTGTAGGCGATGTGGTCACAGTATGGGTCGACGGTATTGATCATAATAAAGGAAGAGTCGCTTTGACTATGCTGCCGCCAAAAGCATAATTGCCAATGCTGAAAAAACCAAAGGACATGCTTAGTCCTTTGGTTTTTTATTTTCATGAGCAATTTTTTCTTCTATAATAATACCAGCATTGGTTAAGCAACCTGACTTGGTAGGTGTTTTTTTCATAAAACGCCTTTTTAATTTGATTTTGCAGCCATGTAGGCATAAGCTTATACCCCCTTTGTAATGTGCTGAAAAAATAGATGAAGCGCAGTTGCTGCTAAACCCAGCTTAGTAAAGGAAATATAAATCCTAGTAGTTACGAATTGCTGATGCTTAAATCATCATATGCTATAATATTTGTCTTGTTGAGGAGGGGACACTATTGACTGATCAAGAGCTGCAATTGTTAGTGGAAGAATTGTCAAACACTCATTTTAAAATACCGTTTATGCATAAAGCATCCTTTAACCCGAGACTCAGGACAACTGGAGGCAGATATTTACTGAACAGCCACAATATTGAGATCAATAGAAAGTACTTAGATGAATTGGGGATGGAGGAACTAATCGGAATTATTAAACATGAGCTGTGTCATTACCATCTTCATATAAATAAAAAAGGCTATCAGCATAAGGATGCTGATTTTAAAAACTTGCTGCGAAAAGTTGGGGGGCCCCGTTTTTGTTCTTCCTTGCCGCAGGAAAAAACGCAAAACAAACCAAAGCGAACACTCATATACAGATGCCAATCATGTAATCAAATTTATTTTCGCCGAAAAAAAGTAGATATGAAAAAGTATGTTTGCGGGAAATGCAGAGGGAAATTGAGTCTTGAGGAGATAAGAAACAGCTAGAAATTACAGTGTTTATAAGGCATTTATATGCAGTGAAGGCATGTTCAGATTCGTTTTAAAAAAAGTTTTAGAAATACGCTTGACTTTTAATATATACCTGCCTATAATGTAAAGAGTCGACAAGAGAGAGCGACGAACTAACGAAGTTCTCTAGAAGACAAGCTTTATAGAATAAACATTATTCCGCAGTAGCTCAGTGGTAGAGCACTCGGCTGTTAACCGAGCGGTCGTAGGTTCGAATCCTACCTGCGGAGCCATTGTTTTTTTCGGGGAAGTACTCAAGAGGCTGAAGAGGCGCCCCTGCTAAGGGTGTAGGTCGCGATAGCGGCGCGAGGGTTCAAATCCCTCCTTCTCCGCCATTATTTTTTAATGGCCCATTGGTCAAGCGGTTAAGACACCGCCCTTTCACGGCGGTAACACGGGTTCGAATCCCGTATGGGTCACTTTATTAATTTAATAAACATTATGCAAAAAGCGAAACGGTCCCGTGGTGTAGCGGTTAACATGCCTGCCTGTCACGCAGGAGATCGCGGGTTCGATTCCCGTCGGGACCGCCATTTTTGTTGGTGGGCTATAGCCAAGCGGTAAGGCAACGGACTTTGACTCCGTCACTCGTTGGTTCGAATCCAGCTAGCCCAGCCATTTTTAAGAGCCATTAGCTCAGTTGGTAGAGCATCTGACTTTTAATCAGAGGGTCGCAGGTTCGAATCCTGCATGGCTCACCATTTATTATTGTAGATTCGCGGGTGTGGCGGAATTGGCAGACGCACTAGACTTAGGATCTAGCGCCGCAAGGCGTGGGGGTTCGACTCCCTTCACCCGCACCATGAATTTTAAACGAAATCGTTTATTGTAGTATGATGAAGGTTATCTAATATAGTGCGGTCGTGGCGGAATGGCAGACGCGCTAGGTTGAGGGCCTAGTGGGGGTTAACCCCGTGGAGGTTCAAGTCCTCTCGGCCGCATCTTTAAAAGACACTTGACAACCAGATATAAACATTATATGATAGTAAAGTCGCTTTCGTGGATATGCGCCCGTAGCTCAATTGGATAGAGCGTCTGACTACGGATCAGAAGGTTATGGGTTCGACTCCTTTCGGGCGCGCCATATTAGCGGGAAGTAGCTCAGCTTGGTAGAGCACTTGGTTTGGGACCAAGGGGTCGCAGGTTCGAATCCTGTCTTCCCGACCATTATCAAGTTGATTTAAGAAATTATAATTTAAATGCGGGTGTAGTTTAATGGTAAAACCTCAGCCTTCCAAGCTGATGTCGTGAGTTCGATTCTCATCACCCGCTCCAATTTATCTAAAATTGCTCTTTGAAAACTGAACAAACAAAACGTCAACAATAATCGTTTTTATAAATTGCGTTATAAAGATGAAAACAAAGTAACAAAAAGCTAGAGTTTAGCAAATGAGCTAATCTTACTCTTTATCGGAGAGTTTGATCCTGGCTCAGGACGAACGCTGGCGGCGTGCCTAATACATGCAAGTCGAGCGGACTTAAAAAGCTTGCTTTTTAAGTTAGCGGCGGACGGGTGAGTAACACGTGGGCAACCTGCCTGTAAGACTGGGATAACTTCGGGAAACCGGAGCTAATACCGGATAATCCTTTTCTACTCATGTAGAAAAGCTGAAAGACGGTTTACGCTGTCACTTACAGATGGGCCCGCGGCGCATTAGCTAGTTGGTGAGGTAACGGCTCACCAAGGCGACGATGCGTAGCCGACCTGAGAGGGTGATCGGCCACACTGGGACTGAGACACGGCCCAGACTCCTACGGGAGGCAGCAGTAGGGAATCTTCCGCAATGGACGAAAGTCTGACGGAGCAACGCCGCGTGAGTGATGAAGGTTTTCGGATCGTAAAACTCTGTTGTTAGGGAAGAACAAGTACGAGAGTAACTGCTCGTACCTTGACGGTACCTAACCAGAAAGCCACGGCTAACTACGTGCCAGCAGCCGCGGTAATACGTAGGTGGCAAGCGTTGTCCGGAATTATTGGGCGTAAAGCGCGCGCAGGCGGTCCTTTAAGTCTGATGTGAAAGCCCACGGCTCAACCGTGGAGGGTCATTGGAAACTGGGGGACTTGAGTGCAGAAGAGAAGAGTGGAATTCCACGTGTAGCGGTGAAATGCGTAGAGATGTGGAGGAACACCAGTGGCGAAGGCGACTCTTTGGTCTGTAACTGACGCTGAGGCGCGAAAGCGTGGGGAGCAAACAGGATTAGATACCCTGGTAGTCCACGCCGTAAACGATGAGTGCTAAGTGTTAGAGGGTTTCCGCCCTTTAGTGCTGCAGCAAACGCATTAAGCACTCCGCCTGGGGAGTACGGCCGCAAGGCTGAAACTCAAAGGAATTGACGGGGGCCCGCACAAGCGGTGGAGCATGTGGTTTAATTCGAAGCAACGCGAAGAACCTTACCAGGTCTTGACATCTCCTGACAATCCTAGAGATAGGACGTTCCCCTTCGGGGGACAGGATGACAGGTGGTGCATGGTTGTCGTCAGCTCGTGTCGTGAGATGTTGGGTTAAGTCCCGCAACGAGCGCAACCCTTGATCTTAGTTGCCAGCATTTAGTTGGGCACTCTAAGGTGACTGCCGGTGACAAACCGGAGGAAGGTGGGGATGACGTCAAATCATCATGCCCCTTATGACCTGGGCTACACACGTGCTACAATGGATGGTACAAAGGGCAGCAAAACCGCGAGGTCGAGCCAATCCCATAAAACCATTCTCAGTTCGGATTGTAGGCTGCAACTCGCCTACATGAAGCTGGAATCGCTAGTAATCGCGGATCAGCATGCCGCGGTGAATACGTTCCCGGGCCTTGTACACACCGCCCGTCACACCACGAGAGTTTGTAACACCCGAAGTCGGTGGGGTAACCTTTTAGGAGCCAGCCGCCTAAGGTGGGATAGATGATTGGGGTGAAGTCGTAACAAGGTAGCCGTATCGGAAGGTGCGGCTGGATCACCTCCTTTCTAAGGAAAAATGGAATTCGTTCCATTCACAGATTGTTGATGATTTTGTTGTTCAGTTTTGAGGGAGCAATTCCTCAAAACATCAGGGTAATGATTAACATCATTAGCCGAATTTGTTCCTTGAAAACTAGATTATGAATAGTAAGAACCAAGAAAGAAACCGAGTAATCGCCATCTTAGATTCTCTATTATTAGTAGAATTTTAGGGTAAAGAGAAACGAGCAGGTCGAGGAAGCGACTAAACGAGCACCGGAGCGTACGACAGTACGTGAGGAGCGGAGTGAGGGAGCTGACGAAGAGATGCGAAGTTTATCTTTAGCCGAATAAGTTAAGTTAGAAAGGGCGCACGGTGGATGCCTTGGCACTAGGAGCCGATGAAGGACGGTACTAACACCGATATGCTTCGGGGAGCTGTAAGTAAGCTTTGATCCGGAGATTTCCGAATGGGGGAACCCACTATCCGTAATGGGATAGTATCGTTACTTGAATACATAGAGTAAC
The DNA here is from genome assembly GCF_022049065.2 of Niallia sp. Man26. Taxonomy (NCBI): domain Bacteria; kingdom Bacillati; phylum Bacillota; class Bacilli; order Caryophanales; family Bacillaceae; genus Niallia; species Niallia sp. Man26. Next base: position 318,555 of record NZ_CP095743.1, read on the forward strand.
AGAAGGCAGACCCGGGGAACTGAAACATCTAAGTACCCGGAGGAAGAGAAAGCAAACGCGATTCCCTGAGTAGCGGCGAGCGAAACGGGATTAGCCCAAACCAAGAGGCTTGCCTCTTGGGGTTGTAGGACACTCTACATGGAGTTACAAAGGAACGGGGTAGATGAATAGGTCTGGAAAGGCCAGTCATAGAAGGTAAAAACCCTGTAGTCGAAACTTCGTTCCCTCCTGAGTGGATCCTGAGTACGGCGGGACACGTGAAATCCCGTCGGAAGCAGGGAGGACCATCTCCCAAGGCTAAATACTCCCTAGTGACCGATAGTGAACCAGTACCGTGAGGGAAAGGTGAAAAGCACCCCGGAAGGGGAGTGAAATAGATCCTGAAACCGTGTGCCTACAAGTAGTTAGAGCCCATTAATGGGTGATAGCGTGCCTTTTGTAGAATGAACCGGCGAGTTACGATTACATGCGAGGTTAAGTTGAAGAGACGGAGCCGCAGCGAAAGCGAGTCTGAATAGGGCGTAATAGTATGTGGTCGTAGACCCGAAACCAGGTGATCTACCCATGTCCAGGGTGAAGTCCAGGTAACACTGGATGGAGGCCCGAACCCACGCACGTTGAAAAGTGCGGGGATGAGGTGTGGGTAGCGGAGAAATTCCAATCGAACTTGGAGATAGCTGGTTCTCTCCGAAATAGCTTTAGGGCTAGCCTCAAGGTAAGAGTATTGGAGGTAGAGCACTGTTTGGACTAGGGGCCCCCATCGGGTTACCGAATTCAGACAAACTCCGAATGCCAAATACTTATCCTTGGGAGTCAGACTGCGAGTGATAAGATCCGTAGTCAAGAGGGAAACAGCCCAGACCACCAGCTAAGGTCCCAAAGTATACGTTAAGTGGAAAAGGATGTGGAGTTGCTTAGACAACCAGGATGTTGGCTTAGAAGCAGCCACCATTTAAAGAGTGCGTAATAGCTCACTGGTCGAGTGACTCTGCGCCGAAAATGTACCGGGGCTAAACGTATCACCGAAGCTGTGGATTGACATCTACGATGTCAGTGGTAGGAGAGCGTTCTAAGGGCGTTGAAGCTAGACCGTAAGGACTGGTGGAGCGCTTAGAAGTGAGAATGCCGGTATGAGTAGCGAAAGATGAGTGAGAATCTCATCCACCGAATGCCTAAGGTTTCCTGAGGAAGGCTCGTCCACTCAGGGTTAGTCGGGACCTAAGCCGAGGCTGAAGAGCGTAGGCGATGGACAACAGGTTGATATTCCTGTACCACCTTATGAATCGTTTGAGCGATGGGGGGACGCAGGAGGATAGGGTAAGCGTGCTGTTGGATTAGCACGTCCAAGCAGTTAGGCTGGTAATGAGGCAAATCCCATTACCGTGAAGGCGGAGCTGTGACGGCGAGGGAAATATAGTACCGAAGTTCCTGATTCCACACTGCCAAGAAAAGCCTCTAGCGAGATTCAAGGTGCCCGTACCGCAAACCGACACAGGTAGGCGAGGAGAGAATCCTAAGGTGAGCGAGAGAACTCTCGTTAAGGAACTCGGCAAAATGACCCCGTAACTTCGGGAGAAGGGGTGCTCTTTTGGGTGCAAGCCCGAGAGAGCCGCAGTGAATAGGCCCAGGCGACTGTTTAGCAAAAACACAGGTCTCTGCGAAGCCGTAAGGCGAAGTATAGGGGCTGACACCTGCCCGGTGCTGGAAGGTTAAGAGGAGGGGTTAGCGTTCGCGCGAAGCTCTGAATTGAAGCCCCAGTAAACGGCGGCCGTAACTATAACGGTCCTAAGGTAGCGAAATTCCTTGTCGGGTAAGTTCCGACCCGCACGAAAGGTGTAACGATCTGGGCACTGTCTCAACGAGAGACTCGGTGAAATTATAGTACCTGTGAAGATGCAGGTTACCCGCGACAGGACGGAAAGACCCCGTGGAGCTTTACTGTAGCCTGATATTGAATTTTGGTACAGCTTGTACAGGATAGGTAGGAGCCTTGGAAGCCGGAGCGCCAGCTTCGGTGGAGGCATTGGTGGGATACTACCCTGGCTGTATTGACATTCTAACCCGCACCCCTTATCGGGGTGGGAGACAGTGTCAGGTGGGCAGTTTGACTGGGGCGGTCGCCTCCTAAAAAGTAACGGAGGCGCCCAAAGGTTCCCTCAGAATGGTTGGAAATCATTCGTAGAGTGTAAAGGCACAAGGGAGCTTGACTGCGAGACCTACAAGTCGAGCAGGGACGAAAGTCGGGCTTAGTGATCCGGTGGTTCCGCATGGAAGGGCCATCGCTCAACGGATAAAAGCTACCCCGGGGATAACAGGCTTATCTCCCCCAAGAGTCCACATCGACGGGGAGGTTTGGCACCTCGATGTCGGCTCATCGCATCCTGGGGCTGTAGTCGGTCCCAAGGGTTGGGCTGTTCGCCCATTAAAGCGGTACGCGAGCTGGGTTCAGAACGTCGTGAGACAGTTCGGTCCCTATCCGTCGTGGGCGTAGGAAATTTGAGAGGAGCTGTCCTTAGTACGAGAGGACCGGGATGGACGCACCGCTGGTGTACCAGTTGTCTTGCCAAAGGCATAGCTGGGTAGCTATGTGCGGAAGGGATAAGTGCTGAAAGCATCTAAGCATGAAGCCCCCCTCAAGATGAGATTTCCCATAGCGTAAGCTAGTAAGATCCCTGAAAGATGATCAGGTTGATAGGTTTGAGGTGGAAGCGTGGTGACACGTGGAGCTGACAAATACTAATAGATCGAGGACTTAACTAAAACGAAAAGCTAAAAGAACAGCTTAAATCGATAGGATGTTGGAGCGCACGAGAAGCAGTCGCAAGACTGTGCACGAGTGAGTGAAACAGCCGTACGATTTGGCTTCTGCAGCTGGACATGAATGATTACTCATTCTTTCTTCTTACAACATAATCTAGTTTTGAGGGAATAACTCTCAAAATACAAATAGTCTGGTGGCGATAGCGAGAAGGTCACACCCGTTCCCATACCGAACACGGAAGTTAAGCTTCTCAGCGCCGATGGTAGTTGGGGGCTCTCCCCCTGTGAGAGTAGGACGTCGCCAGGCATATTTAATATTACCGTCGCGGGGTGGAGCAGTCTGGTAGCTCGTCGGGCTCATAACCCGAAGGTCGCAGGTTCAAATCCTGTCCCCGCAATCAAAGCAGAAAATCCTTAGGGTCTAACCTAAGGATTTTTTTTTAGAAAAAGAAACATGCTGTATTTATTAGGAAAGTTCTAGCACTATCTATATAATGAAGATAGGCTAAAAATAATATAGGACAAACTGGGTGAGTTTTATGGATAAATATATGTGGACAACAAATAAAGCTGATGAGACAATGGCTTTTGCTGAAAGACTTGCTGAGCTTTTGGATCAAGGTGATGTACTGACATTAGAAGGAGACTTAGGTGCAGGAAAAACAACCTTCACAAAGGGACTTGCTAAAGGGCTAGGCATTACAAAAACAGTAAACAGCCCAACCTTTACAATTATTAAGGAGTATGCGGGCAGGCTTCCGCTTTATCATATGGATGTTTATCGTGTCGAGGATGCCTTTGAAGACCTTGGTTTTGATGAGTATTTTCATGGCAATGGAGTTACAGTGGTAGAATGGGCACACTTAATAGGGGAACAGCTGCCTGAAGAGTATTTAAACATAAGTATTCATTATAAAAATGAAACAGGAAGAGAAATTGTGCTAACCCCCTATGGGTCTAGATATGTGCAAGTATGTAAGGAGTTAATGAAATGAAAATACTAGCAATTGATACTTCCAATCTTGTATTGGGAATTGCCATTATGGACCAAGATAAAGTAATTGGAGAATATATTACGAATTTAAAAAAGAATCATTCTGTCAGGGCAATGCCGGCAGTAGAGATGCTGATGAAGGAATGTGACGTGAAACCAGCTGATTTAACAAAGATAGTGGTTGCTAAAGGTCCTGGTTCTTACACAGGTGTCCGAATAGGAGTCACAATTGCGAAGACTCTTGCTTGGACATTAAATATTCCTCTTGTTGGTGTTTCGAGCCTTGAGGTATTGGCAGCAAGTGCAGGCCGATATTTTCCTGGCAGTGTAAGTCCATTGTTTGATGCAAGAAGGGGGCAAATTTATACAGGGCTGTACAAGTTTTCAGATGGAGCAGTAGAACAGCTGGAAAAAGACCAGCTTATTCTGGCAAAGGATTGGGTTAGCCGGTTACGAGATGAGCAAGGCAAGGTTTTATTTACAGGTAATGATCTGTCTATCCATAAAGAGCTGCTTGAAGCTGAACTAAAAGATATTGCTGTATTTGCTGATTATGCTGACTTTAATCCAAGACCGGCAGTGCTGGCGAGATTGGGGCAAACGAGGGAAGCAGAAGAGGTTCATCCGTTTACTCCAAATTATATTCGTTTGGCTGAGGCAGAAGCGAATTGGCTTAAGGCAAATAATAAAGAGTAAAAAGGAAGAGAGTAGGTATCATGGAGGATTATCTTTTTCGGGATATGACGATTGGGGATATAGATAAGGTACACATGGTTGAAACACTTTCTTTTAGCACACCATGGAGTAAAGAGGCCTTTTTTAATGAGCTGACAAAGAATCGGTTTGCCAAGTATATAGTTATAGAACATGGCGAACAGTTGGTTGGTTATATTGGAGCATGGATTGTTATAGATGAGGTTCATATAACTAATATTGCCATATTGCCTGATTTCCGGGGGCAAAAGCTTGGAGAAAAACTATTAAGAGCAATGATGGAAGAAGCGAAAAAGCAGGAAGCTAAGTCTATGACATTGGAAGTAAGGGTGACAAATATAGTTGCTCAAAACTTGTACAAAAAGCTTGGTTTCCAAAGCGGCGCTATCAGAAAGAATTATTATACCGATAATCAAGAAGATGCTTTAGTAATGTGGGTGAAAATATAATGATAAAAGATGTATTAATAATGGGAATGGAAACAAGCTGTGATGAAACAGCTGTATCCATCGTTAAAAATGGAACGGAAATCTTATCGAATGTTGTTGCTTCACAAATCGAAAGCCATAAAAGATTTGGCGGTGTTGTCCCAGAGATTGCTTCTAGGCATCATGTTGAACAAATAACATTGGTCATTGAAGAAGCACTGCGCACTGCTGATGTTTCTTATGAAAATTTAGATGCAATTGCTGTCACAGAAGGACCTGGACTTGTCGGTGCTTTGCTTGTTGGTGTTAATGCTGCTAAGGCAATCAGCTTTGCACATGGCATTCCTCTTGTTGGTGTTCATCATATTGCTGGTCATATTTATGCGAATCAGCTTGTGGATAAGTTAGAATTCCCGCTGTTATCTCTAGTAGTCTCAGGGGGACATACAGAGCTTGTCTATATGAAGGAGCATGGTCATTTTGAAGTAATTGGTGAGACAAGGGATGATGCAGCAGGAGAAGCATATGATAAAGTAGCAAGAACGCTAAATCTGCCGTACCCAGGAGGACCTCATATTGACAGGCTTGCCGCAGAAGGAAAGCCATCAATTAAGTTGCCGCGTGCATGGCTAGAAGGCAGTTATGACTTTAGTTTCAGCGGGCTGAAATCAGCAGTTATCAACACGGTTCATAATGCTGAACAGCGAGGAGAAACCATAAAGCCAGAAGATTTGGCGGCAAGTTTCCAGGAAAGTGTCATTGATGTGCTGACAACAAAAGCCTTTGACGCAGCAAAAGAGTATAAAGTAAAACAAGTAGTCCTAGCAGGCGGAGTAGCTGCAAATAAAGGATTAAGGTCTGCGTTGGAAAAGAAATTTTCAAGCCTTAATGATGTCAGACTGACAATACCGCCATTATCTTTATGTACAGATAATGCTGCGATGATTGCTGCTGCAGGAACAGTTTTCTATGAGAAGGGACAAAGAGCTTTCTCTGATTTAAATGGAAATCCTGGCTTGGATATTACTATCCACAACTAGAAATAGGTATAGGTCTAAATCCCTGTTGAAAAACAGGGGTTTTATTTTAGGATATAAACAGAAATGTCCACAACACTGTGGATAATGTGAGTAAAATCAATAGAAATTGTGGATAATGTGAATAAATCTGTGGAAAGCTAGTTTAATAACTATTTTTATGTGGATAAATATGTGGAAAAAAAGTACTGGGCAAATCACTGCCCAGTACTTTTTACTTATCTGACAATTCAGTCCACTCATCCATAAGGTTGTCGATTTCGCTTTTAAATTCTTCTAGTTCTTTGTTCAGTGCAAATACCTTTTCATGGTCTTGGAAGATGTCAGGCTCACAGAGCTTTTCCTCATGATCTGCTACCTTTTGTTCCAAGCTTTCGATTGTTTTTTCAATTTCTTCAATTCTGCGCATGCGCTGCCGTTCTGCTTTCTTAGCTTCCTTATCTTGTTGATAAGATGTTTTTTCAGTATTATCAACAGCAGGAGCAGAATTGGAAACGGCTGTTTCCATTGCCAGCAACTCTTCTTGTTCGAGTTTCTTGTCTACATAATAGTCATAGTCTCCAAGATATTCCGTTGAACCTTCCTGTTGAAGCTCAATTACTTTTGTAGCAATTCGGTTAATGAAATAACGGTCATGGGAAACGAATAATAGAGTACCAGGATAATCAATTAAAGCATTTTCAAGCACTTCTTTGCTGTCTAGATCAAGATGGTTTGTTGGCTCATCTAAAATCAGTACATTTGGCTTTTCCATCATAAGCTTTGCAAGAGCAAGTCTAGCCTTTTCCCCGCCGCTCAGTGAATTGACAATCTTTAGTACATCGTCTCCTGAGAAGAGAAAATTACCTAGAACGGTTCTAATTTCTTTTTCAGGTCTTAGTGGGAACTCATCCCACAATTCATTTAATACTCTCTTGTTCGAATGGAGTTCTGCTTGCTCTTGGTCATAATAACCAACCATGACATTTGTTCCCCAAGCTGTTGCGCCTGCATGCTTGTCTATTTTTGAGATAATTGTTTTTAGTAATGTTGATTTACCGACACCGTTAGGTCCCACTAAAGCAACACTGTCTCCTCTGGTTAATTGGAAAGAGATATGTTCAGAAACAGTGTTTCCCTCGTAACCAATCGCAAGATCCTGCACCTTTAACACATCATTGCCGGATTGCTTCTCAATTTGGAATCCGAAAGAAGCTGACTTTTCATCACCATCAGGACGCTCAAGACGGTCCATTCGATCCAGTGTTTTTCTTCTGCTTTGAGCTCTTTTTGTTGTCGATGCTCTAGCAAGATTCTTTTGAATAAATGTTTCTAGCTTAGCAATCTCTTCTTGCTGCTTTTCATATACCTTCATATCTCTTTCGTAATTCTCAGCTTTTTGCTGAAGGTAAGAGCTGTAGTTACCATTGAACTTTTGGATATTGGTTCTGGAAAGTTCATATATTTGGGTTACAACTTTATCAAGGAAGTAGCGGTCATGGGAAACAATTAAGACAGCACCATCGTAGCCTTGCAAATATTGTTCCAGCCATGATAGGGTCTCAATATCCAAATGGTTAGTCGGCTCATCCAAAATTAAAATTTCAGGGGTTGTCAGCAAAAGCTTTGCTAAGGCAAGTCTTGTCTTTTGTCCGCCGCTTAATGTAGATATTTTTGTGCTGTAATCAAAGGAACCGAAGTTCAAACCATGAAGTACAGAACGAATATCAGCTTCATACTGATAACCGCCATTTTCCTTAAAGTTATATTGAAGAGTATCATATTCCTTCAATATCTTTTCGAATCTTTCCGGTTGGCTGCTTATGTCAGGGTCTGCCATCTGCTGTTCCAGCTTTCTTAGCTCTGCTTCCTGCTGCTGAAGGCCTTTAAATACGGTCAACATCTCATCCCAAATGGACAGATTAGATTCGAGCCCTGTATTCTGAGCAAGATAACCTATTTCTACATTTTTTGGTTTAATGATTTCCCCAGTTTCATATGAAAGGTGGCCAGCGATCATCTTTAGCAATGTCGATTTTCCAGCACCGTTTCGGCCTACTAACGCGATTCTATCTCTTGTTTGCACTTCTAATTTTATATTGGATAAGATAATTTCAGCTCCAAAGTATTTGGAAAGTTGATTCACTTGTAATAGTATCATTGCGTAATTCACCTCAGAATGTATGTATATCAAGTGTAACTTATATACGTGGGAAACCGCAATAAAGGCAATCGCAGGCAGTGAAAATTCTTTAATGATACACTTTAGAAGGAAAATAGTGTATGATTTGCTTAGAGGTGTTAAAAATGAAGAGTTTTACACACTTTAATGATGAGGGCCGAGCGAAAATGGTTGATATAAGCGAAAAAAGCGAAACCGCTCGCATAGCAGTTGCCCACTCAAGCATTATAGTAAATAAATATATATACGACAGCATCATCCATAATACGATAAAAAAAGGAGATGTTTTGGCTGTCGCCCAAGTAGCAGGCATCATGGCAGCAAAGAAAACATCTGACTTAATACCGATGTGCCATCCCATCTCTTTGAAAGGGGTCGATATTTCTTTTCGTTGGGAAGAAGAAGGACAAGAACAAGAAGCTTACCGTTTAGTAATAGAAGTATCAGCAAAGACGATTGGGAGCACCGGCGTGGAAATGGAAGCACTGACTGCAGCATCCGTCACGGCATTAACGATTTATGATATGTGTAAAAGCATTGATAAAGGAATGGTCATCGGCGAAACTTACTTGCTTGAAAAATCAGGCGGTATCAATGGTCCATACAAGAGGGTTTAAAGTTTATCAGGAAAGATAGATGTATTATTAATTACAGGTAGGGGATTACAATGAGCAATGAGATAATGAAGATACCGCAAGCTACTGCTAAGCGGTTGCCTTTATATTATCGCTTCTTAAAAAATTTACATTCTTCAGGGAAACAAAGGGTTTCATCTGCCGAATTAAGTGAGGCAGTTAAGGTAGATTCAGCTACCATCAGAAGGGACTTCTCGTATTTTGGAGCATTAGGGAAAAAGGGTTACGGATATAATGTAAACTACCTGCTTTCCTTTTTCCGGAAGACATTGGACCAAGATGAGCTGACGAAGGTTGCCCTGATTGGTGTGGGTAATTTAGGGGTTGCCTTCTTAAACTATAACTTCTTGAAAAACAACAATACAAAAATAGAAGTGGCATTTGATATTGCAGAAGATAAGACAGGAACGTCAATTGGAGAGGTAGATATCCATCATATGGATGATTTGGAGAAGGTCATTTTAGAGCATGATATCCAGGTTGCCATCTTAACTGTTCCGGCAGCAGTTGCCCAAACGATTACTGATCGTTTAATAGACTGCTCTATTAAAGGCATTCTGAACTTTACACCAGCTCGGCTGACTGTGCCTGCTAGTGTACGAATTCATCATATCGACTTGGCTGTTGAACTTCAATCTCTAGTCTACTTCCTTAAACACTATCCGACTCCAGCAGATGAAGCGGAAGAGGAATGAGCCACAAAAAAGCAATTATAAATGCTTCCATTTATAATTGCTTTTTTTATTATATATGGCATTATCTCTCCTGATTTTTGCGGGTAGCCTTTTTAATCATAAAATGGAAGGAAATGAGCCGGATTCCAGTGCCTATATCAAATGTCGCCAGTATGACAAGTATATAGGAGAAGAAGCCCCATCCTCCATGATCACGGACTGATTGAACAGCAAAATAGGTAAATAAAGCACCAAGTATTAAATAAAGTATTCCAGAGAGTAATGCTGATTTCCTCATAAAAATCCTCCAATAAATTGTGAAATGTTCTCCATATTTCGCTGCCATTCCTGGATGGCATCCAGATTAAACTGGATGATGACGACCAGTGTGTTCATTGACACATGAGCAAAAATAGGAACCCAGATTCTTTTTGTTCTTACATAAAGGAAAGCAAAGGTGAAACCCATGCTGGCGTACAGCAAGATATGTACAAATTCCATGTGTGCTGCTGCAAAGACAAGAGAACTGATCAATGCAGACAGGAAAAAACCTAGTCGTTTATAGAGTACCCCGAATATGATTTTCCGAAAAATGATTTCTTCTAAGATTGGACCGACAACGCTGATAACTATAATCACAAGCGGAGAATACTCAACAAAGGTCATAAGCTGCTGTGTATTTTCTGATTCTTGTTCAATTCCTAATGCCATTTCGATTGAACCGGCTATTGATTGAGCAACTAAGGAAAGAAAGATACCTGCCACTGCCCAGCCAATGCTTGCAGGGATGCTTGCGGGATTTTCGCGGAGCGGATTCCTCATCTCATGGCGAAGCAGGAAAAGAACAACGAGCAATGTGACAAGGAAGCTGAAAATCAGCCAAATAACGACAGAAGCCATGCCAAGCTCTGCAGAATCATATCCCATAAGGTTGCCGAAAAACATGACAATCGGAACGCCAATTAAGGTAGATAATTGCATAGCAATATACGATATTACAATAATCCAATATTCTTTTTTCAAGATATCGTACTCCTTTTCGATATTCTAATATATAAATTAATCATATAAACTTTTGAGCATTAGTATTCTTCGCATTCAGCAAATGCTGTCTTTTGCACAAACATGATTAGAATTAGTAATACACATACTATTCATTCTACTAATAAGTGCGTGCTTACTCAAATAGAACACATTAAAAAAGAGGAGATTTTATGAATAAAGTCGAAGAAAGAGTGTATACTTCTTAAAGGCGTGTACAGGGCAGTATAATTTTTTGTAAAATCTAAGGCTTGTCTCTTGCAAATTATAAAAAGATTAATTAATATAATAATTGTGTTAGCACTCAAGAGTGATGAGTGCTAATAATAATAAATTTACATATTATTTGAGGAGGTTGTTTCACTTGTTAAAGCCATTAGGAGATCGTATTGTTATTGAGCTTGTTGAAACAGAAGAAAAAACTGCAAGTGGCATCGTGCTACCTGACTCTGCTAAGGAAAAGCCGCAAGAAGGCAAAGTAGTAGCAGTTGGTAACGGCCGTGTTCTAGACAATGGAGAGCGTGCTGCACTTGATGTATCTGTTGATGATGTAATTATCTTCTCAAAATATTCTGGAACTGAAGTTAAATATGAAGGGAAAGAATATTTAATCCTTCGCGAAAGCGACATTTTGGCAATCGTACAATAATTTGAAATTAATATATAAGAAATAACATAAATTCTTGAGGAGGTTTTTTAAAATGGCTAAAGATATTAAATTTAGTGAAGAAGCGCGCCGCTCTATGCTTCGTGGTGTAGATGCACTTGCTGATGCAGTTAAAGTAACACTTGGACCTAAAGGACGCAATGTCGTGCTTGAAAAAAAATACGGTTCACCGCTAATTACAAATGACGGTGTTACTATCGCAAAAGAAATCGAGTTGGAAGATGCATTTGAAAATATGGGTGCTAAACTTGTAGCTGAAGTTGCAAGCAAAACAAACGATGTTGCTGGGGACGGTACAACAACTGCTACAGTATTGGCACAAGCGATGATCCGTGAAGGACTTAAAAACGTAACTGCTGGTGCAAACCCAATGGGTATCCGCAAAGGGATGGACAAAGCGATTTCAACTGCTATTGAAGAGTTGAAGGCTATCTCAAAACCAATCGAAGGCAAAGCTTCTATCGCACAAGTAGCTGCTATCTCTGCTGCTGACGAAGAAGTTGGCCAATTGATCGCAGAAGCTATGGAACGCGTTGGCAACGACGGTGTAATCACAATTGAAGAATCTAAAGGCTTCACAACTGAATTAGATGTAGTAGAAGGTATGCAATTCGACCGCGGATACGTATCTCCTTACATGGTAACTGATTCAGATAAAATGGAAGCTGTTCTTGACAACCCATACATCTTAATCACTGACAAAAAGATTTCTAACATTCAAGAAATCCTGCCAGTGCTTGAGCAAGTAGTTCAACAAGGCAAGCCATTATTGATCGTAGCTGAAGATGTAGAAGGTGAAGCAAACGCTACATTGGTAGTGAACAAACTTCGCGGAACTTTCACAGCTGTTGCTGTTAAAGCACCAGGCTTTGGTGATCGCCGCAAAGCAATGCTAGAAGATATCGCTGTATTGACTGGCGGAGAGGTTATTACAGAAGATCTTGGCTTAGATCTTAAATCTGCAACAATCGAATCATTAGGCCGCGCTGCGAAAGTTGTTGTTACGAAAGAAAACACAACAATTGTAGAAGGTGCTGGAGATTCAGCAAACATCGCATCACGCATCAACCAAATCCGCGCTCAATTAGAAGAAACTACTTCTGAATTCGACCGTGAGAAATTGCAAGAGCGTCTTGCTAAACTTGCAGGCGGAGTTGCTGTCGTAAAAGTCGGCGCTGCGACTGAAACAGAATTAAAAGAGCGCAAATTGCGCATTGAAGATGCATTGAACTCTACTCGTGCTGCAGTTGAAGAAGGTATTGTAGCTGGTGGTGGTACTGCACTTCTAAACGTATACAACAAAGTTGCTTCTATTGAAGCAGAAGGCGACGAAGCTACTGGTATCAACATCGTTCTTCGCGCAATCGAAGAGCCGGTTCGTCAAATTGCTCACAACGCAGGTCTTGAAGGATCAGTTATCGTTGAGCGCCTTAAAAACGAAGCAGTTGGAACAGGATTCAACGCTGCTAACGGTCAATGGGTTAACATGATCGAAGCTGGTATTGTTGATCCAACTAAAGTTACTCGTTCTGCGCTTCAAAACGCAGGAAGCGTTGCTGCTATGTTCTTAACAACAGAAGCAGTAGTTGCTGACAAGCCAGAACCAGCAGGTAGCGCTGCAATGCCTGATATGGGCGGCATGGGTGGAATGGGCGGCATGATGTAAGGCCGTTTACGCCTAACATCTGATAAATAGTTGCAACTATTTTACCTAATACTAAACCCCACTTCTTTTTTTAAAGAAGTGGGGTTTTTTTGCGTTACTATCCCAATGGATACTTTTTTTAATTACATAAATCGCCCTGCTTGTTTCAAGTACTATAATAAAATGGGATAATTATAAACTATTTGAATGAAAGCGTTTAATAAATATCAATCAAACATATTTACGGATATAGCTAAGATGATTAATTAAGTAATAGGTGTTTAGCAGTCTTTGCTTTTTGGATACATGTTGAAACTTCGATAAACTTGGAGGAATTTATGAAAAAGGGCAAACTTAGTTTACAAGCTATCATAATTATTTTTGTATGTATTGTGGTTGCGTTATCACTTGGGATAACCGACTTGCTTATAAGTAAAAGTATTACTTCCAGTGTAGAAGAGACACAGAAAGAAAAGGCGCTGGATGTTGCAAGGACAATGGCGGTTACTCCAGCTGTAATCAAGACTCTTGAAGGACAAGCTAATCAAGCGGAATTACAGGAATTTGCTAATGTAATAAAAGACAAAACGAATGTGAACTTTGTTGTTGTTATGAATATGAAGGGAATTCGGCTGTCTCACCCGGAGTCTAGTAAGGTGGGTAAGCATTTCTTTGGGGGAGATGAAGGCCCTGTTCTTAAAGGGGAGGAGTATGTTTCCATTTCAAAAGGAACGCTCGGTAAATCTATGAGGGCATTTACCCCAATAAAGGATGCACAGGGCAAACAAATTGGAGCGGTTGCTGTCGGGATTTCTTTGAAAAGTGTTACAGAGGCTGTTGATAAAGGACGGATGGGAATTGTTTTGGGGACGTTAATCGGACTTATGATTGGAATAATTGGTGCGGTCGTTCTAGCAAGGTATATTAAAAAAATCCTTTTAGGACTTGAGCCGTTTGTTATTGCGAAGCTGCTTGAAGAGCGCAGTTCTATGCTTCAGTCTGTACGTGAGGGCATTATAGCCATTGACCAGGAAGGAAAAATCACCCTTGTTAACAAGGCAGCGAGTAAGCTTTTTAAAAAGGCAGGTCTTGAGGAAGAGCCAATGGGGATAAATATTGAGGATTACTTGCCAGAAACCCGGTTAACTCGCATTATCAAATCAGGTGAAACAGAGCTCGATCAAGAACAGAACCTGCAGGGGGTTACTATTTTAGTAAACCGGGTACCGGTCGTTGTTGGAAATCAGGCTGTAGGAGCCATCGCTACATTTCGGGATAAAACAGAGGTCCAGCATCTGGCTGAACAGCTGACAGGTGTCCGTAATTATGCGGATGCTCTCCGTGCTCAAGCTCATGAATTTATGAATAAGCTCCATGTTATCTTAGGTCTTGTCAGAACGGAACAATATGATACACTTGCTGATTATGTAAGTGAAACGGTTAATCATCGGGAAACGGAAATGGACTTTGTGACAAGGAAAGTCCAAGATCCTGTGCTTGCTGGTTTTCTGATTGGGAAGCTAAGCTTTGCAAGAGAATCAGGAGTTTCCTTTGCATTTGATTGTGCCAATAAGCTGCCGAAGCCGGCAAACTCGGAAATTACACATGAGCTGATTACGATTATTGGCAATCTTTTGGATAATGCAATAGAGGCTATTGCAAACAGTATAAATAAAAAGGTCCATCTTAAACTGGATTATGCAGAGGATATTTTAACAATCGAGGTTAAAGACACAGGAATGGGAATGACGAATTCACTCCAAAACAAAATCCTAGATAAAGGCTTTTCTACTAAAGGAAATAACCGCGGATACGGATTATACCTTTTGGCGCAAGCAATTGAAAGGCTGGAAGGAGAACTGATTATTTCGTCCAAGCCAGGAAAGGGAACGAGTTTTGCTGTGTATATATCATATCAAGAGGAGGATAAAGAGAATTGATTAATGTAATGATCGTTGAAGATGACCCGATGGTAGCACAAATTAATAAACGATATCTTGCCAAAATTGAAGGGTTCCGATTAGCGGCAACAGCTACATCAGTTGATGAAGCTATACAATTACTAAATACAGAAGAAATCCAGCTTATCCTTTTGGATATTTTTATGCCGGGAAAGCTTGGGATTGAATTATTAGCACATCTGCGGAAAAATGAACTTGAAATTGATGTGATCATCATTTCTGCTGCATCCGATCTTGATCGAATAAAGAGGGCATTAAGATATGGGATTGTCGACTATTTAATCAAGCCGTTTGAGTTTGACCGGTTTAACACGGCACTTACTACCTATCTTGAACAAACTCGGTTAATTGATAAGCAAGATTCAGTAAGTCAGCAGGAGCTGGATTCCTTACTTTTGCACAGAGATGAACATGTCATCGCAGAGGAGCTGCCAAAGGGGTTAGCGAAGGATACGTTAAAGCAAGTATGGGATGCCATTCAGCGATTAAAGGCAGACCCTTTTTCGACTGATGACATTGTAAATATTGTAGGCATCTCAAGAGTTTCTGCTAGAAAGTATCTTAATTTTCTTAAGGATACAGGAATCCTGGAGGTTAAGGTTATCTATGGAGCAGTCGGAAGGCCTGTGTATCAGCACGAATATAATCAATTTAAAGAACACTTAATTAAAAATTTTTTGTAAGCAGTTAGAAAAGCTGCTTACTTTTTTTATTTACAAAAAGAATTATTAAACTTTATTAAACTATGAAAACGGTTTACAGGGGAATATGATGTACACGTAACAAAGGGGAGTAATATTTGCAATCTCACTATCGCGATTGCAAAGGGAATTTGGATTTTTTACATGATGATAAAAATGACAAGGGGGATTAAATATGCAAATTCCAATTAAGAAGACGCTCGATAAAATTCCAGGCGGAATGATGGTAGTTCCGTTATTTTTAGGGGTACTAACAAACACTTTTTTTCCACAGTTTTTAGAAATAGGGCATTTTACAACGGCATTATTCAGTAAAGAGGCATCATCAACTATTTTAGCTTGTTTTATGTTTTTAATTGGTTCACAAATTAACTTTAAACTAGCACCAAAAGCGATTAAAAAAGGTGCAATTTTATTATCTGGTAAATTTATAGTAGGTGCAGGTCTAGGTATCTTTATAGCGATGGTTTTTGGACCGGCTGGTATTCTAGGATTGTCACCACTAGCTATCCTTGCAGCATTGTTAAACGCTAACGGTGGGTTATATGCTTCACTAGCTTCATCTTATGGTGACGAAACAGATGTAGGGGCATACGCATTATTTTCTTTAAAAGATGGTCCATTTTTCACATTAGTTGCTTTAGGTGCATCCGGCCTTGCTTCTATTCCTTTTCAAGCACTTGTAGGCGTTTTAATTCCTATCGTAATTGGGATGATTTTAGGAAATATCGATCCGGATATGAGAAAGTTTCTTGGAAGCAGTAAGTTATTATTAATCCCATTTTTCTCTTTCCCATTAGGGGCAGGCATGAATCTGAATACAATTGTAGAAGCGGGTGGTCCAGGCTTACTACTAGGATTAATCGCTTCATTTACAGGAATTGGTGCTTTCTTGCTTTTGAAATTATTCAAAGAAAATCCTATCGTCGGTTTAGCAACAGGGTCAACTGCAGGTAACGCTGTAGCGACACCAGCTGTAGTTGCGGCAGCAGATCCAACACTTTCTGCAATAGCACCAGCAGCTACTGCGCAAGTTGCAGCAGCATGTGTTGTTTCTGCAATCGTTTGTCCGATTATTGTCAGCTATGTATATAAACGGTCAGAAAAGAAAAAAGCTAAAAAGCTTATAACAAAGGCTGCATGATAAAAAATATATTAAATTTCTATAGAAAGAAGGATTTCCATAATGAGCGTGCCTGATAATGTAATTATTACAACATTAAAAGGAAAAGAAGTTCTGTCTAATCCTTTTATCAATAAGGGAACAGCATTTACTAGAGAGGAAAGGGAAGAGCTTGGACTTGACGGCCTGTTGCCGCCTCACGTGCTTACCCTTGATGAACAGGCTAACAGAGCCTATGAGCAATATTCCATGCGGACTACAAATCTTTTCAAAAACGGTTTGCTTTATGATTTATATAATCGGAATGTTGTCCTTTTTTACCGACTTTTAAAAGATCATTTAGCAGAGATGCTTCCAATCATCTATACACCTACTGTCGGAGAAGCGATTCAGACATACTCTCATAGCTATCATCGCCCAGGTGGATTATATCTTTCCATTGATCATCCTGAAGGTGTTGAAAAAGGATTTGCTAATCTTGGGGTCTCAAAAAATGACATAGACTTAATCGTTGTCACTGACTCTGAAAGTATCCTTGGAATCGGGGATCAAGGGGTAGGCGGTATTAATATTGCAATCGGTAAACTGGCTGTTTATACAGCGGCAGCTGGGATTGATCCAAGCCGCGTCCTGCCAATCGTATTGGATGTTGGCACAAACAATCAATCTTTAATTGACGACCCTATCTATATTGGTAACAAGTTCGCCCGTGTCCGCGGTGAACGTTATGATAAATTCATTGATTTATTTGTACAGACTGCCAGAAAATTCTTCCCAGAAGTGCTTATCCATTGGGAGGATCTTGGCAATGTAAATGCTCGAAATATTTTAGAAAAATACGGTGACAAAATCCTTACATTTAATGATGATATCCAAGGAACAGGTGCTGTTACGCTTGCAGCGGTTATGTCTGCATTAAAGGTCACAGAAACTTCTCTGAAAGATCAGCGTATTGTTGTCTTTGGACCAGGTGCTGCGGGGATCGGGAACGCAGACCAAATGGCAGATGCAATGGTCCTTGAAGGATTGACAGAAGAAGAAGCATACGACCGTTTCTGGGCAATTGATTATCGAGGATTACTGACAGATGAAACACCGGATGTCCTGAAATTCCAACTTCCTTACGTAAGAGAAGGAGAGGAAGTAGAGGGCTGGGAGAGAAACGAGGAAGGAATCATTCCATTAATGGAAGTAGTGAAGAGAGTAAAACCTACCATCCTTATCGGTACTTCCGGTCAAGCTGGCGCCTTCACAGAGGAAATAGTGAGGGAGATGGCTAAGCATGTTGAACGTCCAATCATCATGCCTATGTCTAATCCGACTCATCTTGCAGAAGCCATACCAGAAGATTTAATTAAATGGACAGACGGCAAAGCGTTAATTGCGACAGGAAGCCCATTTGATAATGTAGAATATAACGGTGTTTCCTATGAAATCGGACAGTCTAATAACGCATTTGTATTTCCAGGTCTAGGGCTTGGAGCGATTGTTGCAAAAGCCCAAGTAATCTCAAAAGGAATGTTCGCAGCAGCTGCAAATGCTGTAGCAGAGATGTGCGACAATACTGAGCCAGGCTCGTCATTGCTGCCGTCAATTGAGAAACTACATGATGTATCAATCTATGTGGCTGTTGAAGTAGCTAAGGCTGCACTAGAGGAAGGTATCGCAAAAGCAGATATTTCCAATGACGTACCAAAAGCTGTTGTTGATGCTGTTTGGCAGCCTGAGTATAAGGAAATTAAGAGTGTTGGGATTTGGACGAGAGTTTAACCATAAACAGATAATAATTAATTTTATAAAGATGGACTACTCCTGAATTGGGGTAGTCTTTTTTGTTGATACCTAGGATGCGACTATTTTAATGCTTGTTCCATAATATAACTGTCGATATAATGTATGTGTATTATTTCACATTCTGGTTGCTGCTAATTAACAGAAACTTAAATGAAAGTAGGTATTGTTATGGCAAAAATATTAATAATTGAAGATGATCAGGCAATTAACAATTTAATCTTTATGAATTTGGATTTAGTTGGCTATGATTGTAAACAGGTGTTTGACGGAAAAGAGGCTAGTGAAGTTATATATAGTTGGCAACCAGATTTAATTTTGCTAGATGTGATGATTCCATATGTAGATGGGTTTACACTTATAGAACAAAACAAGTTTAGTACTATTCCGGTTATATTTGTTACTGCAAAAGATAATATTTCTTTTAAGGTTAAGGGGTTACAACTAGGTGCTGATGATTATATTGTAAAACCGTTTGAATCAATTGAATTGCTTGCGAGAATAGAAGCAGTACTACGACGTACAAAACCAGTTAAAAGGAGATATAGTATCGGCAGTACTATTATTGATCTGGATGAGCATATAACTATTGTAAAAAATGAACCTGTAAGTCTGACTAACCAAGAGTTTGTGCTTTTAGAAGCATTAATTAACAATTGTAATTTAGCCTTATCTAGGGAGCAATTACTTAATTTGGCTTGGGGTCAGGATTATTTTGGGGATGCTAGGACTGTAGATGTTCATATTACTAAATTGCGAAAAAAGTTACAATTAGAGTCATATATAC